>DATHWV010000343.1:0-8242 GCA_035460205.1 Ramlibacter sp.
GTAGTTGGCCATGTCGATGTCCAGCCCCTGGGGCTTGAGGTCGGTGCCCACGGAGCCGTAAGGCGGGAAGTCGGTGGGAATCGCGATCTTGATTTCCTTCGCCTTCATGATGTCGTCCAGCGCGGTCTGCGCCTGCGCGGCACCGGTGGTGAGGGCGACAGCCGCGGCGGCCACGGCGAGGGCGAAACGCCGCTTGCCGGCGTTGAGAGGGGACGTCATAGCACTTCTCCTAGGTAGGTGGAACGGGACGCCCGCGTCTTGCGGGCCGGGGGTGATTCACTTGTATGCAACTCCTGTGCCTTGCCCTTTTGCTTGCCGTCCATCGGCGCCAGCGCATCGCGCAATTTCGCCAGCGGGTCGGCTTCGCCCGGCATCTGCAGCTTGAGCTGCCAGGTGGAAAGGTGCGCGGCCATCAGTTGTTCGGCCTTCTTCAGGTCGCCGGCTTCCAGCGCGGCAACGATGTCCACATGCTCGGCGCAGGACTGCGCGGCATCTTCGGGTGACTGGTAGCGCATGGCGATCAGCGTCGTGCGCGCCGTGAAGTCGCGCAGGGTTTCGGCCAGCAGCGAGTTGCCCAGGCATTCGGCCAGGCACACATGGAAGTCGCCCAGCAGGAAGCTGCGCGCGCCCACGTCGCTGCCCTTCACCGCCGCCTTCTGGCGCGTGAGGTGCGAGCGCAGGCGGGCGATGGCGGGCTTGTCGACTTTGCGGGTGCTGCGGATCAGGCCGGTTTCGATGACGCGGCGCGCCTCGAAAGCTTCACGCGCCTCGTCCTGAGAGGGTTCGACCACGTACCAGCCGCGCCGGGCGCTCACGGTGACGATGCCCCGTGCTGCCAGCCGGGTCAGCGCCTCGCGCACGATGGTGCGGCTGCAATCGAACAGCATCGCCAGCTGCTGCTCGCCCAGGCGCGAGCCGGGCTCGAGCTTGCGTGCCATCACGGCGGCGAGGATGCGGTCGCTGATTTCGCTGGAGGTGGCCATGAGTCAATGTATAGCAGTTCCCATGCCACTGGTATACAAGACTTGCGCACCAAAACAGGGGGTTTCCCGGGGTCGGCGGCCTGCGCGCGCACCAGCGTGGTTCGGCGTCGCCCCAAGGAGGGACGGCCGGACGCAGCCGACCTCAGAACTGCAGTTCGATGCGGCCGATGCCCGCGACCTCGGCCTGCACGAGCGCGCCTTCCGGCGCGAACAGCATGCCGGTACAGGATCCGGTCGTGATCACCTGGCCCGCGCGCAAGGGCTGGCCGCGCTGGGCGCAATGCCAGGCCAGCCAACCGACCAGCCGCCAGATGTCCGCTGCCGGATTGGCGCCCAGGGTATTGGCCACCGGCTGGCCATCGAATGCCAGGTAGGCCTTCACTTTGCGCAGGTCGAGGTCGTTCACGTTGAGGGCGCTTGGCGCGCCCACAATGAGCGCGCCGTGGCTTTGCAGGTCGGCCAGTTGCGCAAGCGGCACGCTTTCGCGCCAGTCGGCCAGACGTGTCTCCACCACTTCGATGGCGGGTAGCACGGCGTCGACGGCTGCCCGCACGGTATCCGCACCGGGCTCGCCATCCTGCGGCACGAGGTCGCGGCCCAGCCGCACAGCCACTTCGACCTCGATGCCGCGCATGTGCCAGGGCGGGCCGATCAGCCGCGCGCCGGATGCCAGCACACCGCGCGCGGGCAACGGCGCGCATGAGGGTTCCATCGTCGGACCCTTGGCGCCGACCTTCCATCCGCCCACAGGCCCGAGGGCGGCCAGCGTCGCGTCCTGCACGGCAAAGGCGTTGTCTCTATCCGGCGGCAGGACGTCCAGGTGGGCAACGGCCGGCGCGCCCTTGTGCGCTGCGGCCAAACGCCGCGCGACGGCGACCGGATCGAAAGAAGGATGCGTTGAGGTCATGGCGCGGTGATCGTAGCGACAGGTTCCGGCGGCCACGCGTCGTGCCACGGAAAGGCCCGCTCGTATTCAAGGGCAAGGGCCAGCAATGCGGCGTCTGCACCCGGCCGCCCGACCAGCTGGAAGCCGGTGGGCAGCGGGCCTGCGAAGCCGCAAGGCAGCGCGATCGCAGGCAAGCCTGCGGCGTTCGCAAACGCGGTGAACACGGCATGGCCGCGCGGACCCACCGATGTGCCGTTGATGACGTCGGGCCAGGGCTGCCCCAGTTTCCACGGCAGCGCAGCGGTCGCCGGGGTCAGGATGAAGTCGTGTTGCGAGAAGATTTCGTCCATGCGCTGCTTCAAGGCATGCACTGCGGACAGCGCCTCGAAGAGCGCGGTGGCCGGCGCGCTCGCGCCTTGCGCGGCATTGGAACGCGCGGCCGCGCCGCACATTGCGAGATCGGGCGCCTGGCCCTCGCGCAGGCCGAACTCGGGGAATTGCCAGGCTTGCGCGAGCATCCACGCCAGGCCGGCATTCGACAGCATGGGCCACACCTCGTTGACGGCGTCGGCCCAGTCGGCCGGCGCGGCCTCTTCAACCTGGTGACCGAGCGCAGCCCAGTGTTGCGCAGCCTCCTTCACGCGCCCCGCAATGCCGCTGTCCACCGGATGCCCGGCGAAGCGCGGGACGTACAGGATGCGGGCCGGCCGCACCGGCTCATGGCCGAGGCGATGGCCGGGCGTGGCCAGCACCTGCGACAAGGCCAGTACGTCACCCGCGTGCCGGGCCAGGATGCCCGGCACTTCGAAGTCGAGGAAGATTTCAGGCAGTCCGCCGCCTCGGGCGATCAAGCCAGGCGAGGGCTTGAAGCCGGCAACGCCAGTGTGCGATGCAGGGCGGCGTGTCGAGCCGCCGCCGTCGGTGGCCAGGGCGAGTGGCGCGCAACCGCTGGCCACCGCCGCCGCCGCGCCGCCGGATGAGCCGCCTGGTGTGAGCGAGAGGTCCCATGGGTTGCGCGTGGCGCCGGCCACCAGGTTGTCGGTGATGCCTTGCAGCGCGAACTCCGGCAGGTTGGTCTTGCCGAAGATCACCGCGCCGCCGGCGCGCAGTCGCGCCACCGGCACTTCGTCATGCTTCGCGATGAAGCCTTGCAACAGCTTGCTGCCCCAGGTGGTCGGCAAGCCGGCCGCATGCAAGTTGTCTTTCAGGCTGACGGGGACGCCGTCGAGCGGACCCAGTGCCTGGCCGGCGCGCCAGCGAGCCCGGCTTGCCGCGGCAGCGGTGCGTGCACCCGCCGCGTCCACGAGCAACATCGCGTTCAGGCCGGGCTGGCATGCCGTCACGCGATCCAGGCAGGCTTCCAGCGCGTCCACAGGGTCGAACTCGCCTCGCCGAAAACCGTCGGCAAGCGCCGCCGCGCCCAGCTGCCAGAGTTGTGTCATGCGTGGAGCCTTCAGTCCAGCCGTGCGCCGGACTTCTTCACCGCGTCGGCCCAGCGCGGCATCTCCGCTGCGAGGAACTTGCCGAAATCCTCGCTGCCGAGGAAGGCCGGGTCGGCGCCTTGCGAAACCATCCGGTTGCGCACGTCCGGCGTGGCCAGCACCTGCCTGAATGCATCGCTCAGTTTGGCCGTCACGTCTTTCGGCAGCCCGGCGGGCGCGAGGAATCCGTAGAAGCCCACCACCTCGAAGTCCTTGATGCCGCTTTCGATGACGGTGGGCGTGTCGGGCAGCGCAGGGTTGCGCTCGCGGCTGGTGACGGCCAGCGCCTTGACCTTGCCTTGCTTGTGGTAACCGGCGGCCTGCGGGATGGACTCGGCCATGAACTGCACCTGCCCGCCCATCAGGTCGGTGAACGCGGGTGCGCTGCCGCGGTACGGGATGTGCACCATGAACAGGCCGGTCGAATTCTTGAACATCTCGGGCACCAGGTGGCTGATGCCGCCGTTGCCCGCCGACCCGTAGTTGACCTGGCCCGGCCGGGCCTTCGCATAGTCGACGAATTCCTTCAGCGAATTCACCGGCACCTTCGGGTTCACGAGCAGCGCCAACGGCTGCATGGCCGTGCGGGCGATGGGCGTGAAATCGCGCGTGGTCTGGTAAGGCAGCTTGCTGTACAGCGCGGGGTTGATCACCATGACGCCCGTGTTGGCCAGCATCAGGGTGTAGCCGTCAGGTGCGGCCTTCATCACTTCCTGCGCGCCCACGGTGCCGCCGGCGCCTGCCTTGTAATCGACCAATACTGGCTGGCCCAGCACCGCCTGCAGCCGCTCGCTGAGCAGGCGCGCATGCTGGTCCAATGGCCCGCCCGCCGGAAAGCCGATCACGATCCGGATCGGCTTGTCGGGATAGGCGGCAAATGCGGTGCTCCCGGCAAGCAGGAGCAGCGCTGCGATGGCGCGCGAGGCGAACTTCATGGGTGTCTCCGTCGGATGGAGCACCCATGATATCGGGCCGGCTCAGTTGCGCAGCGTCGCCTGCAGCGTGATCTCCGGAACGCTGGCCAATGCCTTGGACAGCGGGCAGTTCTTCTTGGCGCCCTGCGCGAGTTCCTGGAACTTCGCCTCGTCGATGCCTGGCACCGTGGCTTCCATGGTCAATGCGATCCGGTCGATCTTGAACCCTTCGCCTTCCTTGGCCAGCCGCACCGCCGCGGTGGTATCGATCGCGGTGGTGGCGATGCCGGCCTTCTCGCAAGCGAATGCAAAGGCCATGGTGAAGCAGGCGGCGTGCGCCGCACCGAGGATTTCTTCGGGATTGGTGCCTTTGCGGTCGTCCTCGAAGCGGCTGGCGAAGCCGTACGGATAACCCTTGAGCGCCCCGGTTTCGGTGCTGACCTGGCCGCGCCCGGTCTTGCCTGCGCCTTCCCAATGAATGCTGGCCTTCTTCTCGATCATGTCTGGCTCCTGGTTGGATCGCAAAGGCAAAGTCTGCGCACGCGTGAAGGCCCGGTCTGTAGGACGGGACCGCCAGGGCCGCGCGCGTCACCAACGCGACCGCGTTGGGGCCATCCCTGATGCGACGCAGCGGCCCCGGGGATAGGCTGGGCGCCATGTCCCGTCCCCACCATAAATTCTGGCCCCGCCGCCTGCCGCACAGCATCACCGTGCCCGCGACTTCCCTGTGGGACAACCTGGAAACCAGCGCCCGCCGCTACCCGGACAAGGCCGCACTGGTGTTCTTCGATCGCGTGCTGACCTACGCGCAGCTCAGGGACCAGGCGCTCCGGCTGGCCGGGCGGCTGGACGCATTGGGCGTGCGCAAGGGCGACCGCGTGATGCTCAACATGCAAAACTGCCCGCAGCTGGTGATCGCGCATTTCGCGATCCTGCGCGCGAATGCTGTGGTGGTGCCGGTCAACCCGATGAATCGCGCCGAGGAACTCAAGCATTACATCAACGACCCGGATGCGAAGGTGGCGATCACCACCGCCGACCTGGCTGCGGAGGTTGCGAAGGCGAGCAATGCGCTGCCTGCCAGCGAACGTCTCGCGCACCTCATCGTCACGCACTTCACCGATGCCTTCGACGCGCAATCGCCGGCGGCACAGGCGATGCCGGCGGGCTGGCGCGACTGGCTGCTGACAAAGCACACCCTGCCTTCGCTCGACGGGGGCGAGGTGATGGGTTGGAACGAGGCGTTCGATATCGTGGCCGACCCGCCGCGACTGGATGTCGGGCCCACGGACCTGGCGGTGCTGCCTTACACCAGCGGCACCACCGGCCTGCCCAAGGGCTGCATGCACCTGCACTCCAGCCTGATGCACAACGCCGTGGCCAGTTGCCTCTGGGGCAATGGCTCGTCGGAAAACGTGACGCTGCTCGTGGTGCCCATGTTCCACATCACCGGCATGGTGAGCGTGATGCACTCGGCCATCTACATGGGCGCCACGCTGATCGTCATGCCGCGCTGGGACCGCGACGTCGCCGGCCGCCTGATCTCGCAGTGGAAGGTCACCACCTGGACCAACATCCCGACCATGGTGATCGACCTGCTGGGCAGCCCCAGCTTCGACCAGTTCGACCTGTCGAGCCTGGTGCACATCGGCGGTGGCGGCGCCGCGATGCCGCAAGCGGTGGCGCAGCGCCTTTACGAACAGTTCGGCCTGCGCTACATCGAGGGCTACGGGCTGACCGAAACAGCGGCGCCTTCGCACAGCAATCCCGTCGACGAGCCGAAACAGCAATGCCTGGGTGTGCCGTTCATGAGCTGCGATTCGCGCGTGGTCGACCCCGACACGCTGCAGGAAGTGGCCACCGGCGAGCAGGGCGAAATCATCACGCACGGGCCCATGGTGTTTTCCGGCTACTGGAAGCGGCCGGAAGCGACCGCCGCAGCCTTCATCGAGTTCGATGGCAAGCGTTTCTTCCGCTCCGGCGACCTGGGCCGCGTGGACGAAGACGGTTACTTCTTCCTGACCGACCGCCTCAAGCGAATGATCAACGCGTCGGGTTTCAAGGTCTGGCCGGCCGAGGTGGAAGCGCTGATGTTCCGCCACCCGGCGATCCAGGAAGCCTGCGTCATCTCGGCCAAGGACAGCTACCGCGGCGAGACGGTGAAGGCCGTGGTCGTGCTGCGCGCGAGCCACAAGGGCCAGGTGAGCGAGCAGGACATCATGGACTGGTGCCGCGAGAACATGGCCGTGTACAAGGTGCCGCGCATCGTGCAGTTCGCCGATGCCTTGCCCAAGAGCGGCAGCGGCAAGGTGATGTGGCGGGCGCTGCAGGAGGCTGAAGGCGCCTGACCCGAGGCGGGCGGGGCGGCGTAGACTGCGGCCTCAAACAACACATCGAAAGCCTTGCCCATGAGCAGCACCGCGCTACCGAGCACCGGCTGGCAGGAGAAGATCGCACCCGATGAGGACCAGCGCTACGCGTCCTATGCGCGCGAGTTTGCCCAGGTCCAGGTGCGCAAGTCGGCCCGCTGGGGTCCCGGGCGGACGTTGCACCGCAAGCAGCTCACCGCGGCGCAGGGCACCCTGGAGGTGCTGGACGGCCTGCCCGAATTCGCGCGCCATGGCCTCTTTGCCACGCCGGGCGTGCACGATGTGTGGGTGCGCCTGTCCAACGGGGGACTGGACCGCGCGCGCGATTCGGCGCCCGACATCCGCGGCTTCGCGATGCGCGTCTTCGGCGTGCAGGGCGATTCGGCGCTGGGCAATGGGCCGGCGCGCAGCCAGGACTTCACGCTGATCAACCAGGAAGCATTTGCTTTTCCCGGCTCGGACGAGTTTGTCAGCTTCGTCGTGGCCGCGTCGCATGGCAACGGCGAGCTGCTCAAGCACCTCTTCAAGCGCTACGGCCTGCTGGGTGGCCCGAGACTGTTGGGCCGGATGCTCAAGGTGGCGGGCAAGCCGTTCAGCGGTTTCGCGACCGAGCCGCTGTTCAGCACGCTGCCCATGGCGAATGGGCCTTACGCTGTCCGCGTCAGGTTGTCACCTGCTGACTCCAACGGTGCGGTGAACCCGGCTGCCAGGAGCGACTGGGGCGTTGACTTCTGTGACCGCCTCAGCCGCGGCTCGCTGCATTGGGACCTGCAACTGCAGTTCTATACGAGCGAAGACGTCACGCCGATCGAGGACCCGACGGTCAACTGGCCCACGCCTTACACAACCGTGGCGCGCCTGATGCTGCCGCAGCAGGACCCGGGCAGCCCGGAGGGCCGCGAGTTCTTCGAGAAGGTCGAGGGCAGCGTGATCGACCCGTGGCAGGCGCTGGCCGAACATCGCCCGCTCGGTGACGTGCAGCGGGCTCGCAAGTCGGTGTACTTCGTCAGCCAGCAAGGGCGCAGCGCTGCCTGAGCCGTGGCCGCTTGACGGCCATTGGATACGGCAGAGTGTCGGCGGGCTCCTACACGGCGGCTGAGTTTTTGACCCTAGGATGGACCGTCCTCAGCCACGGAACATCCATGCGTGTTGCCACACTTCCGCCCCATGTCCCCGAACAGTCCCGGGCGTCCAGCGGCATCCCCGGACTCGACAACATTCTCGGCGGCGGTTTTCCCGCCAACCACCTCTACCTTGTTGAAGGAACGCCCGGCGCGGGCAAGACAACGCTGGGCCTGCAGTTCCTGCGGCAGGGCGTGGCAAGCGACGAGAAGGGCCTCTACATCACGCTGTCGGAAACGGCCAATGAACTGAGGACGGTGGCGGCTTCGCATGGCTGGACGCTCGATGGCATCGAGATCTTCGAACTGGTGACGGAAGAGGGCCTGAGCCCTGATGCCGAACAATCCATCCTGCATCCTTCCGAAGTCGAGCTGGGCGAGACCACTCGCGGCGTCATGGCCGCGGCCGACCGCGTCAAGCCGCGCCGGGTGGTTTTCGACAGCCTGTCCGAGATGCGGCTGCTGGCGCAGAACCCGTTGCGCTATCG
>DATHWV010000344.1:0-6949 GCA_035460205.1 Ramlibacter sp.
CGTGCCGGAAATCCTCGATTGCGACCTCAAGAGCGAGCGCGGCGCCCAGGCCACCATCAAGGATGGCATTGCCCACTGCGAGTCGGTTCGCGATTACGTTTCGCGTGACATCCTCCAGCACATCCTGGAAGACACCGAAGAACACATCGACTTCCTGGAGACCCAGATCGACCTGCTCGCCAAGGTCGGTATCCAGAACTACCTGCAAAGCCAGGCGGGCGAAACCAGCTAGTTGCCGCCCGAAGCGGCCAGGATGCAACGCACCTGCGACGCAACCTCAATATAAATGAGATCGATTCGCATTTAGTAGATACAATGGCGCCATCCGGCCAGCCACCATTGCACTCACCAGTGCCCCAGCCAGCCTCTCGTTGAAACCGGCCCGCCTTTGCGGGCCCTTGTTTGGAGGCCCCCTTGGCGCACAACCCCGCTCGCTCCCTTTCCGACCACGCCCTCTTGCCGCTCGGCGCCTTGATGCTCGCCGCCTCGGCCGGCAGCTGGGCCCAAGCCTCTGCCCCCGAGGGCAAGACCCTCGCCCCGGTCGTCGTGCGCGAAAAGGCCGAAGCGCCCGAGGGCAAGGAAGCCCTGCGCGCCACCAACACCACCATCGGCAAGGGCAACCAGGAACTGCGCGACATCCCGCAGTCCATCACCGTGGTGACCGAGAAGCTCATCGACGACCGCAACCTGGACACCATGAAAGACGTGCTGCGCCAGACCGGTGGCATATCCTTCCAGGCGGCAGAAGGTGGCGAAGAGGACATCCGCCTGCGCGGCTTCTCGCTCGCCGGCACGGGCGACATCTTCCTGGACGGCATGCGCGACCCGGCCTTCTACGACCGCGACACATTCAACAACGACCGCGTCGAGTTGCTGCGCGGCTCGGCCTCCATGCTGTTCGGCCGCGGCTCCACCGGCGGCGCGGTGAACCAGGTCAGCAAGGTCCCGCGCCTGATCAACGAGCATGAAGTCACCACCACACTGGGCACGCACAACTACGCACGCATCACGGGCGACTTCAACTTCAAGACGGGCGAAGACCAGGCACTGCGCATCAACGCCATGAAGAACAAGTCCGACAACAACGGCTCGGGCAGCAGCATCGACAAGCAGGGCCTGGCTGTGTCCTACCGGCTGGGCATCGGCACGGCCGATGAATTCATGGCCAACCTCTACTGGCTGGACAACAACAACGGCATCAACTACGGCCTGCCGTGGATCAAGCCGAAGGCCACCGACAGTTCGGCGTCCAATGGCCTCATCCAGGGCCTGGCACCGGACAGCTACTACGGCATGGCCAGCGACTACAGCGCGGGCAGCGCGAAGGTCGCCACGTTCAGTCACCTGCACCGCTTTGCGGGCGGCAGCGAGCTCAAGACCCAGGTGCGCAAGGGGCAGTTCGAACGCGACCAGCGCGCCAGTGCCATCCGCTTCGGCTCGGCCACGACGGATGCGAGCAACTTCAGCCCTGCCACCGTGTTCACCCGCGGCACCAACCTGAAGATCCAGGATGTGGAGGTCACACAGGCGCAGAGCGACTTGAGCGCGAAGTTCGATGCGCTGGGTTTCAGGCACGAAGTCACGACCGGCATCGACGCGGCACGCGAAGAAAAGCTGGTCTACGCCGTGCGCACGGCCGCGCAGGGCGGCGTGAACCTCATCAAGCCGCCCACGCAAGCCGGTACGCCGGACGACGGCGCCTTCATCGACGAAGGCTCGCGCGTGCTGCGCCCCGGCAGCCAATTCGTCTCGAAGTCCTGGGGCGTGTATGCGCAGGACCTGATGCAGGTCGCGCCACACTGGAAGCTGCTGGGCGGCCTGCGCTACGACAACATGGACGGCAAGTACGACCAGTTCAACATCCCGGCGGCCGCGGCCGGCCCGGTGTCGACCACGTCGTACAGCCAGAAGATCTCGGAGTGGAGCGAACGCGTCGGCGTGCTGTTCCAGCCGAATGCGCTGCACTCGTACCACTTCTCTTTCGGCACCTCGTTCAACACGTCGGGCGATGCTTACTCGTACAACGCGCAGAGCGCCAACACGCCGCCGGAGAGCAGCCAGAACATCGAGTTCGGCGCCAAGCTCGACACCGAGGACAAACGGTTCACCACGCGCCTGGCGATCTTCCACTCGACGAAGAAGAACGAGCGCAACACCGATCCGGACACTGCCGCCACGCGCCTGCTGCTGTCGGGCAAGCGCCATGCGGCCGGCTTCGAGGCCGACTTCACGGGACGCCTCACGCCCCAGTGGGAGGTCTATGGCTCGTACGCGTGGATGCCGATCGCCAAGGTGGACGAGGCTGCGTCCACGGCCACTACCGTGGGCAATCGCGTCGGCGACCGCCCGGGCCTGAGCCCCAAGCACAGCGGGACGGTGTGGACCACCTACCAGCTCACGCCGCAATGGCGCGTGGGCGGTGGCCTGAACTTCCGCAGCCCGCAGTCGCCTGCCGACGTCACGGCGCCTGCGTGGGAAGCGCCCGGCTTCGTCACCGGCGACCTGATGGCCGAGTACACGATCAACCAGCAATTCGTCGTGAAGGCCAACCTGAGCAACGTCACCGACAAGCTGTACGGCGAATCGCTCTACCGCGGCCACTACGTCCCGGGTGCGGGTCGCCTGCTGCAAGTGGCGCTCACCGCCAAATTCTGAGAAAGTCGCCAGGGCAAAGCCGCCGCCATGCACCTCGTCCTTCCCAACCTCCTGAACGCCAGCGAACTGGCGCAGGCCCGTGAACTGCTGGCGACAGCGCCCTGGGCCGATGGCCGGATTGGCGCGGGTGCGCAGGCCGTGCAGGCCAAGAACAACGAGCAGTTGCCGGTGGACTGCGAGGCGACAGTGGCGATCGGCGCTATGGTGATACGCGCGCTGGACCGCTCGCCGCAATTCCTGGCGGCCGCCCTGCCCCGCAAGCTCTTTCCGCCGCGCATCAACCGGTATGCCGGTGGCACCAACCACTACGGCAAGCATGTGGATGGCGCCATTCGCTTCGCCGAAGGCGGCGTGCGTGTGCGAACCGACATCTCCTGCACGGTGTTCCTGTCCGACCCCGCTGACTATGACGGTGGCGAACTGGCGGTGTACGACTCGGGCAGCGCGCGCCACACCAAGCTTCCAGCCGGGCATGCAGTTCTGTATTCGGCCAGCCATGTCCACGAGGTCACGCCGGTCACGCGCGGAGAGCGGCTCGCGGCGTTCTTCTGGGTCGAGAGCATGGTGCGCAACGACGACCAGCGCCGACTCCTTCACGAACTCGACCTGGCGCTGACGGCCCTGCGCGAGGGCTCGGGCGAAAGTGAAGCCACCGTTTCCCTGATGGGCACGTACCACAACCTCCTGCGGATGTGGGCCGACGCCTGAGCTGAGCACATGGCGCCGGGAGCGCGGAATACCCCCAAGCCTTCAATAGTGATTGCAAATGCGACCGATTCGCATTTATAATCAGCCCATCGCTTTCAAACCCGGCCAAGCCCTGTCGCCACCATGATCGTCTGTGTCTGCCATCGCGTTTCCGACCGTGAAATCGCCCGCCATGCGCGTGCCGGCATGGGCTTTGACGACATCCAGTTCGAACTGGGGGTTGCCACCCAGTGCGGCAATTGCGAAACCTGCGCCCGCGACATCGTGGCCCAGTGCAGCAGCACCGCCCCGGTCGCCGCCATCCAGCTAGCCGCCTGCATCCACGAAAACAAGGCCTGGAACTCCGCTGCAGCCGCCACCCCCGCCTGACGCTCGCACGCCTGCCTTGTCGACGAGCCTGGCGTGAACAAGCTGACCTTTGCCGATGCCCTGCCGCCGATGCGCAGCAGCGGCTTCGCCGACGCCCTGCTCCCGGCCGGGCAGGACACGCCCAACGCACCGCGTTTCAGCCGCAACGCCCTCATCGCCGGCAGCGTCGTCGCATTCCACGTTCTCGCACTGTGGGCCTTGCAAAGCGGCCTGCTGATGCGCGCGGTCGAGATTGTTGTCCCGGCCGAAATCCTCAGCGAAATCATCACACCGCCGGTGCCGAAGATCGAGCCCCAGCCCGTGCCGAAGCCGCCCGAACCGGTCAAGCAACCCGTCGTCAAGAAGGTCGAGCCGCACCTGCCGCGCCCGCCCATGCCGGTGGCCTTGGCCGACCCGACTCCCGCGCCGAACGCACCCACAGGTGTCATCGCGCCCCAGCCACCGGCTCCGCCGATCGCTGCGCCCGTCGCCGCCACACCCACGCCGCCCACGCCCGCGAAAGTGGAGCTGCCGTCCAGCGACGCCGACTACCTGCAAAACCCCAAGCCCGCCTACCCACCTGCCAGCAAGCGCTTGGGCGAGCAGGGCAAGGTCCTCGTCCGCGTGCTGATCGGCGTCGATGGGCTCGCGCAGAAGGCGGAGATCCGCCAGTCCAGCGGCTTCGACCGCCTTGACCAGGCCGCCCTCACCACGGTGCAGAAATGGCGCTATGTGCCCGGCAAGCGGGCCGGCGTGGCCGAGGCCATGTGGTTCAACGTACCCGTCAACTTTGTCCTGGAGTAACCCGTCATGGATTCGCAATTCGGCCTCATCAACCTCTGGAACCAGGGCGACATCGTCACCCGCTGCGTCGCGTTGCTGCTGCTGGTCATGTCCCTGTCGACATGGATGGTGATCATCATCAAGGCGCTGGACCTGCGCAAGATCGCCTCACAAGCCAGGAACACCGAGAGCTTCTGGCACAGCGCGGATTTCGCCGACGGCCTGGGCAAGCTGGGCACCGATGCTTCCAACCCGTTCCGCGGACTCGCGGTCGAAGGCCGTGAAGCGACGGCGCACCATCACGCCCAGCCGCAGCTTCATGATTCGCTGGACGTGAGCGAATGGCTCACGCGCTCGCTGCGCAACTCCATCGATGAAGCCACCGCGCGCCTCCAAGGCGGCCTGGCCGTGCTGGCCTCGGTGGGCTCCACCGCCCCGTTCGTCGGCCTGTTCGGCACCGTATGGGGCATCTACCACGCCCTGTTGTCCATCAGCATGGCCGGCCAGGCGACCATCGACAAGGTGGCTGGCCCCATCGGCGAAGCGCTGATCATGACGGCACTGGGCCTGGCCGTGGCCATCCCTGCGGTGCTGGGCTACAACGCGCTGGTTCGCGGCAACAAGTCCATCCTCAACAAGCTCAACCGCTTCGCCCACGACCTGCACTCGTACTTCCTGACCGGCGCGCGCGTCACCGCCCGCGGCGGGCAGAAGGTCGTCGTCGCGATGAAGAAGGGAGCCTGAGCATGGCTTTCGGAACCCAGGACGAGACCGACGACGTCATGAACGAGATCAACATGACGCCGCTGGTCGACGTCATGCTGGTGCTGCTGATCATCTTCATCATCACCGTCCCGGTGATGCAGCACGCCGTCAACGTGGACCTGCCGCGCGCGACCAGCCAGCCGCAGGACGCCAAGCCCCGGACCATCCTGCTGGCGGTCGATGCCCGCGGCGATTACTGGTGGAACGACGCGCGGGTGCCAGAGCAGGAACTGGAACCCCGCCTCAAGGCCGAAGCAGGCAAGTCGCCGCAACCCGAACTGCACATCCGGGGCGACCGCAACGTGCGCTACGAGCGGGTGGCGCAGGCCATGGCGTCGGCGCAGCTGGCCGGACTACGCAAGATCGGGTTCGTGACGGAACCGAAGGCGAATTGATGGCGCCCCCGGCACCGCCCGCCTCGCAGCCCGAGTCCGCCGTGCCGGCGCCGGCCCCGAGCGCGCCGGCGACCGCGCCCGGCCGACCACCGCTGCTCGCCAGCGAAGACCTGTTCCAGGGCAGCCGGGTCGTGGAAATCGCCCATAACGGCGAGGTCTACCGCCTGCAGGCCACGCGTCTGGGCAAGCTGATCCTTACCAAATAAGCGTCAGAGGCCGATGGCGGCGATCGCGGCGCGCGCCACCTGCGCGTCCTCGGTCGATTTGACGCCGCTCACGCCAACGGCACCCAGGCAGATACCGTCCTTCAGCACCGGAACGCCGCCTTCCAGCATGCCTTCCAGGGTCGGCGCGCTCAGGAACGAGACGCGGCCGCCGTTGATCATCTCCTCGTAGGTGCGGCTCTCGCGCCGGCCCAGCGCGGCGGTGCGGGCCTTGGCGGGCGCGATATGCGACGAAATAGGGGCGGCCCCATCCAGCCGCTGCAACCACAGCAGGTGGCCGCCGTCGTCGACGATGGCGATGCTCACGGCCCAGTGGTTTTTCAGTGCTTCCGCCTCGGCGGCGGCGGCCATGGTCTTCAGGTCGGCCAGCTCCAGCACGGGTTTGTTCTTCATGGGGTTTTCCAGGGAAAAGGCCAAGCTTAGCGGCTGGCGGCGGGGTTTCCTTGCGGATGACTTGCCAGCGCCGGCTTGAACCAACCTAGAATGCGCCCATCTAACCACTGCCGTCATGGCAAAGGAGATCCCGCGATGAGCGAACAAGTCCAAACCGTCGAAAGCGCTGGCTACGGTGGCGTCGCCACCTCGCAGGCGGAACGCAACAAGGTTCTGCGCAACACCTACTGGCTGCTCGCGCTGAGCCTGGTGCCCACGGTGCTGGGCGCCTGGGTCGGCGTCGAGACCGGCATCACCCGCGGCCTCACGGGCGGGCTGGGCCTGATCGTCTTCCTGGGCGGCGCCTTCGGCTTCCTGTACGCGATCGAAAAGACCAAGCACTCGGCGGCCGGCGTCGGCGTGCTGCTGGCCTTCACGTTCTTCATGGGCCTGATGCTGTCGCGGCTGATCGCCATGATCCTCGGCATGAAGACCGGCACCAGCATCGTCATGACCGCGTTCGGCGGCACGGCAGCCGTGTTCTTCGTCATGGCCACCCTGTCCACCGTGATCAAGCGCGACATTTCCGGCATGGGCAAGTGGCTGTTCGCCGGCGCGCTCGTGATCATGGTCGGCGCCATCATCAATGTATTCGTGGGCTCCACCATGGGCATGCTGGTGATCAGCACGCTGGCGATC
>DATHWV010000345.1:0-6427 GCA_035460205.1 Ramlibacter sp.
TCGGCCAGCAGCGTCATTGCCTCACGCACCGCCGGGTCGCTGAAGGCGAAGTGCTTGCTCTTGATGCTGGCGCGCTCGCCTTCCACTTCGGTCCAGGGGTCGGTCAGGTTGAGCTGCAGGAACTCGATGTCGCCGCTGGGAATGATGTGGGCGCGGCCCTTGCCGCCATCTTCCATGCGCTTGAGCACTTCGTCCTCGACCTGCAGGTTCCAGGCGTAGTCGTATTCGCCGGTCTGCAGCACCGCGCGGGCTGCCGAGGTGGCGTCGCCGCCGCCCTTCATTTCGATGGAATCGAAATACGGGCGGTTGGGCATGTGGTAGTTGTTGTTGATCTCACCGCGCACCATGTCGCCCGGCTTGAAATCCACGAACTTGTACGGGCCGGTGCCCACCGGCTTGAGGTTGGTGGGCGCGTCGCGCGACTTGCTGCCGGCATACGGGCCAAACAGGTGCTTGGGAATGATCATGCCCTCGGCCGCGACGAAAGCGGTGGCCCAGAACGGCGTTGCCTTGGCAAAGGCAACCTTGATGGTGTGGGAGTCGACCTTGGTGACGACCACGTCCTTGTAGACGCCGGAAGTGACGGCGGCGGTGGCCGGGTCCTTGGCATATTCCCAGGTGAACACGCAGTCATCCGCGGTGAACGGCTGGCCGTCATGCCAGGTCACGCCGCGCTTGAGCTTCCAGGTGACGGATTTGCCGTCCGCCGCCAGGCCGCCGTTGCCGGCGGTCGGGATTTCCGCGGCCAGCACGGGAACCAGGTTGCCATCGTTGTCCCAGACGGCCAGCGGCTCGTAGAAGATGCGCGAGCCTTCCTGGTCCTTGGTGCCGTTCGCAAAGTGCGGCTGCAGCAGCGTCGCGCCCTGCCACCACAACACCTTCAGCGGGCCGCCCCCGCCGCGCTTGGTGGGCTTGTAGGGCGGGTTGGACTGGGCCTGCGCGACGCCGGAGTGCATCAGCAGCATGGAGGCCATGGGGGCCGACAGACCCACCGAGACCATCTGCTGGATGAAACTTCGCCGGGGCAGCTTGCCCTCGCGCACGTCTTCGATCAGGTCGCGTATTTCATGTTCATGCATGGCAAAACTCCTTGCAAATATCGGGCCATGGAGGGCTGGAGCGGGCCATACTACTTGAGCCCCGGCAAAGACGGAAGCGGGGGAAATACCCCGGTCCCCTCAAGTACCATGCGTGCGATGCGCCTACCCAACCTGCTCGCCACCCGCCGCGGACGGCTGTTCGCGTTCTTCAGCCTCTACGTGACCGAGGGTATCCCCTTGGGCTTCGCGGCCACCGCGGTCGCCACCCAGTTGCGCCGGCAGGGCATAGGCCCGGCGGAGATCGGCGCGTTCGTCGCATCCTTCTACCTGCCATGGGCTTTCAAGTGGGCGTTCGGGCCGCTCGTGGACGTGTTTCGCTCCCAGCGGCTGGGACATCGCCGCGCCTGGATCCTCTTCACCCAGCTGGTCATGGCGGCCACCTTGCTGTCACTGGTGCTGGTGCCGCTACCGGGCAGCCTGGCGCTGTTCACCGCCATCCTGCTGGTGCACAACACCTTCGGCGCGATCCAGGACGTGGCCATCGACTCGCTCGCGGTGAACACGCTGGCCGAGGATGAGCGCGGGCTGGCCAACGGCTTGATGTTCGCCGGCGCGTCGGTCGGCCAGGCCGTAGGCGGCAGCGGCGTGCTGTTCATGATGGCCTGGACCGGCTTCAATTTCACTTTTGTCTTCGTGGCCGCCGCGATCCTGATGGTCACCACCTTCATCGTCCTGCCCATGAAGGAAACGGTGGCCGCTGCCATCGCCGCCCCGGTGCAGGCCGCCGGCAGCGCCTGGCGCGCGGCCGGCACCGAAATGAAGAATTTCGCGGTGCAGTCGTTCCGCTCCTTCCTGGGGACACCGGGCGCGTTCCGCGGTGTCTTCTTCTCATTGCTGCCGGCCGGCGCGATGTCATTGGGCCTGGCGCTGCAGTCCAACCTGGCGGTGGAATTCGGCATGAACGACGACGAGGTCGCGGCCCTCGCGCTCTGGTCGATGGTCATTTCCGCCGGCTGCATGGTGCTGGGCGGCTGGCTGTCGGACCGCTGGGGCCGCCGTCGCACGCTGGCCGTGTACCTCGCCGGCATGAGCCTGCCCGTGCTCTACCTGATGTGGGTGCTGCAGAAGCATGGCTACGTGATGCCGCGCGCACCCGGCGGCGGCGCGCTGCCCGAACTGGTCTATGCGCTGTGGGTCTCCGGCCTGGTGTACTCGGTGTTCCAGGGCCTGATGTACGGCACGCGCTCGGCGATCATGATGGACGTGACCAACCCGGCCGTCGCGGCCACGCAGTTCACGGCCTACATGGCGATGATGAACCTGGCGATCGCCATCGCCGCCACCTGGCAAGGCATCGCCGTGGAAGCCTGGGGCTACCCGATCACCTTGCTGGTGGACAGCATCACCGGCCCGCTGTGCATCCTGCTGCTGCCGGCCATGAAGCGGATGCCCGGCGCCTTCACCGACGTGCTGGCCCAGGGCCGCGCGCGCAAGTCATCCCTCGTGCTCGGCCTGTGCTGCCTCGGCTGGCTGGTGTACTGGCCCAACCGGGAACTGGTGGGCTCGGGGCAGCCGATCATGTCCACGTTCTACACATTGGTGTTCATCGCGTCGGCGCTGTTCCTTCTGGCCGGCCGCGAAGTGCTGGGGGAGGCCGCCGGCTTCTGGCGCCGCGCCGCGCTGTGGACCGCTCCCTTGCTGCTGCTGATGTACGGCCGCAACTTCCTGGCCAAGCTCGATGGCATGCCTGCGTTGCGCTCCGCCGCCGATGTCCTGATGTATGCCATTCCGCTGGCAGGCGGCATCGTGCTGGTGGCGCTGGCCGCCCGCGACTGGAAGACTCTGGACCCCCAGGTGCAACCCGCCGGCTAGCCCCGAACGACCAAAGGACCGCCCCATGAACGAACGGCAACTGCGACACTGGATCGAGGACGTTCGCGAGGGTCGCCTCCCACGACGGACGTTCCTGCAGCGCATGGCCGCCGTCGGCCTGTCGGCGCCACTGGGCGCGCAGCTGCTGATGCACGCCGGCATCGCGCAGGCGCAAACCGCTTCCACCTACAAGCCCACCAAGCGCGGGGGCGGCGGCGCGCTGCGCCTGCTCTGGTGGCAGGGTCCCACGCTGCTCAACCCGCACTTCGCCAGCGGTACCAAGGACCAGGAAGGCTCGCGGATCTTCTACGAGTCGCTGGCCATCTGGGACAACGACGCCAACCTCGTGCCCATCCTGGCCGCGGAAATCCCGACCCGCGCCAACGGCGGCTTGTCGGCCGATGGCCGCAGCGTCACGTGGAAGCTCAAGCGCGGCGTGAACTGGCACGACGGCCAGCCTTTCACCGCCGACGACTGCGTCTTCAACTGGGAGTTTGCGCGCGACCCGGCCACGGCCGCGGTGACTTCTGGGTTCTACAAGGACGTGAAGGTCGAGAAGATCGACTCGCACACCGTGCGCGTGGTCTTCCAGCAGCCCACCCCGTTCTGGGCCACCACCTTCGTGGGCAACACATTGATCCCGAAGCACCTGTTTGCGGCTTACAGCGGCGCCAAGTCGCGCGACGCGCCCGCCAACCTCAAGCCGGTGGGCACCGGGCCGTACCGGTTCGTCGAGTTCAAGCCGGGCGACATGGTGCGCGGCGAGCTCAACCCCAACTACCACCTGCCCAACCGGCCCTACTTCGACACGATCGAGATGAAGGGCGGCGGCGACGCGGCTTCGGCCGCGCGGGCCGTCATCCAGACCGGGGAGTACGACTACGCCTGGAACCTGCTGGTGGAAGACGAAATCCTCAAGCGCATGGAGGACGGCGGCAAGGGCCGGGCCCACATGGCAGCCAGCGGGAACATCGAATTCATCCTGCTCAACGCCACCGACCCCTGGACCGAGGTGGAGGGCGAGCGCGCGCACATCAGCACCAGGCACTTCGCCTTCAGCGAGGCGCCGGTGCGCAAGGCCATGGCCCTGCTGGTCGACCGAAAGGCGATCCAGGAATTCATCTTTGGCCGCGCCGCCGTAGGCACCGCGAACTACATCAACAACCCCCCGAGGTTCCGCTCGCCCAACACCCGCATGGATTTCAGCGTCGAAAAGGCCAATGAATTGCTGGATGGCGCCGGCTGGAAACGCGGCGCTGACGGCATCCGGGAAAAGGGCGGGCGCAAGCTCAAGTTCGTGTTCCAGACTTCGGTCAACGGGCTGCGGCAGAAGGTGCAAGCGGTCGTCAAGCAGGCCTGCCAGAAAGCGGGCATCGACGTCGAGCTGAAGTCCGTCACGGCCGGTGTGTTCTTCTCGTCCGACTACGCCAACCCCGACACCAACAGCAAGTTCTGGTGCGACATGGAGATGTACCAGCTGCAGATGGGCCCGCCCGATCCGGAGACGCTGATGAAGCAGTTCCTGACGACGGAGGTCGCCACCAAGGCGAACAAGTGGCAGGGCCGCAATATCAGCCGCTGGCGCAGCGAGGAATACGACAAGCTCTATGACGCGGCCGAGGGCGAGCTCGACCCGCTCAAGCGCGCGGCACTGTTCATCCGCATGAACGACCTGGCGGTGAACACGGGCCATGTGATCCCGCTCATGAACCGCATGCGGGTGCAGGCGGTGCGAACGAAGCTGGCGCCCACGCTGACCAGCTGGGACCTCGACCTGGCGTTCCTGCACGACTGGTACCGCGAGGCCTGAAGCGCGACATGCAGGCAATGCATACCAGATAGTTTCCTTATTTTATTGATTGATGGCCCGTTGGGGGCCACACTCCTCGCTTCCACCAGGAGGCAGGCGCTTTGGAAGTTTCATTCAACAAGGAAATCGAGTCGCTTCGGCTGAAGGGCGGCCAGACGTTCCATGGCGAGGGCATCCTCGCCATCACCAAGGGCCTGCTGCAATCGGGCGTGGCCTATGTCGGCGGCTACCAGGGCGCGCCGGTGTCGCACCTGCTGGATGTGATGGTCCAGGCCAAGCCCTACATGGACGAGTTGGGCGTGCATGTGGAAGCCTGTGCCAACGAAGCCTCGGCCGCAGCCATGCTGGGCGCCTCCATCCACTACCCGCTGCGCGGCGCCGTGACCTGGAAGTCCATCGTCGGCACCAATGTCGCGTCCGATGCGCTGTCCAACCTGTCGTCGCCCGGCGTCACCGGCGGTGCGCTGATCGTCGTGGGCGAGGATTACGGCGAAGGCGCTTCGGTCATCCAGGAACGCACCCACGCCTATGCGCTGAAGTCCAGCATGTGCCTGCTCGATCCGCGCCCCGACCTGGGCGTGATGGTACGGATGGTGGAAGAGGGCTTTCGGCTCTCGGAGACCTCCAACATGCCGTGCATCCTGGAGTTGCGCATCCGCGCCTGCCATGTGCGCGGCAGCTTCGAGGCCAAGGACAACCTGCCGCCCGCCGTTTCCACCCGGGCGCTGATGGAGAACCCGGCCGGCTTCGACTACGGCAAGCTTGCCCATCCGCCCGTGACGTTCCGCCACGAAAAACTCAAGGGAGAGCAGCGCATCCCGGCCGCGCGCAAGTACATTGCCGACAACCAGCTCAACGAGTTGATGCCCGGCAAGCACGCCGACCTCGGCATCATCGTGCAGGGCGGGCTGTACAACGCGCTGATCCGCAGCCTGCAGCAGCTTGGCCTGGCCGACGCTTTCGGCGGCAGCGACATCCCGCTGCTGGTGCTCAACGTGACCTACCCGCTGGTCCCCGAACAGGTGGCGGACTTCTGCGTCGGCAAGCGGGGCGTGATCGTGGTCGAGGAGGGCCAGCCCGAGTACATCGAGCAGGAAATCGCAACCCTCCTGCGCCGGCGCGACATCCAGACGAAGCTGCACGGCAAGGACTTGTTGCCGGCGGCGGGGGAGTACAGCGTTGAAGTATTAGCGCAAGGGCTGCTGGCATTCACCGACAACTACTTGCCCCCACCCCAGCCCTCCCCCGGAGGGGGAGGGAGCAATTCACGTCAATGGCTGGAGGGCAACCGCGGCCGGCGGGCGGCTGTACAAGCAATGCTCGACAAGCCGCTGCCCGCGCGACCGCCCGGCTTTTGCATCGGCTGCCCCGAGCGGCCGGTGTTCTCCGCATTGAAGATGACCCAGCAGGAAATCGGCGCGGTGCACATCGCCGCCGACATCGGCTGCCACGCGTTCGGCACCTTCGAGCCGTTCTCCATGGGGCATTCGATCCTGGGCTACGGCATGAGCCTGGCCAGCCGCGCGGGCGTCTCGCCGATGATGCAGCGCCGCACGCTGGCCATCATGGGCGATGGCGGCTTCTGGCACAACGGCCTGCTCACCGGTGTGCAGAGCGCCCTCTTCAACCATGACGACGCGGTGCTGCTGATCTTCAAGAACGGCTACTCGTCGGCCACCGGCACGCAGAACCTGATCTCCACACC
>DATHWV010000346.1:0-5096 GCA_035460205.1 Ramlibacter sp.
CCAGGTGGCCGCCTGTGCCGGTTGCCACAGCCCCAACGGCGCCGGCATCCCCTCGCAGTACCCGCGCCTCTCGGGCCAGCACGCCGACTACACCGAAGGCCAGCTCAAGGCCTTCCGCGACGGTCCGCGCAAGAACAGCCCCCAGATGGTGGCCGTGGCCGCCAAGCTGAACGACCGCGAAATCAAGGCCGTGTCCGACTACATCGCCGGCCTGCGCTGAAATCCAGCGCCACCGTTGAACTAACCGCCAACCAACAAACCTAAAAAAGGCGGGCACCTCCGTGGAGGGCCCGCCTTTTTTTTGTTTTCACCCCCGCTTTTCGACAATGACAGCCTCCACCGAGGGAATGCGCCTGAAGTCCGGTACGCAACCAATGCGGTCGGCCGTGGAACTGGTGTCGTCGATGCGGTTCTCGATCTCGCTGCTCACGGTGATCTGCATCGCCTCGGTGATCGGCACGGTGCTCAAGCAGCACGAGCCGGCAGTGAACTACGTCAACCAGTTCGGGCCGTTCTGGTCGCAGCTGTTCATGGCGGTGAAACTCAACGCGGTCTACAGCGCCTGGTGGTTCCTGCTGATCCTGGCATTCCTGGTGGTGAGCACGTCGCTGTGCATCGTGCGCAACACGCCCAAGATCGCCGCGGACCTGAAGGCCTACAAGGAGAACCTGCGCGAGCAAAGCCTACAGGCCTTCCACCATCGCGCCCGCACGCAACTGGCGGAAGACCCCGCAGTCGCGGCGCAACGCATCGGCCAGACGCTGGCCGGTGGCGGCTGGAAGGTCAAGCTGCAGCAGCGTGACAACGGCTGGATGGTGGCGGCCAAGGCGGGCGCGGCCAACAAGCTGGGTTACATCGCGGCCCACAGCGCCATCGTGCTGGTGTGCCTGGGCGGACTGGCCGACGGCGACCTGATCGTGCGCGCGCAGATGTGGCTGGGCGGCAAGACGCCGTACACCGGCGGCGGCATGATCGCCGACGTCAAGCCCGAGCATCGCCTGCCGGCCACCAACCCCACGTTCCGCGGCAACCTGCTGGTGACCGAGGGAACCCAGTCAGCCACCGCCATCCTGAACCAGTCGGACGGCATCGTGCTGCAGGAGTTGCCGTTCTCCATCGAGCTGAAGAAGTTCATCGTCGAGCACTACTCGACCGGGATGCCCAAGCTGTTTGCCAGCGAAATCGTGATCCACGATCGCGAAACGGGTGAGGCGATTCCCGCGCGCGTGGAGGTGAACCACCCCGCACGCCATCGCGGCATCGAAATCTACCAATCCAGTTTCGACGACGGCGGCTCCAGCGTGCGCCTCGCGGCCGTGCCCATGAACGGCAATGCCAAACCCTTCGAGATCGAAGGCGTGATCGGCGGTTCGTCGCAACTGACCAAGGGCCAGGGCGAGCGCACCGACACGATGACGCTGGAGTACACGGGCCTGCGCGTCATCAATGTCGAGAACTTCGGCGGCGGCGACAAGAGCGGCGCCGATGTGCGCAAGGTGGACCTGCGGGAATCGCTGGATGCGCGACTGGGCGCGGCCAACAAGACGGTGACGAAGAAGGAACTGCGCAACGTCGGGCCCAGCATCAGCTACAAGCTGCGCGACGCCGCGGGCCAGGCCCGCGAATTCAACAACTACATGCTGCCGGTCGACATGGGCGACGGCGCG
The DNA here is from genome assembly GCA_035460205.1 of Ramlibacter sp. Classification (GTDB taxonomy): domain Bacteria; phylum Pseudomonadota; class Gammaproteobacteria; order Burkholderiales; family Burkholderiaceae_C; genus Ramlibacter. Next base: position 1,668 of record DATHWV010000346.1, read on the forward strand.
CCGCCTGTGTTCCTGCTGGGCATGCGCGACACGCCGGCCGAATCGTTCCGCTACCTGCGCGTCCCGGCCGACGAGCAGGGCAGCATGGATGGCTTCCTGCGCCTGCGCGCCGCGCTGCTCGACCCCGCGATGCGCGAGCTGGCCGTGCGGCGCTATGCCGCGCAGGCCACCGACCCGGCCCGCCCCGAGCTGGTTGGGCAATTGGCCGCATCGGCGGCGCGCGCGCTGGAACTGTTTGCCGGTGGCGTCGCGGTCACGCCGGGTGGCAAGTCCACCGGCGGCCTGCAAGCCATCTCCGATTTCATTGGTGAGAACGTGCCCGACGCTGAGCGCGCTCGCGCCGGCGACGTGCTGATCCGCGTGCTGAGCGGTGCCTTGTTTGAACTCGCGCAGGTGACGCGCGAACGTGCCGGCCTGAAACCACTGGGCCAGGGCGATGGCACGCAGGGCTTCATGACGCAAGCCGTGCTGGCGCTGAGCGATGTGAACCTCTATCCGGCTCCCGTGGCCTTCCAGCTCAAGGACTTCACGCAGGTCCAGGCCAGCGTGTTCCAGGTCACGCGCGGCCCGGGCCGCAACGTGGTCTACCTCGGCTGCGCCTTGTTGATCCTGGGTGTCTTTGCCATGCTCTACGTCCGCGAGCGGCGGGTCTGGGTCTGGCTGGCGGGTGGCCCGGATCGGTCCGAAGCCACGATGGCCTTGTCGAGCAACCGCAAGACCATGGATGCGGACCGCGAATTCACGCTGCTCAAGGAAAAACTTCTGGGAATCAAGCCATGAACACGGCCACCACCACGCTCACCTTGCACGAGGGCTTCCTCGCGCGCCGCAACTGGTTCGACTGGCTGTTCGCCGTGCTGGTCGCGGCAGGCGGTGCCTACGCATTCGCGAAGTACGCGGCGTACATGGACGTCTACGAAAAAGGCATCCTGCTGGGAGCCGTGCCGGCCGCCATCTGGATCGGCTGGTTCTGGCGGCCGCTGCGCGCCTTGATGCTGGCCGTGGCCGCGTTCTCCTTGCTGGCACTGGCGCTGTACCAGGGCAGCCTGGACCGTGCCGACTCGGTGTTCTGGCTCAAGTACTTTCTGTCCAGCCAGTCGGCCATCCTCTGGATGAGCGTGCTGTTCTTCATGAGCACTGTCTTCTACTGGATCGGCATGTTTTCCTCGGGCCAAGCGTCTGCGATGGAACGCATCGGCTCGCGCCTGGCCTGGGTGGCCGTTGGCATGGCGCTGATCGGGACCATGGTGCGCTGGTACGAAAGCTACCTGCTGGGCGCGGACATCGGCCACATCCCGGTGAGCAACCTGTATGAAGTGTTCGTGCTGTTCTGCTGGCTCACCACGACGTTCTACCTTTTCTTCGAGGACCAGTACGACACGCGCTCGCTCGGCGCTTTCGTGATGCTGGTCGTCAGCGCGGCGGTGGGCTTCCTGCTCTGGTACACCGTGGTGCGCGAAGCGCATGAAATCCAGCCGCTGGTGCCCGCGCTGAAAAGCTGGTGGATGAAACTGCATGTGCCGGCGAATTTCATCGGCTACGGCACCTTCGCGCTGTCGGCCATGGTCGCATTTGCCTACCTGATCAAGCAGCAGGCCGCCGAGACGCAATGGCGCAAGCTGACCCCGCTGTGGTTGTTGGGGATCGCGCTTTGCTTCGTGCCGATCGCCTTCCGCCAGCGCGTGGCCGAGGCGGGTGGCAGCTATTGGCTCGGGTACGCGCTGGTCTCCGCGCTGATCGCGGCTGGCATCCTGCTGGGTCGCAAGCGCATCGCGGCCCGCCTGCCTTCGTTCGAAATCCTCGACGACGTGATGTACAAGTCGATCGCCGTCGGCTTTGCCTTCTTCACCATCGCCACGGTGTTGGGCGCCCTGTGGGCCGCCGAGGCCTGGGGCGGCTACTGGAGCTGGGACCCCAAGGAAACCTGGGCGCTGATCGTCTGGCTCAATTACGCGGCATGGCTGCACATGCGGCTGATGAAGGGATTGCGCGGCACGGTGTCGGCCTGGTGGGCGCTGGCCGGACTGGCAGTGACCACTTTCGCCTTCCTGGGCGTCAACATGTTCCTGTCCGGACTGCACAGTTACGGCACTTTGTGAACTCGCACGGCCGCGCTGAATCCTTGTAAGAATGCCGTGCGTATCCTGACCAACGGCCAATCACAAGGAAAAGCGCCATGCTGATCAAGAGTCATCGAGACGGATTCATCCACCCGCTGTCCAGCGAGATCACCTCCGAGGCGGTCTATCGCGACCGGCGCACCATGCTGAAGCTGATGGCGTCCGGCGTCGCAGGCGCCGCGCTGGCATCCTGGGCCTCGCGTGAGGCCATGGCGCAGGCCACGCGTCCCGGCAAGCTCGCGGCGCTGGCGGGCGGCAAGTCCGCCGTGGCCGGCGCAACGACCATGGAAAAGGTGACCGACTACAAGGACGCCGCCAGCTACAACAACTTCTATGAGTTCGGCACCGACAAGTCCGATCCAGCCAGGAACGCGCACACCCTCAAGCCCTCGCCCTGGACGGTCGAAGTCGACGGCCTGGTCAAGAAGCCCGCGAAGTACACGCTGGAAGACCTGGTCAAATTGAGCGCGCAGGAAGAGCGCATCTACCGCTTGCGCTGCGTGGAAGGCTGGTCGATGGTCATCCCCTGGGTGGGCTATTCGATGAGCAAGCTGATCGAAAAGGTCGAGCCGCTGGGCAATGCGAAGTTCGTCGAGTTCATCACCCAGGCCGACCCGAAGACCATGCCTTTTGTCGGCTCACGCGTGCTGGACTGGCCGTATGTCGAAGGCTTGCGGATGGACGAAGCCATGCACCCGCTGACGCTGCTCACCTTCGGCATGTACGGCGAGGTGCTGCCCAACCAGAACGGCGCGCCGGTGCGCCTGGTCGTGCCCTGGAAGTACGGCTTCAAGAGCGGCAAGAGCCTGGTGCGCATCCGTTTCACCGACCGCGAGCCGAAGACCGCCTGGAACAAGGCGGCCGCCAACGAGTACGGGTTCTATTCGAACGTCAATCCGGACGTGGACCATCCGCGCTGGTCGCAGGCCACGGAACGCCGCATCGGCGAGGACGGCCTGTTCGCCAAGAAGCGCAAGACGCTGATGTTCAACGGCTACGAGCCCCAGGTGGGCCAGCTCTACGCCGGGATGGACCTGAAGAAAAATTACTGAGCACAGGCAGTCAGTCGGCCTTTCGCTTACCAGTACTCGTTGACGTTCACAGCCCTCACCGGATAGACCCAGCCCTGGGTTCCGGCTTGCAACCGATGCAAGGTGCCCAGCACCATGAAAGGTCGCCATTCGTGGAGGATGAATGACGAGGTGTAGTCGAAATAGTATTTGAACCTGCTGCACGGAAATGACACGACCTGGCCATGGGTGGAGTAGCTGCCCACGCATTCCCGCGTGAAGGCGGCATAGACGCTGCT
>DATHWV010000347.1:0-3776 GCA_035460205.1 Ramlibacter sp.
GCGCTGTCCACCGGCAGGAAAAGGTTCCACAGCCCCGCGGCACGTGCCTTCGGCTTGAGTTTCTCGATGGTCTGCAGCGCGGTCCAGCGCTTGCCGGCCTGGGTATTGGCGATCAACTCGGCCTCGTAGTCCTTCTCGGCCGGGTAGATGTGGTCGTCCATGAACTTCAGCAGCTTTGCTTGCAGTTCTTTTGTCTTGGGGGAGTATTCAAAGTCCATGGTTTTTCCTTCGGGTAATGCGGGGGGTCAGGCCTGCTGCGCGAATTTCCAGGCCAGTTCGGCCATGGGTCGCGCGCCGGCGCCGGAGGCGGCCGCCTGGGCGCTGGAAGCCGTGCCGGCCTCCACGCGCTTGGCGATGCCTTGCAGGATCGCTGCAATCCGGAACAGGTTGTAGGCCATGTAGAAGTTCCAATCGGCCTTGAGCTCGGCCACCGTGGCCAGGCCCGTGCGCTCGCAGTAGCGGCGCATGTAGTCGTCTTCGGTCGGGATGCCCAGCGCGGCGTGGTCCAGGCCCGCGATACCGCGCGAGCCTGGGCCGTGCGGGATGTGCCAGGCCATGCAGTGGTAACTGAAGTCCGCCAGCGGATGGCCCAGCGTGGACAGCTCCCAGTCGAGCACCGCGATGACGCGCGGCTCGGTGGCGTGGAACATCAGGTTGTCCAGGCGGTAGTCGCCGTGGACGATGGACACCTTGGATTCGTCGCGGGCCGCCGCGGGCACATGCGCCGGCAGCCATTCGACCAGCCGCTCCATTTCCGGGATGGGCTGCGAGAGCGGTCCGGCACCGTCCGCCGAGGCCTTGTACTGCTTGCTCCAGCGGCCGATCTGGCGGTCGAAGTAGTTGCCCGGCTTGCCGTAGCCGGCCAGTCCCCGGTCGGCGAATTTCACGGTGTGCAGCGCGGCGATCACGCGGTTCATTTCGTCGTAGATCGCGCCGCGGCCAGCCGGGGTCATGTCGGGCAGCGACTGGTCCCAGATCACGCGGCCCTGCATGAACTCCATGACGTAGAAGGCCCGGCCGATGACCGACTCGTCCTCGCACAGGCAGTACATGCGCGGCACCGGCACATCGGTGCCGTGCAGGCCGCTCATCACCGCGTATTCACGCTCGATGGCATGGGCCGAGGGCAGCAGCTTGGCCACAGGCCCCGGCTTGGCGCGCATCACGTAGCTCTGCGCGGGCGTCAGCAGCTTGTAGGTGGGGTTGGACTGGCCACCCTTGAACATTTCCACCGTGAGCGGCCCGCGGAACCCGGGCAGGTTCTGCTCCAGCCAGGCCGTGAGCGCGGCGATGTCAAAGGCATGCTTGTCGGAGACGGGGCGCGTCCCGATGAAATGGTCGAAATCGGTCATGGTGGCTTCTTGTCGTTCTAGGCTTCGGCTTCGATGATGCGCATCAGCGCTTCGCGATTGCGCACCACGAGCCCGCCCGGCTCGATGCGGATCACGTCCTCCCGCTCCATCGCCTTCAATTCCTGGTTGACGCGCTGGCGCGATGCGCCCAGCAGTTGCGCCAGTTCTTCCTGCGCCAGCTGCAGGCTGATACGGAATTCGCGCCCATCGGCCAGCGACGGTACGCCGTAGCTGCGCACCAGGTGCGACAACTGCTTGGCAAGCCGCGCGCGCAGGGGCAACGTGTTCAGGTCTTCCACCAGGCCGAACAGCTGGCGGATGCGGCGTGCATGCAGCCGCAGCAGCGCTTCGTACAGTTCCACGTGCTGCGACAGGATCTTGCGCAGGTCGCCGCGCGAGACCGACAGCATCGTCGTGTCGCCATGCGCGAAGGCGTCGTGCGTACGCCGCTCCCCGTCGAAGATCGCCACGTCGCCGAACCAGATGCCCGGCTCCACGTAGGTCAGCGTCACCTGTTTGCCCGTGATCGACGTCGAGCTGACCCGCACCGCCCCGCGCGCCACCGCGCTCCATGCCTCCGCTGCGTCGCCACGCGCGCAGATGAGGTCGCCGTCCTTGTAGCGTTTGGCTGTGGCGCATCGCAGGATGTCGTGACGCAGTGATGGTGAGAGTGAGGAGAACCAGCGACCGGAATTGATCGCCTCGCGTTCCTCGATGGTAAGAATGGGGTCGTCCATGGGCTGTCTTTTGAGTGACTGGTGGCTGCACCCATTGTCGCGCGCGGGACCGGGCGAAAACAACGGGGTTGTCACCCGAAAGACTCGTCCCTGCGGACCCTATTCGTAACGGGGAGGCTGTTTCGCCAGGAACGCGGCGATGCCGATACCGCCATTGGCGTGGTGCAGGTTGCGCACGAAGTGGTCGCGCTCATCCTGCAGGTGGCGGCTGAGCGTGGCGCCGGCGGCGTCGTTCAGCAGCTCCTTGATGCTGGCCAGCGCGTTGCCGGCGCGGTCGTTGAGGCGCTGGGCGAGGGCCAGGGCTTCGTCCAGCGCCGCGCCGGCCGGCGTGACGCGGTTGACCACGCCCAGCTCGTGCAGGCGGCGGGCGGTGATGCGCTCACCGCCCATCAGGAGTTCGCTCGCCAGCTGGTGCGGCAGCGCGCGTGAGAGGCTCCAGGTGGCGCCGCCGTCGGGTGATAACGCGACAGTGCTGTAGGACATCACGAAAAACGCGTCTTCGGCAGCCACCACCATGTCGCAGGCCAGCGCGAGCGAGAACCCGGCCCCGGCGGCCGCGCCTTCCACAGCGGCGATCACCGGCTTGGGAAAGGTTCGGATCGCCTCGATCCAGGCGTGCAGGCCCTCGATGCTCTGGGCCTGCACTTCGGGCGGTTGCTGGCGGTTGGCCTGCAAGCGTTGCAGGTTGCCGCCGGCGCAGAAGAGGGCGCCTTCGCCGGTGATGACCACGCTGCCCACTTCCGGGCTGCTTTCGGCGACGCTGAGTGCCTCCACACCCGCCGCGTACATCTCGGGTGCGAGCGCGTTGCGGTACTCGGGGTTCGAGAGCGTGAGGACCATGGTGCGGCCCCTGCTCGTGCTCTTGAGTTCAGCAGCCACGATGTCAGTCCTCTACGTGAAGAAGTGAGAGTCCGATCGCGCCGCGCCGGCGCAGCCAGGGGCTCGGGCGATAACGCGGATCGCCGTACACCGTTTGCATGTTGAACAGCACTTCCAGCACGTTGGTGGGGCCCCAGCGGTCGCCCATGGCCAGCGGGCCGAGGGGATAGCCCAGGCCCAGCGTCACGGCGGTTTCCAGGTCCTTCGGGCTGCACACGCGCTGCTGGCAGATGTCGGCGGCGATATTCACGATGGTGGCCACCACGCGCTGCGTCACGAAGCCTGCGGAGTCGCGGATCACGCTCACCGCCTTGCCGTCGCGGGCGAACAGCGCATGCGCGGCGTCGCGCATGTCGGCGCGGGTGGCGGGATTGGTGGCCAGCACGCGCCGTTTCGTCGCCGCGTCGTCGATCAGCATGTCGATGCCGATGGTGCGGGCCGGGTCCAGCCGTTCGACGACGGCGACTGTCGTCACGTCGAAGCCCAGCGGTGCAACCAGCGTCAGCGCCTGCATCGAGGGTGACTGGCCGGTCTCGATCTGGGCGCCCAGGTCCTTGAGCAACTGGTACAGCTCAGGGCGACGTGCTGCACGCGTGGAAACCCACACCGGCGGCATCTCGGCCACTTGCGGCACCGGGGGCTCGGCGGCGACCTGCGCCTTGCCGTCCACGTAGCGATAGAAGCCTTCCCCCACCTTCTTGCCGACGATGCCGCCGGCCAGCCGCTGCGCGGTGATCACGCTGGGGCGATAGCGCGGCTCGTCGTAGTACTGCTGGTAGATCGACTCCATCACCGGGTGCGAGACATC
>DATHWV010000348.1:0-3319 GCA_035460205.1 Ramlibacter sp.
AGCTTGCGGGTGGTTCGCTGCAGAAGGCGCACGCCCAGCCGGCCTTCGAGCTCGGCCACACGGCGGGACAGTTTGGACTTCGGCAGGCCCAGGGAGCGTCCTGCGGCGGCAAATCCGCCGCGGTCCACCACCTCGGCGAAGTAAAGCATGTCATTGAGGTCCTGCATGGCGATCGTCCTGTTGGCAGAACAATCTATCGCAATTTTGCCGACTTATCAATCATTACCTACTTGATCACAATCAATCCCATGGTCAAAACCGACCGATCACAGGAGAAAAGGTCCATGAAACTGCTTCACATCGATTCCAGCCCGCTCGCCGGCAACTCCGTTTCCCGCCAGCTCACCGAGCGCGTGGTCGCCCAATGGCGTGCCACCCATCCCGGCACCACCGTCGATTACCTCGACCTGGCGAAGGACGCCCCCACCCACCTGAACATGGACTCGCTGGGCTTTCGCGCCGGCCCCAAGGCCGAAGGCCTGAGCGAAGTGCAGAAGCGCGAGAACGAGATCTCGGAAAAGCTGGTGAGCCAGTTCCTCGCGGCTGACGTGGTCGTCGTGGGCGCGCCGATGTACAACTTCTCGGTCCCGAGCCAGCTGAAGGCCTGGATCGACCGCGTGGCGCAAGCCGGCCGCACGTTCACGTACACCGACAAGGGCCCCAAGGGCCTGGCCGGCGGCAAGACCGTGATCATCGCCTCCACCCGTGGCGGCGTGTACTCGACCAACCCGGCACTGGCCGGCCTGGATCACCAGGAGAGCTACCTGAAGACCGTGTTCGGCTTCCTCGGCATCACCGACGTGCAATTCGTGCGCGCCGAAGGCGTGGCGATGGGCGACGCGGCCAAGGCGCAAGCCCTGACGGCGGCCGACGTGACGATCAAGGCGCTGACGTCCGTGGCGGCCAACCAGGAGGACGCAACGCTGGCTGCTTGAGCGAGTTGTTCCCAAGACAAAGGGCCTGCATTGCAGGCCCTTTTCACTTGCGGGTGTAGATCTGGTCGAAGCTGCCGCCGTCGGCAAAGTGCTCCTTGTCCGCCTTGGCCCAGCCGCCGAAGGCTTGGTCAATGGTGAACAGGTTGATCTTCGCGAACTGCCTGGCGTACTTGGCCTGCGCTTTCTGCGAGACCGCCGGGCGGTAGAAGTTCTTTCCGGCGATGTCCTGCCCTTCTTCGGAGTACAGGTACTTGAGGTACTCCTCGGCGACAGCACGCGTGCCCTTCTTGTCGACGTTCTTGTCGACCACCGCCACAGCCGGCTCGGCCAGGATGCTCAGCGAAGGCGCAACCACATCGAATTTCGCGCCGAACTCCTTCTCGAGCAGGTAGGCTTCGTTCTCCCAGGCAATCAGCACGTCGCCCTGCGCGCGCTGCGCAAAGGTAATGGTCGAGCCGCGCGCGCCGGTGTCCAGCACCGGGACGTTGCCGTAGAGCTTGGCAACGAACTCCCTGGCCTTGGCGTCGCTGCCGAGCTTGCGCTTGGCGAACTCCCACGCGGCCAGGTAGTTCCAGCGCGCGCCACCGGAGGTCTTGGGGTTGGGTGTGATCACGCTCACGCCGGGCTTGAGCAGGTCATCCCAGTCCTTGATGCCCTTCGGGTTGCCCTGGCGCACCACCAGCACGATGGTGGAGGTGTAAGGCGAGGCGTTGTGCGGGAGCTTCTTCTGCCAGTCCGCCGACAGCCAGCCGCCGTTCTTGGCCAGCGCATCCGTATCGCCGGCCAGCGCCAGCGTGGCCACGTCCGCGTCCAGGCCGTCGATGATGGAGCGGGCCTGCTTGCCCGAGCCGCCGTGCGACTGCTTGATGGTCACGTCCTGCCCGGTCTTGCCCTTCCAGTACCTGGCAAAAGCCTGGTTGAACTCGACGTAGAGCTCGCGCGTCGGGTCGTAGGAAACGTTGAGCAGCGTCACCGGCGATTGCGCGACAGACGGCAGGGCTCCGAGGGACAAGGCGCCTGCCACGGCGGCGGCCAGGGGAATCTTGATAAAGTCACGGCGAAGAGTCATTCGGTTCTTTCAGTTCGGCATATGTCGATGGGCGGATTCTGGAAGCCCCATCCCGAAACTGGAACGACTGAGTTTTCACTTGTTTATTCGAACAAGCTTATTCGCGAAATCATCCAAAGAGGCGCCCCATGGCACGTACCGTCCAATGCATCAAGCTCGGCAAGGAAGCCGATGGGCTTGACTTTCCGCCCTATCCCGGCGAACTCGGCAAGCGCATCTATGAAAGCGTCAGCAAGGAAGCCTGGGCAGCATGGCTCAAGCAGCAGACCATGCTGGTCAACGAGAACCGCCTGAACCTGGCGGACGCGCGTGCGCGCCAGTACCTGGCCCGCCAGATGGAAAACCACTTCTTCGGCGACGGCGCCGACACCGCGGCGGGCTACGTACCGCCCGCTGCCTGACACGAGCCATGCCCCCCGCCGCGTGGGCTGGGTTGCCTCAATGGCGCATCCTGGAAACCGGCTTTGGGCTGGGCCTGAACTTCCTGGCCGCGTGGCGCGCATGGAAGGACGATCCGCAGCGGCCCGGGATGCTGCACTACTACGCAGTGCACGGCACCCCCGTTTCGGCGGCGGCGATTGCCGGGCAGTCAGATGAATTAGGCGCACAGTGGTTCGGTCTGACACCCGGCGTGCACAGGCTGGAGTTCGAAGCGGGCCGCGTGCTGCTCACCTTGTTTGTCGGCAACCTGCGTGACGGCTTGCGGCAGGAGCCGTTCTACGCGGACGCGATCCTCCTCGACGCGCCCGCGGACCTGCACACGCTCAAGGCCATCGCGAGGCACTCGCGGCGCGGAACGACTCTGGCCATCCGGACCTCGGCGGACGAATTGCGGCGCGATTTGGCGCAATGTGGATTCCAGTTCCGACAGTCCGAGGGCGTTGCGGAATTCGACCCGGCGTGGGAACCGCGCGGTCAGCGGCCCATCACCACATCGAAACCCGGCTGCTGCGTCGTGATTGGCGCGGGCCTGGCGGGCGCTGCCGCTGCAGCCAGCCTCGCTCGCCGAGGCTGGCGCGTCACGGTGCTGGATGCCGCGACATCGCCGGCATCGGGCGCCTCTGGCGTACCCGTCGCGATGATCGCGCCGCACTACTCGCCGGACGACAACCTGCTGTCGCGACTGAGCCGCAGCGGTGTCCGCGCCACCTTCCTGCAAGCCGGCCAGCACTTGCGAGCCGGCGTCGACTGGCAGGCGGACGGTGTGCTCGAACACCGCGTGGGCGAGCCCGACCGACCCCTGGAGGCGCCGCCGTCGGCACAACCCTGGACACGCGCAGCGTCGCACGATGAGAAGGCTTCCGCCGGGCTGGCC
>DATHWV010000349.1:0-4780 GCA_035460205.1 Ramlibacter sp.
GCGTACGCCGGCAACCCGCCGGCTTTCGACACCGTCGCGCAACTGGAAGCGTTCTATCGCCAGGTCTACAAGCCTTTCGGCTGGCTGAGCGACGCGCAGTGGCGCCGCCTCACCGAGACTTCCACCCGCCGCCTGCCCGACGGCCGCGTGACGCCGCACTACGACCCCGCGATGGTCCGGCAGTTCATCGACCACCCGAAGGACTACGACCTCTGGGAGCATTACGACGCCATCGACATCCCGGTGCTGTGCCTGCGAGGTGCGGAGTCGGACCTGGTGTTGCGCGATGCCACAGAGGAAATGATGACACGCGGTCCCGGTGCACGCGGCCTGGCGCAAGTCGTGGAGATTGCCGGCTGCGGCCACGCCCCGGCGCTGAACGTCCCCGGGCAGCTCGACCTGGTGACGTCGTTCCTGGACCGGCACTAAGCCGTTGGCCAGCCGCCCAACTGCTGTTCGGCCAGTGCGCCCAGTGCGGCGATCCAGGCAGGGTCGTCGTTCAGGCAAGGGATGTAGTTGAACGCCTTGCCACCCGCTGCCATGAATGTCTCGCGGCCTTCCATCGCGATTTCTTCCAGCGTCTCCAGGCAGTCGGCCGTAAAGCCGGGGCACACCACGTCGACCTTGGCCACACCGCTTCGTGCCAGTGACTTCAGCGTCGCATCGGTGTAAGGCTCCAGCCACTTCGCCTTGCCAAAGCGTGACTGGAAGGTGACGCTGTACTGCTTGTCTTCCAGCATCAGCTGCGTCGCGAGCAGCTTCGCGGTCCTCAGGCACTCGTCCTGGTACGGGTCGCCCAGCTTCACGGTGCGTTCGGGCACGCCATGGAAACTCATCACGAGGTGGTCGCCGCGCCCGTGCTCACGCCAATGGCGCTCCACACGCCGGGTCAGCGCCTGCACATAGCCGCGGTCGTCGTGGTAGCGATTGAGGAAGCGGATCTCGGGCAGGTTGCGCTGCCTCGCCTGCCAGGTACCCACCGCGTCGATCATGCTGGCGGTGGTGGTGCCCGAATACTGCGGATAGGCCGGCAGGAGCAGGATGCGCGTCGCGCCTTCGGCCTTGAGCGCATCAAGTTGCGCGGCGATCGACGGGTTGCCGTAGCGCATCGCGTGCCTCACCGTCACACGGTACCCCTTTTCCCCCAGCCAGCCCTGCAGCAACCTGGACTGCTTCACGGTCCAGAGCTTGAGCGGTGAGCCGTCCGGCGTCCAGATGGCGGCGTACTTCGCGGCCGATTTGGCGGGACGAAAGGGCAGGATCAGCCCGTACAGGATCGGCCACCAGGCGATGCGGGGGATCTCCACCACGCGCGGGTCACCGAGGAACTCGGCGAGGTAGCGTCGGACGGCGGGCGCCGTGGGTTCATCGGGCGTGCCGAGATTGCAGTAGAGGATTGCGGTCTGCATGCGCTATTCTCACTGACATGCTCGACATTTCACGAATCAGGGCGATCTCGATCGACCTTGACGACACCCTCTGGCCGATCTGGCCCACCATCGAAAGAGCCGAGAAGGTGCTGCACGACTGGATGGTGGACAACGCGCCGATGGCGGCCGCGCTGTTCTCCAGCCCCTCGGCGCTGCGTGAAATCCGTGACTACATGGCGGCCAACCGGCCCGAGCTCAAGAACGACCTGAGCGCAGTGCGCCGTGAGTCCATCCGGCTGGCCCTGTACCGCGCGGGCGAGAACCCGCTGCTCGCCGAGCAGGCCTTCGAGGCCTTCTTCGCGGAGCGCCAGCGGGTCACGCTGTTCGAGGACGCGCAACCGGCGCTCGAATTCCTGGCGGCGCGCTTCCCGATGGTGAGCCTGTCCAACGGCAACGCCGACCTGGACCGGGTGGGCATCGGCGCGTTCTTTCGCGCAGCGATCTCGGCGCGCGAGTTCGGCGTGGGCAAGCCCGACCCGCGCATCTTCCACGCCGCGGCCGGCGCGGTGGAGGTGCCGCCGGAATCGGTGCTGCATGTGGGTGACGATGCGACGCTCGATGCATTGGGGGCACTCAACGCCGGCATGCAGGCTGCCTGGGTAAACCGTTCGGACAACCTGTGGCCCCATGAGCAGGAGCCGCACGTGACGTTGACCAACCTGACGGAGCTCTGCGCGCTGTTCCGCTGAACCCAGCGCGGGCTACATCCGGCCCAGGGCCTGCACTTTCCACGCCAGCCAGAACTTGCGCAGCGGCGTCAGGCTGACGCGCTGGTGCAGCACCTGGAAGCCATCGCGTTCGATTTCACTGAGCAGGGTGCGATAGATGCTGGCCATCATCAGGCCCGGCTTCTGGCTGCGGCGATCCACGTCGGGCAGCAGCGCCAGCGCTTCGTCGTAGAGGCGATGGGCGCGATCGGCCTGGAACTTCATCAGCGCGCTGAACTGCGGCGAGTACTTGCGGTTGAGGATTTCGTGCGCTTTCACGTCGAATTGCTGCAACTCGCTCACCGGCAGGTAGATGCGCCCGCGCAGGGCGTCTTCCCCCACGTCCCGGATGATGTTCGTGAGCTGGAAGGCCAGGCCCAGCGTGTGCGCGTACTGGGTGGTCTTCGCCTCGGCCTGGCCGAAGATGCGTGCCGAGACTTCGCCCACCACGCCGGCGACCAGGTGGCAGTAGCGCTCCAGGCCCTGGAAATCCAGGTAGCGGGTCTGCTCCAGGTCCATCTGGCAGCCTTCGATTACCGCATGCAGCTGCCGCTCCTCGATGCCGAATTCGGCCGCACAAGGCATCAGCGCCTTCATCACCGGGTGGCTCGGTTCGCCCCTGAACGACTTGGCCACTTCGGCCTGCCACCAGGCCAGCTTGGTTCGCGCCACGCCCGGGTCGCTGACTTCATCGACCACGTCGTCCACCTCGCGGCAGAACGCATAGAACGCGGTGATGGCCGCGCGTCGCGGCTTGGGGAGGAAGAGGAAGGCGTAGTAGAAGCTGCTTCCCGATGCGGCGGCCTTGTCCTGGACGTACTGTTGCGGTGTCATTGGCCGCGATTCTCCCATCCGCCGCGTGCCTGTCACTTGCCCAAACGGGCAAATTGCGCCTGCAGTGATGCACGCCCGGCCAGCGTGAGGGCGACGCGCGCCAGGACGGACCGTACTTCGTTGCGGGGCACTTTCACTTTTCCGCGCAGCCCTTGCTCGCCCGAGGCTTCGACCAATGCGAGTGTCCGCGCACCCAGCAACGCGGGAAGGGCGGTGCCGGCCCGCACGCGCCGGCTGTTCACCGCATCGGCGTAACGCATGCCCGCTGCCAACCCGCCTCGCGCCTTGGCGAGCCACGGGCCACGCACTGCCGCGAAGTGGCCGGGATCGCCTGCGATACCCTCAGGCCGCAAGCCCGCGGCGGCCAGTTCATCGGCCGGGAAGTAGCAACGGCCCTGGGCGAGGTCGGCTCCGGTGTCGCGCAGGATGTTCACCAGTTGCAGGCCCATGCCGTAGGCGCGGCCCAGTTCGCGCATCGTCGAGAGGGGCAACCGCGCGAAGCCGGGCAGGTGGCGAGCGCACAGGTCGGTCCAGAACTCACCGACGGATCCGGCCACCAGCCAGGTGTATTCGTCGAGGTCGGCGGCGCTTGGCAGCGCGTTCACGCCGCTCGCCTGCCCAAAACGCTGCACGTCGAGCGACTGCCCGCGCGTGATGTGGCGCAGCACCGTGCGCACATCGGCTTGGTCGGCGGCATCCAGGCCCGCCAGCCAGGCCATGCAAAGGGGCAGGGCTTCGACCAACTGCCGCTCGGCGACGTCTTGCTGCAGTGGCGCGAAGGCCAGGATGAGTGCGTCGAGACCAGCGCGGGGCGCACGGTCGTCAATGACGCCGGCCAGGGCCTGGAGCATGGCCAGCCGTTGCTGCGCCGGCAGCTCTGCCGTATCTGCCACCGTGTCCGTCGCCCGCGCCAGGAGGTAGGCCACCGCGATCGGCCTGGCAAGCCCGTCCGGCAGCAGCCGGATGGAGAGGTAGAACGAGCGGGAAACGCCGCGCAGCAGCGTCATCAGGTCGGGGGCTTGGCGGGCGCTTGGGGACATGTTTTGTGCCTTGGATTGTCGCTTGACAAGCCTCAGCATTTACCCTAGATTACTAACCGGTCAGTCAGTAGTGAAGCCAATTCGCATACTTTTCTCTCAGGTCTGCCATGTCCCAAATGCCTTTCTTCCGCTCGCCGCGTGCCGCGCTGGGCCTTCTTCTCGCCACCTCGCTGGTCCTCGCCGCCTGCTCCAAAACCGAGGCGCCGACGGCGCCGGTCCGCGCGGTGAAGGTGCTCACCGTCGGGGTCAACCAATTCCAGTCCGGCCATGAGTTTGCGGGCGAGGTCCGGCCCCGCGTGGAGTCCCGCCTCGGGTTTCGCGTTGCCGGCAAGATCGTCCGCCGCCAGGCCGAACTCGGCCAACACGTGAAGGCCGGGCAGGTCCTGGCCCAACTCGACCCGCAGGACTACCAGCTGGCCGCCGAATCGGCACGGGCCCAGCTGGCTGCGGCCACGACCAACCGCGACCTCGCCGCCGCGGACTTCAAGCGCTATGCCGCGCTGAAGGACCAGAATTTCATCAGCGGCGCCGAGCTCGAGCGCCGCGAGACCACGCTCAAGGCCGCGCAGGCCCAGTTCGACCAGGCGCGTGCGCTGCTCTCATCGCAGGGCAACCAGGCGGCGTACACCACGCTCGTCGCCGACGTGTCGGGTGTCGTGACTGCGATCGAGGCCGAACCCGGACAGGTGGTCAGCGCCGGCACACCGGTCGTGCGAATCGCCCAGGACGGGCCGCGTGACGTGATCTTCTCGGTGCCGGAAGACAAGGT
>DATHWV010000350.1:0-5220 GCA_035460205.1 Ramlibacter sp.
GGGTGCTTCATGCGCGAGCGCGCCGCGAACGACGCGCCCCGCTGTACGCGCGCGCGCCCGAAGAAGGGCTGCGCCTCGAATTCGGTGTTGTAGGTCCAGCCGTCCGCCACAAAGCCCGGCCAGGGCCGCAGCGTGCTGGCCGTCCATTCGCGCACGTCGCCCCAGCGGAAGCCCCTGCGGCCTGCCGCATGCGCCGCCATCTCCCACTCGACTTCGGTCGGCAAGCGCCGGCCCGCCCAGCGCGCCCAGGCGTCGGCTTCCCACCAGCTCACGTGCATGGCGCTCTGCGTGCCCGACATGCGCGCCGACTTGCCGAAGTGCATCTGCATTACCGCGCCACTGGCGGAACCGATCTGCTCCACGTAGCGCGGTCCGCGCCGGCCATCTTCCCCGGCCTTGCGCTGCAGCCAGGTCCAGCCGTGCGGCTGCCAGAACTCGGCGCGGTCATAGCCGCCGTCGTCCACGAACTCCACGAACTGGCCCCAGTTGACCGGCTGCGCATCGATCTCGAATTCCGGCACGTCGACATCGTGGGCCCACTTCTCGAGGTCGAACACGAACCCGCCCGGCTTCGACCCCAGGGCCCAGCGGCCGGCCGGCACCAGCATCGGGTCGCGCGCCTGCGCGCCGACGGGCAAGGCCAGCTTCAGCGGCACGCCCAGCGCGTGCGCGAACTTCACCAGTTGCTCGCAGCGCATGTCCTCGTGGAACAGGGCGACCCGGAAGAAGTGCAGCGCGTCTTCGTCGTCCGCGGTCTTGTCCAGCAACTCGAGCGTGCTCTCCAGTGTTTCCAGCAGGTAGGCGCGCACGGCTTCGTAATCGGGCAGGTCGAGCTGCCAGCGCGCCGACGGCGAGGTGAGCGCGGGGTTGAACCAGCGGTCGGCCATGGGCTCGATCGACGCGAGGCGCACCGTGTCGGAAGGACAGGCTGGGCCCAGTGCCCGCTGCGGGTTGCGGCCGATCCAGTATTCCGCCAGCCAGCCAATGTGGCCTGCCAGCCAGAGCGGGGGCTCGAGTTCCCCGCGCAGCTCTTCCGGCGCATCGGCCTGCAGGGCGTCCTGCGCCTGTTCAAAGTGCGCCAGCAGGTGCAAACTGTGGTTGCGCGCATCCATCATCGCCAGCGACAGCAGCTCGCGGCCGGCACGGCGCATGTCGGTGGCATCGATCGAGGCCGGTGCGTGCTCCGGGATGAGGGATGGCATTGCTTATTATTCACCCCGGCAGTGCGCCCCGAAAGGCGCGGCTGAATTAATCAGGAGGCGCTACGGGAAAACCCGAAACGCACACGTCAGGCTTTATTCAGTGCTGCCGGGATAGTATTTAGGGCTTACGGGCAACGCCTGCGCCCGCTTTCGGCTGTACATCTACCGGAGACACACCGTGTCCGCACTTCTCAAACTTTCGCTGGGCGTCGACTGGCTCAGCGCCCGCCTCGGGCGGCTCGCTTCCATGGCCGTGCTGCTCACGGCGCTCATCTCCGCAGGCAATGCCTTCGTTCGATACATGTTCGACATCGGCTCGAACGGCTGGCTCGAGATCCAGTGGTACCTCTTCGCAGGCATCGTGATGCTGGGGGCGCCGGTGGTGCTCAAGCTCAATGAGCATGTGCGTGTCGACCTGATCTACGGAAAGCTCAAGGGCAATGGCCCGGTCTATGTCGACCTGTTTGGCCTGATCTTCTTCCTGCTGCCGGTGATGGCGCTGCTGGCCTACCTCTCCTGGCCGCTGCTGGTGAAGATGTACGTCATGAATGAAATGTCCAACAACGCCGGCGGCCTGATCCGCTGGCCCGCGATGGCGACGCTGCCGCTCGGTTTCGGGCTGATGGTGCTGCAGGGCCTGTCCGAAATCGTCAAGCGCATCTGCTACCTGCAAGGCACCTACGAGATGGACACGCATTACGAGAAGCCCGTCCAGTGAACATGGTTCCGGCCGCACTCCACATATAACAACAGCTTCACCCGGACTCACATCATGCAGATGGAAAATTTTGCGCCGTTCATGTTTGGCGCGCTCGTGTTCGTCATGTTGATCGGCTTCCCGGTCGCGTTCTCGCTGGCGGCGCTGGGCCTCGCGAGCGGCTTCTTCGCCATCGAGATGGGCTGGTTCCCGGCCAGCTTCATGGCCAACCTGCCGCTGAATGTGTTCGGCATCCTGTCCAACGACCTGCTGCTGGCGATTCCCTTCTTCACGTTCATGGGCGCCATCCTCGAGAAGTGCGGCCTGGCGGAAGACATGCTCGATTCGATGGGCCAGCTCTTCGGCACCGTGCGCGGTGGCCTGGGCTACTCGGTCATCATCGTCGGCTTCATCCTCGGCGCCATCACCGGCACCGTGGCCGGCCAGGTGATCGCCATGGCGCTGATCTCCATGCCGGTGATGATCCGCTACGGCTACAACATGCGCTACACCACCGGCGTGCTGGCCGCGTCGGGCACCATCACGCAACTGGTACCGCCTTCGCTGGTGCTGGTGGTGATGGCCGACCAGCTGGGCCGCTCCGTCGGCGACATGTACAAGGGCGCTTGGGGCCCCTCCATCCTGCAGGTGCTCATCTTCGCGCTCTACACGTTCGCACTGGGCCTGATCAAGCCGCACCACGTTCCGGGCATCCCCAAGTCGGCCCGCACCAAGTCCGGCTTCCAGCTGTGGATGCAATGCCTGCGCGGCATCATCCCGTCGGCCGTGCTGATCTTCGCGGTGCTGGGTTCGATGGGCGGCCTGCCGTTCATGAGCTACGCCATTGCCACGCCGACCGAAGCCGGCGCCATGGGCTGTGTCGGCGCGCTGGTGCTGGCCGCCATCCACCGCCGCCTGACCTGGGACCTGTGCTGGCAGGCGATGGTGGGCACCATGCGCCTGACGGCGATGGTGGTGTTCATCCTGATCGGCTCGCGCGTGTTCTCGATGGTGTTCCAGGGCGTGGACGGCGCCAAGTGGGTCGAGCACATGCTCACCGGCCTGCCCGGCGGCCAGATCGGCTTCCTGATCGTCGTCAACATCTTCATCTTCTTCCTGGCGTTCTTCCTGGACTTCTTCGAGATCGCCTTCATCATCCTGCCGATGCTCGGGCCGGTGGCCGACAAGATGGGCATCGACCTCGTGTGGTTCGGCGTACTGCTGTGCGTGAACATGCAGACCAGCTTCATGCACCCGCCGTTCGGTTTTGCGCTGTTCTACCTGCGAGGGATCGCGGACACGCTCTACAAGGAAAGGCGGATCGAGAAGCCCGTGCTCTCGAACGACATCTACCTGGGCGCCATTCCCTGGGTGATCATGCAGGTCATCCTCGTCGCCATCGTCATCTTCGTGCCGCAGACGGTCACCGTGTTCCTCGACAAGGAAGTCAAGGTCGACATCGACAAGGTGAAGATCGAGATGCCCGTGGAAGCCGGGGCAATACCCGACCCCGCTGCCGGCGCCGCCAGCGACCCGCTGAAAATGCCGGACCCCGCTGCCGACAGCGCGGCCAGCGACAAGGCGGCCGCCGAAGAGCAGAAGAAGATCGACGACCTGTTCAAGAAGTAAGTGCAGGAATCGCCCGTCGAGGCCCTGGGGCCGCCGCCCTTCCGCTTCACGCCATCACAGGGCCCCGTCATGCGGGGGCCGGCGTTCTCGCGCTTTTTCAAGGTGCTGGCGACGGTGCTGGTGCTCGGCACCTCCTACTGGTTCCTGCGCCTGTGGCTGGACGGCAAGGTCTCCGGCGGCGCCGTGTCCATCCTCACCTGGTTCCTCGCGGCGCTGGCGATGATGCTCTACACCTGCTGGCACATCGTGCGCAGCGTCACCACGCTGGACGCCCAGGAACTGCGGCAAACCTGGGTGTGGCAAAAGAAGATGGAACTGCGCGAGCTGGCCTACGGCAAGCTGGTGCGGGTGCGCGGCCTCGAATGGCTGATCGCGCCGCGGCTGTACGTCCGCACGCTGATGGGAAAGTTTGCAGTGTTCTACACCGCGGACCCGGCGATGCTCGCCGAATTCGAGCGCCTCATTGCCGAACTCAAGGACTTTCGCGGCTTCAAGTAGCGCGTAAGTAGCGCCCCGCGCTCGGCGCACCCTGTCCCCTAGGGGTTGGACCCGATAGAAATTGGCCTGACCAATCGCGAAACTGCACCGGCACTTGCGGCACCCTTGCCGCGCGCGCTCACCGGGGACAACGAGCCAATGGCCAGCGTCACGATCCGTTCCGTCAAGAAGAAATTCGGCGATGTGGACATCCTGCATGGGGTGGACATCCAGATTCCCGATGGCTCGTTCACCGTGCTGGTCGGCCCGTCGGGCTGCGGCAAGTCGACCTTGCTGCGGATGATCGCCGGGCTGGAGCACGTCACCGGCGGCGACATCCTGATCGGCGACAAGATCGTCAACGACATCCTGCCCAAGGCCCGCGACATTGCGATGGTCTTCCAGAACTACGCGTTGTACCCGCACATGACGGTGCGCGACAACATGTCCTTTGCCCTGCGGATGGCCAAGCAGGACCAGGCCACCATCGACACCAAGGTGGCGCGCGCCGCCGAGATCCTGGCGCTGGGCGCCCTGCTCGACCGCTACCCGCGCCAGCTGTCGGGCGGCCAGCGCCAGCGCGTGGCCATGGGCCGCGCCATCGTGCGCGATCCGCAGGTGTTCCTGTTCGACGAGCCGCTCTCGAACCTGGACGCCAAGCTGCGCGTGGCGATGCGCAGCGAAATCAAGGAACTGCACCAGCGCCTGAAGACCACCTCCATCTACGTGACGCATGACCAGATCGAGGCGATGACCATGGGCGACCAGATCGTCGTCATGCGCGACGGCCGCATCGAGCAGACCGGCAGCCCGCTGGAGCTCTACGACCACCCCGCCAACCAGTTCGTGGCCGGTTTCATCGGCTCGCCCGCCATGAATTTCCTGCCCGGCACCTTGCGCCGCTCCGGCTCCACGGCATTTGTCGAGTTGAAGGATGGCACACGCCTGGACGCCCCGGTGCGCGCCACCGGCACCGACGGCCAGCCCATCGTCTACGGCACGCGGCCCGAGCACCTGATCCTGGCCGACAGTGGCGGCATCCCCGCCAACGTGGTCGTGATGGAGCCAACCGGCATGGACACCTTCGTCGCCTGCCGCCACGAGGGCGCCGACCTTTCCGCCGTATTCCGCGAACGCCACGACTTCGCGCCCGGCAGCACCATCCACCTTTTGCCGGACCTGCAGCGCGCCCACCTCTTCGATGCCGACACCGGC
>DATHWV010000351.1:0-10652 GCA_035460205.1 Ramlibacter sp.
GAACATCCTGTCGGTGCTGATCGTGCAGGCCACGATCCGGTTCGCCATCGCCATCCTGGCCGAGGCGGCCCTGTCGTACCTGGGCCTGGGCACCCAGCCGCCGCAACCGTCCTGGGGGCGCATGCTCAGTGAAGCGCAGACGATGCTGTTCCAGGCGCCGATGCTCGCGGTGTTCCCCGGCGTCGCGATTGCGCTGGCGGTGTTGGGCCTGAACCTGCTGGGTGACGGGCTGCGTGACCTGTTCGATCCGCGTTTGGCAAGGAAAAGATGAGCCCCCACGCTCACATACGTTCGCTGCCCCCCGAGGGGGCGCAAGCCTCCCTAGGGGCGGCCCGTCGAGAGGCTTGTCGCTGATGGCCCTGCTCGAAGTCAAGAACCTCCACGTCAAGCTGCAGACGCATCGCGGACCAGCTTACGCGGTACGCGACGTCAGCTTCACGCTGGAGCGCGGCGAAACATTGGGCCTGGTCGGCGAGTCGGGCTGCGGCAAGTCGATCACCGTGATGGCCCTGCTGGGGCTGCTGCCGGAAAACGCCGAAGTCACCGGCAGCATCCGCTTCGACGGCCAGGAACTGACGACACTCAGCGACGCACAGCTGTGCGCCATCCGCGGCAACCGCATCGGCATGATCTTCCAGGAGCCAATGACCGCGCTCAACCCGGTGCACAGCATCGGCCGCCAGGTGGCCGAGCCGTTGCGCCTGCACCGCGGCATCTCGGCAGGAGACGCACGCAAGGAAGCCATCGCATTGCTTGACCGCGTGGGCATTCCGGACGCGGCACGGCGCGTCGACGCCTACCCGCACCAGTTCTCCGGCGGCCAGCGGCAACGCATCACCATCGCGATGGCGCTGGCCTGCGGGCCCGCCCTGCTGATTGCGGACGAGCCAACCACGGCGCTGGACGTCACCATCCAGCGCCAGATCCTGGAGCTCATCGGGGAACTGGTCGCCGAGCGCGGCATGGCGCTGATGCTGATTTCGCACGACCTGGGCGTGATCGCGCAGAACGTCGCGCGCATGCTGGTCATGTACGGCGGCAGCGTGGTGGAGAGCGGGCCGACCGATTCGGTCTTCGAACATCGCGCGCATCCTTACACGCTGGGACTGTTCGGCGCGCGTCCGGGCCTGTTGTCCCGCAAGGGGCAAAGGCTGACCACCATTGCAGGCACGGTGCCCGAGCTGGTCGACCTGCCGGCGGGCTGCCCCTTCGCCGGCCGCTGCAAGTTCACCATTCCCGAATGCCACACCACCGCGCCTGCGCCGGTAGAGGTGGAGGCGGATCACGCCGTCCGCTGCATCCGTCTTGACGCAGTGGCCGCCGCACAGCAACAGGAAGTCGCCGCATGAGTGCGCCGCTGTTGCAAGTGGAGAACCTGGTGCGCGAGTACGCGATGCCGCGCGAAAAGCTGTTCGGGCCGCCGCCCCGCGTGCACGCACTCAATGGCGTGAGTTTCACCATCGAGGCCGGGCGCAGCATGGGCATTGTCGGCGAGTCCGGGTCGGGCAAATCCACGCTGGCACGGCTGGTGATGGCACTGGACCAGCCCACGAGCGGCAGCGTCAAGATGCTCGGGCGCGACCTGCACACCTTGCCGCGCGAAGAGCTGCGGCGCGCCCGGCGCGACTTCCAGATGGTCTTCCAGGACCCATACGGCTCGCTCGACCCGCGCCAGACCGTCGAGCGCATCGTCACCGAACCCCTCGCGGCCCAGGGTGATGCCGGCCGCGAGGAGCAGCACCGGCGCGCGGTCGAGACGCTGGACTCGGTGGGCTTGCGGGCCAACGACCTGGGCAAGTACCCGCACGAATTTTCCGGTGGGCAGCGCCAGCGCATCGCCATCGCACGCGCACTGATCACCAAGCCCCGGCTGATCGTGGCCGACGAGCCAGTAAGCGCGCTGGACGTGTCGGTGCAGGCCCAGGTACTGAACCTGATGCAGGACCTGCAAACGCAATTCGGCATCACCTACATGTTGATCAGCCACGACCTGTCGGTGGTGAACCACCTGTGCGATGACGTTGCCGTGCTGTGGCAGGGCCGTATCGTGGAGCAGGGGCCGCCCGAGCGCCTGTTCCGCGCCGCCGAGCACCCTTACACCCGCGCCCTGCTGGACGCGGTGCCGCGCGCCGAACCGGCACGCCGAAACCGCGGCGCCGGCGGGCCGCAAAACCCTCTTGCCACGGCCCCGGTATCTCGGGGATGATGGCAAACGCGCTCCCGCAGGGAGCATCCGATTTTTGTTGTGTTCACCAGTCTGGAGCCAGGAATCATGTTGAAGCGTCGCACCGTACTCACCCACTCAGCCACCGTGGCCGCACTGGCCGCCGTGCCGCTGGCCGTCTCGCAAGGCGCACTGGCGCAAGGCCGCAAGGATGCGATCGTGCTGGGCATGGCGCTGGAGCCGCCGGGCCTGGACCCGACCGCCGGCGCCGCCGCAGCCATCGCCGAGATCGTCCAGTACAACGTGATGGAGACGCTCACCAAGATCAACTCCGACGGCAAGGTCACCCCGCTGCTGGCCGAAAGCTGGGAGATTTCGCCCGACCTCAAGACCTACACGTTCAAGCTGCGCAAGGGCGTGAAGTTCCAGAACGGCGAGCCGTTCAACGCGCAGGCCGTGAAGTTCTCATTCGACCGCGCGGGCGGCGAGAAGAGCACCAACAAGGACAAGCGCACTTTCGCCAACCTGGGGGTGCAGGTCATCGACGACTACACCGTCGTGCTGCTCAACAAGGAAATCGACCCCGACCTGCCCTTCATCCTGGGCCAGGCCACGTCGGTCATCGTCGAGCCCAAGAGCGCCGACACCAATGCCACCAAGCCGGTCGGCACCGGCCCCTACAAGCTGGAAAGCTGGAACAAGGGGTCTTCGGTCGTCCTGACCAAGTGGGACGGGTATCGCAACCCGGGCCACGCGAAGATCGGCAAGGTGACCTTCCGGTTCATCTCCGACCCGGCCGCCCAGGCCGCCGCGCTGCTGTCGGGCGACGTGCATGCGTTCCCGCGTGCCGCCACCCGCATCGTGCCCCAGTTCAAGAACAACCCGGGCTACCAGGTGATCCTCGGCGGTTCGCGCGCCAAGACCATCCTGGCGATCAACAGCAAGAGGAAGCCGCTGGACGACGTGCGCGTTCGCCGCGCCATCCTCAGCGCCATTGACCGCAAGGCCGTGATCGACGGCGCGGCCGACGGCTTCGGCACGCCCATCGGCAGCCACTATGTGCCGGGCGCCGAGGGCTTTGTCGACACCACCGGCGTCAACCCCTACAACGTCGAGAAGGCCAAGCAACTGCTGGCCGAAGCCGGCGTCAAGACCCCGCTCGAGCTCACCATGACGTTGCCCCCGCCGCCCTACGCACGCCAGGGCGGTGAAGTGATCGTCTCCCAGCTGGCCAAGGTCGGCATCACCGTGAAGACGCAGAACGTGGAGTGGGCGCAGTGGCTCTCCAACACGTACGGCGGCCCGAACAACTACGACCTCACCATCGTCTCGCACGTCGAGCCGTTCGACCTGGGCAACTACTCCAAGCCCGGTTACTACTGGAATTACCAGAACAAGGACTTTGCCGCCCTGTTCGACAAGATCAAGACCACGGGCAACCCGAAGGACCGTGCGAAGCTCCTCGGCGATGCGCAGAAGCTGCTGGCCACCGACGCGGCGAACGGCTTCCTGTTCCAGCCCCAGTTCCCGACCATCGCGCGCAAGGAGATCAAGGGCCTGTGGAAAGACATGCCGATCTTCGTGAACGACCTGTCGGCACTGTCCTGGTCATGATGCGGGGCTGACCCGATGCCAGAGCAGTACCCGGGAGCCCTGCACGAGCTCTCCGCCGCGACGCTGGTCGAGGCCTATCGCAAGCGCGAGCTTTCGCCGGTCGAGGTGACGCAGTCGGTGCTGGGCCACATCGAGCGCTGGGAACAGCACCTTTGTGCCTTGTACCTGCTCAGGCCCGAGCTGGCGCTGCAGCAGGCACGCGCCAGCGAGCAGCGTTGGCAGCGCGGCGCGCCGCTGGGGCCGCTGGACGGCGTGCCCGTCACGATCAAGGACAACATCGCCACGCAGGGTGACCCTTCGCCCATCGGCACTGCGGCGACGGACAGCGCGCCGGCACTGGCCGACGCCCCGCCTGCGGCGCGGGTGCGCGAAGCCGGTGGCGTGGTGATTGCCAAGACGACGATGCCCGACTACGGCATGTTGTCCTCGGGCCTCTCCAGCTTCCACAAGCTCGCACGCAATCCCTGGAACCTCGCGTGCACGCCGGGAGGCTCCAGCGCTGGCGCCGGCGCAGCTGCTGCCGCGGGCTACGGCCCTTTGCATGTCGGCACGGACATCGGCGGCTCGGTGCGCCTGCCTGCAGGCTGGTGCGGCATCTTCACGCTCAAGCCCAGCCTGGGGCGCATCCCGATCGATCCGCCGTACACCGGCCGTGCCGCGGGGCCGATGACACGCAGCGTCGCCGACTCGGCCTGGCTCATGCAAGTGCTGTCGCGACCCGACCCGCGCGACAGCATGAGCCTGCCGTACCAGGAAATCGCGTGGACGGACTTTGATCGCGGTGTTGAAAAACTCAAGGGCTTGCGCATCGGCCTGCTGCTTGAAGCCGGCTGCGGCCTGGCCGTCGAGCCGGAGGTGCGCGCGGCGGTGGAGCATGCGGCGCGCCTCCTCGAGCGCGCCGGCGCGACGGTGGCGCCCATGCAACCGTTCATGACACAGGCCATGCTGGACGGCATGGACCGTTTCTGGCGGATGCGCTCCCATGTCGACATGAAGGCGTTGGCGCCCGAGAAGCGGGCCAAGGTCCTTTCCTACATCCGGCAATGGGCCGACAGCGCAGAAGGCATGGACGGTGAGGCTGTGTTCAAGGCCGCCAGCCAGTTCCACGTGACCCGCGTGGCCGCAGTCAACGCCTGCCGCGCCTACGATTACGTCATCTCCCCGACGTCGCCGGTGCCCGCATTCGCGGCGGAACTGCCCTCGCCGACCAACGACCCGGTGGGCCGGCCGCTGGATCACATCGGCTTCACGGTGCCATTCAACATGTCCGAGCAGCCGGCCGCTTCGATCAACTGCGGCTACACGGCGGGCGGCCTGCCCATCGGCCTGCAGATCGCGGGACAACGCTTCGACGACCTCGGCGTGCTGCAGGTGGCTCGCGCGTTCGAATTGATCCGCGACCCGCAACGGCCCTGGCCGCAGCCGCCTTCCGGGGCGCTGCACCATGTGGACTGACAGCCTCGGCAATCCGGTCACGCTGGAAGATGCGTCCAGCCTTGCAGCGCTGAACGATTTCGTCGAGGGGTTCATTTCGAGCGAGGCGCGGGCCGTCAACATCCTCGCAGCCGCCCAGCACGACCCCAGCCCCATCGTGCAGGCCTGCGCCGCGGCAGTGCATATGTTCGCCGAGTCGCGCGAGGCAACGGCCAATGCGCGGCCTTTCCTGGAGCGGGCGCTGGCAGGGCAGCAACAGTGCTCCGAACGCGAGCGCCGCTTCATCCAGGCGGTCCAAGCATGGGTCGAAGGTGACATCCCGCGCGCCATCACGCTGCACGAGGAGCAGGCACGGGAAGCCCAGCGCGACCTCGCCTCGCTCAAGCTCGCGCACTACCACCTCTTCAACGTCGGTGACTCACCCGGCATGTTGCGCATCGCCCTGGCGGCGTTGCCCGCCGCCGGTGATGTGCCTTACCTGCACGGCATGGTCGCCTTCGCGTGGGAGCAGTGCCACATGATGGAGGAGGCCGAGGCCGCCGCGCGCAAAGCCATCGCCATGCGCCGCAAGGAACCCTGGGCCCACCACGCGCTCGCGCACGTGATGCTGACGCAGGGCCGCAACCGCGAAGGCCACGCCTTCCTGGCAGACGTCGGCAGCACATGGACCGGCCTCAATTCCTTCATGGTCACGCACAACTGGTGGCACCAGGCACTGTTCGCGCTGGCACTCGATCGGCACGACGAGGTGCTGGCGCTGTATGACCGCCAGGTGTGGGGCGTGGCCAAGGAGTACTCGCAGGACCAGATCAATGCGGTGTCACTGCTCGCCCGGCTCGAGCTGGCCGGTGCCGATGTCGGCGATCGCTGGCAGGACGTGGCCGACTACCTTGTTTCCCGGCTCCAGGACCACGTGCTCCCCTTCCTCGACATGCAATACCTGTACGGGCTCGCACGCGCCGGCCGCCCCGAAGCCGACACCCTGATGCGCAACATCGAGTCGCATGCAGCCCGCGCCCCCGCGCACACGGCGGCCGCATGGCAGCGCGTTTGCGTGCCCGCCAGCCGCGGCCTGCTGGCGCATGCGCGAGGCGAGTACGCGCGGGCAGCGAATGAACTGGGGCAGGCGCTGCCGCGCCTGACGGAGATTGGCGGCAGCCATGCGCAACGCGACCTGTTCTCGCAGGTCCATCACGATGCGTTGGTGAAGAGCGGCTAAAGCGCCACGCCGCGCAGGGCTACGCTTCGCTCGGGCTCGGCTCGGTGGCGACCAGCTTGCGCTGGTCGTAGACGGGCTGCGGCGGCATGTCGGCCAGGTGCTGCACCTGCGCCCAGTCGAGGATGTCGATGCCGCCTTCGTGGACCCGCACGCGATTGAAACCGGCGTTGGGAATCTCGCCCTGGCGCGGCCCGTTGAGGCCCAGCGAAAGCGCGGTGCGATACACCATGTCGAGCACACCGCCATGCGTCACGACCACCACGCGCTGGCCGCGGTGTTTCACCACGATGCGCTGCACGGCATCCATCACCCGGGCGTGGAATTGCCGCGCGCTCTCGCCCTGCGGCATGGCGAAGTCTTCCTCGAAGCGCAGCCAGCCATCCCAGGCCTGCGGATGCTGCGCCTTGATTTCGTCCACGCTCATGCCGTCCACCGTGCCAAAGCACTGTTCGCGCAGCCCGGGCTCCGTCACCGCCGGCAGTGAAAGCTCCTGCGCGACCGGCTTTGCGGTCTGCTGCGCGCGCAAGAGGTCGCTCGCATAGAGCTGGTGGACGGTTTCGCCCTGCATGCGCTGCGCGAGCCGTCGCGCCTGCTCAAGCCCGATCCCGTTCAGGCTCACGTCCACATGCCCCTGGAACCGCAATTCACGGTTCCAGTCGGTCTCGCCGTGGCGCAACAGGATCAGCTCAGTCATGCCTCGATTATCCCAAGCGCCTTCATTTGACAGAATAGGCACCAACCCCTGAAGGTGTGAACAATGACCCAGTTTGTGTTGCTGCCCGGCCTCGCCGGCGATGAAACCATGTGGCAGGCCCAGCTGGCGGCACTCGCACCATGGCAGCCCGCGGTGGCCGATGTCCACATGCACCACGACAGGATCGAGGCGATGGCGCGGGCCCTGCTCCAAAAGTATTCAGGACCACTCGTGCTTTGCGGTGCGTCGATGGGCGGCATGATCGCGATGGAAGCGGCGCGGCAGGCGCCGCAACGGATGGCCGGCCTCGCGCTGCTCGGCACCACGGCAAGGCCTGAAACACCCGATATGCGCCAGCTGCGCGAGACGGCGATCGAGCTTTTCGCGCAGGGTCGCGTGGCTGATGTGATCGAGCCCAACGTGGCCTTCGCGTTCCACCGCGAGAACGCGGGCAACGCAGCGCTGGTGCGGGCCTACATCGATTTCGTGCTGCGCGCCGGCGCCGACCAGTTGATCCGGCAAAACCGCGCAGTGATCGAACGCCCGGATGCACGAACGCACTTGCCTTCGATCGCGTGCCCGGTGCTGGTCATGTGCGGCGACAGCGACCAGCTGACGCCGCCGGAGTACTCGCGTGAGATCGCCACGCTGGTGGCGGGCGCCGAGATCATGATGGTGCCGCGCTGCGGTCACATGTTGACGATGGAGCGGCCGGACGTCGTGAACGCGGCGCTCTCCGCCTGGCTCGAGAGGCTGGCCGGGCGGCGCTAGTCCTTGCCGAGGCTGCGCACCTTCTCCATCAGCCTTTGCTGCACGTGGGGCGAAACGAACTTGTCCACTTCGCCGCCGAGCACGGCAATCTCGCGCACGAAGGTGCTGCTGATGAACTGGTACTTGTCGCTGGGCGTGAGGAACACGGTTTCCACATGCGGCATCAGGCTGCGGTTCATGCCCGCCAGCTGGAATTCGTAGTCGAAGTCGGTCACCGCGCGCAGGCCGCGCACCATGGCCTTGGCCCCGCGGGCCACGACAAAGTCGCGCATCAGGCCGGAGAAACTCTCCACGGTCACCTGCGGATAGGGCTCGGTCACCACCTTGGCCATCTCGATGCGCTCCTGCAGCGTGAACATGGCCTTCTTGTGGTGCCCTGCCGCCACGGCGACGATCACCTTGTCGAACAGCTGGGTCGCGCGTCGAACCACGTCTTCATGGCCGAGTGTCGGGGGATCGAAAGTCCCCGGGTATACGGCGATCACGCTATTGGGCATGGGTGTCTCCTCAACGAGCAGCGGCTGCCATTGGCGTTCGATTCGGCCGATTGCTGCAGTGCATTATGCAGCCCGCCGCAGCAGGTGCGCATGCACGGTGCCGGCCTTCAGGTAACGGTACACCGCCAGGCCGAAAACCGCCAGCGCGACATCGTCCCATGCGGTGGGCGACTCGAGGTAGATGAAGCCATCCGGCGCCAGGGCCGCGGCAGAAGCTGCCAGAGCCTTGTCGTACAGGTTGGCGTCAAACGGCGGGTCGAGGAACACCAGGTCGATGGTGCCGGGCGCCAGCCGGCCCAGCGCCGTCAGGCCGTTGCCGCGCTCGACTTTCACGGCCTGCGCACCGAGCCTGGCCTGCGTCGCGCGCAGCTGGTCCACGAGTTGCGCGTCCTGTTCGACCACCAGCACGTCCGAGGCGCCGCGCGACGCGGCCTCCAGCCCCAGGGCACCGGTACCGGCAAAGGCGTCCACGCAGCGCCAGCCGCCAAGGTCGTGGCCCAGCCAGTTGAAAAGGGTTTCGCGCACGCGGTCGGGGGTCGGGCGCAGTCCGGGCTTGTCGGCGACCGGCAGCTTGGTGCGCTTCCACTGGCCGCCAATGATGCGAATCTCGTGTGATGCGCGGCGGACCGGCCGTGGGGGTGAGGTGGGGCGTTTGCTCATGGGGAGCCCCATGATACGGAGGTGAAGGGACAGGCGCGCCGCAGCTTCTGGCTGCGGCGCGCTCCCCACAGTCTCTCTTCTCGTCCTGTGCCTCCCTGGTGGCACCATCGCGTGACAGCGATGCCGCCATTCTGGTGGCGAAGAATCCACAAGTGGCGCGCACCCCTGTCAAGGTTGACAGGGAGCGCACCCCCGGACTTGCCCTACTGTGGGCTGCCCGCGACGGCGCCAACGGTCACGGTGACCATTCGCTGCGGGTCCAGCTTGCGCGAAAAGGCGGCCTTGACGTCGGCCGCGGTGATCTTCTCGACCTCGCGGGTCCACGTGTCCAGGTAGTCCAGCGGCAGGTTGTTCCACGCGATGTTGGCGACGTTGCCCAGCAACTTGCGGTTGCTGTCGATCAACAAGGGGAAGCCGCCGACCAGGTTGTCCTTGGCGGCCTTGAGCTCGGCGGCCGTGGGGCCTTCGGCGGCAAAGCGGGCCAGCACGTCACGCGACACCTGCACCGCCTTGGCGGCCTGGTCAGGGCGGGTCTGCAGGCCGATGGTGAAAGCGCCGGCGTGCAGCCCCGGCGAGAAATAGCTGTAAACGCTGTAGCTCAGGCCGCGCTTCTCGCGCACTTCCTCGGTCAGGCGCGACACAAAGCCGCCTCCCCCCAGGGTGTAGTTGCCCACCATCAACGCGAAGTGGTCCGGGTCGCTGCGCTTGTAACCGGGCTGGCCGATGAGCACATGCGCCTGCGCCGAAGCAAACGGCAGTTCCCGCACCTGGGGCGCGGCCAGCGGAGCGACCTCGGGAACAGGGGTCAATGCCTCGCAACGGCCGGTCGCGGCGTCGGGCAAGCGCGAGAGCAGCGTCGTCGCCAGCGCATCGGCCTGCGCGCGCGTGACCGCGCCCACGATGGTCACCTTGGCCCGGCAAGGCTCCACCAGCTTGCGGTACGCCGCGCGCATATCGTCAACAGAGATGCGCGCCAGCGTGGCCTCGGTCATGTCATAGCCGTAGGGATGGCTGCCGTACACGGCGGCGGCATAGGCACGGCCCGCAATCGTCGCCGGCTTGGTGTTCGCTTCGCGCAGGGACGCGGCGATGCGCTGGCGTTCGCGCTGCCAGATCGCTTCGGGAAATGAGGGGTCCGCGAGCTGGCGCGAAGCCAGTTGCGCGGCCTTCGGCAGGATGTCGGCGTAGTTCAGCGTGCGCAGCGAAAAACTCATGCGGTCAGCCCCGGCGCTGGCGCCGAAATCGCCGCCCAGGTCCACCCACGCCTCGCTCAACTGGTTCTCGTCGAGCGCGGCGTCGTAGCCCGAACCCGGCGTACGGGCGGGCGCCATGCCCTTGGAAGCCATGCCCGACATGACGCTGGCCAGGCCGGCCTTGTCAGCCGGATCGCGGCGGGCGCCGGCATCGAAGTCGATCTGCACGTCGACCATCGGGATGGTCGGGCTTTCGACGAAATACACCTTGGCGCCACTGGGCTGGGTCCAGTGCTGGATGGGGATGGCCGCAAACGCGGGGGCGCAAGCCAGCAGCACGAGGGCGACGGCGCCTTGCAGCGTGCGGCGCGGAAGGCAGATGAGGTCGGACATGGGTCTGGGACTT
>DATHWV010000352.1:0-18105 GCA_035460205.1 Ramlibacter sp.
GCCGATTCGAGGTACTTGCTGCCCATGATGCCGATGCCGATACAGGCACCGATAGCGCCCAGACCGATGATCAGGCCGGCGGCCAGTGCGACAAAGCTGATAACTTGCATGAAAAGCTCCTAGAGGACTTGGTTGACGTAAAAAGAAAAGGAAAACGCGAGAAAGGGTCAGTGCGCGTCGTGCGCCTGGCCGAGGTACACGAGCGCCAGCATCATGAACACGAACGCCTGCAGCGTGATGATCAGGATGTGGAAGATGGCCCAGGCGGTGCCGGCGACGATGTGAAGCGCGGCCAGGCTGACGCCGGTAAGGGACAGCGACCAGGCGCCGCCCAGCAGCGCGATCAGCAGGAAGATCAGTTCGCCGGCGTACATGTTGCCGAACAACCGCATGCCGTGCGAGACGGTCTTGGCGATGAATTCGATGATCTGGAAGACGAAATTGAACGGCCACAGCAACGGGTGGGCGCCAAAGGGTGCCGCCACCATCTCGTGCATCCAGCCGCCAAAACCCTTGATCTTGATGTTGTAGATCAGGCAGAGCAGCAGCACGGACACCGACAGGCCCATGGTCATCGACAGGTCAGCGGTGGGGACGACGCGCATGTACGCGTGGTGCGGGTCATGGCCCGCAGCGCCGTAGATCTTTTCCCAGATGAGCGGCAGCAGGTCCACCGGCAGCAGGTCCATCGCGTTCATCAGGAAGATCCAGACAAACACGGTGAGCGCCAGCGGCGCGACCAGCTTGCGGCTTTGCGCGTTGTGCACGATGCCCTTGGCCTGGGCGTCGACCATTTCGACCAGGATTTCCACGGCGGCCTGGAACCGGCCGGGGACGCCCGAGGTGGCCTTGCGCGCGGCCAGCCACAGCAGCCAGCAGCCCAGCACACCCATGGAGATGGCCCAGAACATCGAGTCGAGGTTGAAGACGGAGAAATCGACGACGTTCGCAGCCTTGTGGTTCTGCAGGTGCGTCAGGTGGTGAATGATGTATTCACCAGCGGTAGGTCCGTGTTCAGCAGCCATGTTTCTTCAGCTTTTCAAGTTTTTTGCAGCAAGGGCCGCTTCTTTTTCGGCGCGTACGCCAGGGCGACCCAATACACCTTCATCGTCAGCACCATGCCCACCAGCAATGCCGGCCAGCTCAGCGCCTCCACCAGCCCCGGCGCCGCCATCAGGAGGGCGATAGCCGTGGCAATCTTGACCATCTCCCAAAGCATGAACGCCATCGCAGCGGTCCCCGCGTTCAGCGAGGAAAACCGCCCGGTGAGGCCCCGGGCAAAAATCGCTGCCGGGATCACCACGGCCAGCGCGCCATACCCGGCGGACCACCCAACGTTCTGCTTCCCGGTGATGCCCCAGGCGGCCAATGCCACCAAGAGACCCACCACCACTTGGCCCCCCACCACCCACCACGGCGAAACCGTGGGGTTTTCCTCACGCAGCAGGCGCGCCTCTTCGGCGGTCAGCTGCTTGAAAGGGGGCTCTTCCTCAATACTTTCAGGGAGCGGGGCGATTGTTTTCATGGATGTCCGGCCCCGTCTTGAACCCTGGAATTTTCACAAAGCCCCTGATTATAAGTAGAAACCCGCGCGGTTCTGACAATCCCGACCGAAGGCCCGGCTTTGGTGCGACGTCAAAGGTCCTTTGCCATGGGCAGCACAATGGATGGGGTAAGCACAATCCTGCCCCATGAACCAACCCGACCTCCCCACCCTGCCCTGCTTCCTCAACGGCGAATTCACCACCTTGCGCGAAGCCAAGGTCAGCGTGATGGACCGCGGCTTCATATTTGGCGACGGAATCTATGAAGTAGTGCCGGTCTACGCCGGCCGGCCGTTCCGCTTTGCCCACCACATGGCGCGGCTCGACCGCAGCCTCGCGGAATTGCGCATCCCCAATCCGCGCACCCTGGCCCAGTGGCGCGAACTCGTCGACGGCCTCACCGCTGCCTACGCGGCCACGCTGGGCAAGAGCGCCGACCAAACCGACCAGATGGTGTACATCCAGGTCACACGGGGCGTGGCGATGCGCGACCACACGATGTTGCCGGGCCTCACGCCCACCGTCTTTGCCACCAGCAACCAGATCGTCCCGGCGCCGGCCGCCAGCCGGCGCGAAGGCGTGGCCTGCGTTACGGCCGACGATTTCCGCTGGCAAAAAGCCCATATCAAGAGCATCAGCCTGGCCGGCGCCGTGATGTCGCGGCAGATCAGCGCGGATGTGGGCGCGACCGAGACGGTGATGTTCCGCGACGGTTTCCTCAGCGAAGCGGCCGCCTCCAATGTCTGGGTGGTGAAAGACGGCAAGCTTGCAGGCCCGCCCCGCGACAACCTTGTACTGGAGGGCATCCGCTACGGCCTCATCGAAGAACTCTGCCGGGAAGCCGGCATCGGCTTCGAGCTGCGGCGGGTGCCACGCGAGGAGGTGTTCAGCGCCGACGAGCTGCTGCTTTCCAGCGCCACCAAGGAAGTCCTGCCGGTGACTTTGCTGGACGGCAAGCCCATTGGAAAGGGCAAGCCCGGCCCCATCTATGAAAAGTTGTACGCCGGCTACCAGCGTGCCAAGCAGGCTTCCTGAATGACCTCCTCGACCCCCTCCCCCAGCCCCGGCAATCCAGTCGACGCCCGCAAGGAATCGCTGATCGAATACCCGTCGCGCTTCCCCATCAAGGTGATGGGTGCGAACGTCGATGGCTTCGTCCATGCGGTGACGCTGATCGCCAAGCAGTTCGATCCCGCCTTCGATGCGGCCAGCGTCGAGTTGCGCGACAGCAAGGCAGGCAAGTACCTGGGCGTGACGATCACCGTCACGGCCACCAGCCGCGAGCAGCTCGACGAGCTGTACCGCACGCTGTCGACCCATCCGATGGTGAAGGTGGTTCTTTAGCCATGCAGGCCGTGGTCCGCGGCCAGGTGGAGTACCTGCCCACCTACGAGGCCATGCAGGCTTTCACGGCCGCGCGTACCGAGACCACGCCCGACGAACTGTGGCTGTGCGAACACCCGCCGGTGTTCACCCAAGGCCTGGCCGGCCGGCCGGAACATGTGCTGGATGCCGGCGCGATCCCGGTGGTTGCCACCAATCGCGGTGGCCAGGTGACCTTCCACGGGCCGGGCCAGGTGGTCGCCTATCCTTTGCTGGACCTGAAGCGCGCCGGCTACTTCGTCAAGGAATACGTCTACCGCATGGAAGAAGCGGTGATCCGGACGCTGGCGGAGTTCGGCGTGACAGGGCATCGGGTGACGGGCGCGCCGGGGATTTATGTACGGTTGGACGATCCGGCTTCGCATGCACGGCTGCCCCCACCCCCACCTGCACCCCGCGAAGCAAGCTTCGCGGGGGCCCCGCGACCCTCCCCCGGAGGGGGAGGGAGTCAATTCGAAGGCTTGGGAAAGATCGCGGCCCTGGGCATCAAGATCAGCCGCCATTGCGCGTACCACGGCGTGGCGCTGAATGTGGCGATGGACCTGGAGCCCTTTGGCCGTATCGACCCTTGCGGCTACGCCGGGCTGAAAACAGTGGACCTTTCTACAATCGGGGTGTCCACCAGCTGGGACGAGGCGGCGCAATTGCTGGGCCGCAAGCTGGAAGCGCATCTCGCGCCCTAAGGAATTTATGAGCACCTCCGATGTCGTGCGCGACGCGCAGTCTCCCGAGAACTACAAGGCCGGCGCCAAGCAGAAGGCGGCGGCGAAGCTGTCGCGCATCCCGGTCAAGGTCGAGCAGGCCGAAGTGCTGAAGAAGCCGGACTGGATCCGGGTGCGCGCCGGGTCGCCCAGCACCCGCTTCTACGAGATCAAGCAGATCCTGCGCGAGAGCAACCTGCACACCGTTTGCGAGGAAGCGTCCTGCCCCAACATCGGCGAATGCTTCGGCAAGGGCACGGCCACCTTCATGATCATGGGCGACAAGTGCACCCGCCGCTGCCCGTTCTGCGACGTCGGCCATGGCCGGCCGGACCCGCTGGACACCAATGAACCGTTGAACCTGGCGCGCACCATTGCGAAGCTCAAGCTCAAGTACGTGGTGATCACCTCGGTGGACCGCGATGACCTGCGCGATGGCGGCGCCAGTCACTTCGTCGATTGCATCCGCGCGACACGCGAACTCTCCCCCGGCACCACCATCGAGGTGCTGGTGCCGGACTTCCGCGGCCGCGACGACCGGGCGCTGGAAATCCTCAAGGCCGCACCGCCGGACGTGATGAACCACAACCTCGAAACCATCCCGCGCCTGTACAAGGAAGCGCGGCCCGGTTCCGATTACGCCTTCAGCCTGAACCTGCTGAAGAAGTTCAAGGCGCTGCACCCGGATGTGCCGACCAAGAGCGGCATCATGGTCGGCCTGGGCGAAACCGACGAGGAAATCCTGCAGGTCATGCGCGACATGCGCGAGCACGACATCGACATGCTGACCATCGGCCAGTACCTCGCACCTTCCATGTCGCACCTGCCGGTGCGCCGCTACGTGCACCCGGACACTTTCAAGATGTTCGAAGCGAAAGCGCACGAGATGGGTTTCAGCCACGCCGCCGTCGGCGCGATGGTGCGCAGCTCGTACCACGCCGACGAGCAGGCCCACGCCGCCGGCGTTGCCAACACCTGAGGTGGCGGCCGCCAACCTGTACGCGCTCGGCGCGATCGCCTTGTGGGCGGCGCTGGCCACTTTGGGCGTTTCCCTGCGGCATGTGCCGCCCTTCCTGCTCACCGGCCTGGCCCTGGTCATCGGCAGCGTGCCCGCATGGCCGTTGCTGCGGCAATGGCGAGTCCCGCGGTCCACGCTGGCATTGGGCATCTTTGGCCTGTTCGGCTACCACTTCCTGCTGTTCATTGCGCTGCGCCACGCGCCGCCGGTGGAAGCGAACCTGGTCAACTACCTCTGGCCGCTGCTCATCGTGGTGATGGCGCCGCTGTTCCTGCCGGGCATGCGGCTGCGGGCAGTTCAGGTTGCGGCTGCGGTGGTCGGCTTTGCCGGCGCGGCGGTGGCCATCCTCGGCAGCGCGTCGGCCGCAGGCGGTGCGTGGTCCTGGGGCTACCTGCCGGCGCTGGGCTCGGCCTTCATCTGGTCAAGCTACTCGCTGATGACGCGGCGGGTCTCGCCATTTTCGACGGCGGCCATCGGCCTGTTCGGGCTGGTCTCCGGCCTGTTGTCGTTGCTGTGCCACTGGCTGATGGAGCCGGCCGTCGCGTTGGATGGCAGGGACTGGATGCTGATCGCCATCATGGGCCTCGGGCCGCTGGGCGCGGCCTTCTTCCTCTGGGACAAGGCGCTCAAGCTGGGCGACCCACGGCAGATCGGCATCCTGAGCTACATCACGCCGCTGGCTTCGACGGTGCTGTTGATGCTGGTCAGCGGACGGGGGCTCACATGGAGCATCGCGGCAGCCGCCGTGCTGATCATCGGCGCGGCATTGATCGGCACGCGCTCGCGCGGCTGAACTTCGTCAACCCGCGAGCAACGAAGCGGGCTCGTCGGCTGCCAGCACCAACTGCGCCCACGGCCCGAGGCGGCCGGTGTCCGCGCGCAGGACCTCCTGCTTCACGGCGAGGATCTGCGCCGGGTGCATGGAGAAGCTGCGCAGTCCCATGCCCAGCAGCAAACGCGTGAGGCTGGTGTCTCCCGCCATTTCGCCGCACACGCTGACCCCCTTGCCTTGCTCGTCACATTCGCGAATCGTTTCGGCCACCAGGCGCAGCACAGCCGGATGCAGCGGGTCGTACAAATGCGCCACCGATTCGTCGGCGCGATCGATGGCCAGCGTGTACTGGATCAGGTCGTTGGTGCCGATGGAGAGGAAGTCGAAGTACTTGAGGAAGATTTTCAGCGTCAACGCTGCGGCGGGGATCTCGATCATGGCGCCGAGCTTGACCGGGCCGTAGGCCACGCCGCGGTTGTCGAGCTCGGCCCGCGCGAAGTCGATCAGCGAGATGGTCTGCCGGATTTCCGTGGCGTGCGCCAGCATCGGAATCAGCATGTGGACCTGGCCGAACGCGGCCGCGCGCAGGATGGCGCGCAGCTGCGTGAGGAACATCGCCGGATCGGCCAGGCTCCAGCGAATCGCGCGCAGGCCCAGCGCGGGGTTGAGGTGCGCTTCGTCGCGCACCGAATCGTCCAGCGGCTTGTCGGCGCCCACATCCACGGTGCGGATGGTCACCGGCAGGCCTTCCATGCCTTCGACGGCCCGGCGGTACGCCTGGAATTGCTCTTCCTCGTCCGGCAGGTTGCCGCGGCGCCCCATGAACAGGAACTCGCTGCGGAACAGGCCTACGCCCACGGCGCCGGCCTTCAGGGCGGCAGGGGCGTCGTCCGGCAGTTCGATGTTGGCCAGCAGCTCGATCTTCTGGCCGTCGAGCGTCACCGCCGGCGTGTGGCGCAGGCGCGAAAGACGGCCGCGCTCCAGTTCGGCCTGGCGCTGCTTGAAGCCGTACTCGGCCAGGATGATCGGCGACGGGTCCACGATCATCACGCCGGCATCGCCGTCGATGATCACCCAGTCGTCCTGCCGTACCACCTGGCTTGCACTGCGCGCGCCCACCACGGCCGGGATGTCCATGCTGCGCGCGACGATCGCGGTGTGCGACGTGCGGCCGCCCACGTCGGTGACGAAGCCGGCGAACACGCTCTGCTTGAACTGCAGCATGTCGGCCGGCGACAGGTCGTGCGCGATCATGACCAGCGGCACATCCACGCTGTCGTCCAGCAGCAGGTCCTGCTGCGTCTTGCGCCGGCTCGCGATCGGAGGCGCCACCGGCGAAGCCACGCCCTTCATGTAGCGAAGGATGCGCTCGGCCACCTGCTCGAGGTCGGCCTTGCGGCCGCGCAGATAGTCGTCTTCCATGTCGTCGAACTGGCGCGACAGCACTTCCAGTTGCGTCACCAATGCCCATTCGGCGTTGTAGAGCCGGTCGGTCACCCAGTGCTTGACGCCGCTGATCAGCTCTTCGTCCTGCAGCAGCATGAGGTGCACATCGAGCAGCGCGGCCAGTTCATGCGGCGCTTCCTTGGGGCCCAGGCCGGCGATGGTGTGCTGCAGCCGGTGCAGCTCGTCGACCACCGCGTTGCGCCCGTCGCGCACGCGCGCAATTTCGCCTTCGACCTGGCTGGCGTCGATGAAGTAGTGCGCGACGTCCACGCGGCTCGACGCCATCAGCACCGCGCGCCCGATGGCAATGCCCCGGGCAACCGCCAGGCCGTGGACCGAGAAGGTCACTCGCCTTCCCCGAACTTGTCGGCGATGAGGGCGAGCAGCGCATCCATCGCTTCCTGCTCGCGCTCACCGTTGGTTTCCAGCGCGACGTCGCTGCCGATGCCGGCGGCCAGCATCATCACGCCCATGATGCTCTTGGCGTTGACGCGCCGCTCGCCGCGGCTGATCCACACGTCGCAGGGGAAACTGCCGGCCAGCTTGGTGAGCTTGGCCGACGCGCGGGCATGCAGGCCCAGCTTATTGCTGATGGTCGTGTTGGTCCGGATCATGGGTTCTTCGCGCCTGGTTCTGGGGCGCAGTGATGGCGACTTGCATGACGCCTTGCGTGCCGCCGATGACGGCCCGGGACACCAGTGCGTCCAGTGGCTCGGCACGGTAGCTCACGCTGCGCAGCAGCATGGGGAGGTTGACACCGGTCACCAGGCGCGACTTCACGCCGTCCGCCAGCTTCTGGGCCACATTGCTCGGCGTGGCGCCGAAGATGTCGGCCAGCACCAGCACGCCGGTGACCTGCGGGACGCGCGCCAGCTGCTCCATGGAGATGCGCGCCGTTGCCAGCGTCTCCTCGGGCGGCAGGTTGGGCTGGACGTCGATCGCCGCCAGGTGCTCGCCGCAGTCGGGGAAAACATGCAGCGCGCACTGCCGCAGCGCATGGGCCAGCGGGGCGTGGGCGATGATCAGGATCGCGTTCATTGGCTGGAATTATCCTTTGCAAGCAGGAAGTACCCGTAAGAGACAACGCTGCAGGCCATGAATACGGCCAATGCGCAACGAAACGCACCCATCTCGCCCAGGCCGGCAGCGGCGAAACCGTCGATCAGCAGGCCGATGCCCCACTGAACCAGGAACACGCCGCCGAAGATCACCAGGTTGAAGGCCGACAGCGCGCGGCCCGCCAGCGAAGGCGGGAAAGCCATCCCCACCGCCGGCTGGGCCAGCGCCACAAATGTCGAGGAAACACAAAACATGGCCCAAAGCCCCGCGCCGGCGTAAGGTCCAGCTATGATAATTGTAGCGAGAACGACGAAGGTCAAGGGCACGCCCAGCGCCATCAGCCGGTCGGTGGTAACGCCGCGGCGGGCCAGCCATGGCGTGACCATCCCCCAGCTCCAGAAGGCGCAGAGCATGCTGATGTTGATGACGAACAGGCCTTCGGCCGCCTGCAGCGGCGCGTAGCCGGAGACGCGGACCAGCCAGGGCCCCGCCCACAAGGTCTGCATGGCAATCATTCCACCGTAGGTGAAAAAACCGAGCGGCGCGAGGCGCCGGAAGTAGGGGTTGCGCCACACCTGCGCGTAGCCGCCGGCGTCCGGCGCGGCTGCCGCGGGTTCAGTGGGCTGCCAGGCGGGGACCTTCCAGGCAATCACAGCCGTGGCCACTGCAATCGCCAGCGCCAGGCCCCAGAAGAGCGGCCGCCAGCCAAACAGGGGCATCAGCCACTGGACCGGCAGTGTGGAGGCCACCATGCCGAACGACCCCGTCATCAGCATCCAGGAATTGGCGCGCAGCTGGGACGCGGGATCCAGCCAGCGGCGAAAGCCGGTCAGCGGCGCCATCAGGCAGGCGCTCACGCCGACGCCGCACAGGACGCGCGCCGCCAGCAAGCCGTAGAAGCTGCTGGCCCAGGAAAACGCCAGGCAGCCCAGTACCGCCACCAGCAGGAAACAGACGATCACGCGCTTGGGGCCGAAGCGATCGAGCCACTTGCCCAGGGGCAGCTGGGTGGCGGCGAAGCCGAGAAAGAAGCCGCCCGCCAACAAGCCGAGGTCACGCGCATTCAGCGCGAACTCCTGGGTCAGGGTCGGCGACAGCGTGGCCGTGATCGCGCGCAGCAGCGCGGAAAAGAAGTAGGCGAACGCGAAAGCCAGGAAGACGGCAATCGCCCCACGGCGCGAAAGCAGCGGGTGGTCGTTCATTCGAACGTCAATCCCGAAAAGAAGGTCTCTGCCATTTCCGGTGTGAGCTGCTCGCTGTAGATCACAGCCTGGAACACCCGCGTGCCATGCGCGAAGTACGCCGCATGGCTCTCAACCTTGCTTCCATCGGCGCGCTGCCCGCTGGCAAACACCTGCAGCGACTGGGGCAGCCCCAGAGCACCGGGCGGGCGGAATGCGAGGTCGCGTGCCGCCGAGCTGCGCATGTTCGCCAGCGTGGCGATCCGCCATTGGGCCAGCACTTCGCCCGAACGCGCCGGGTCTGCGATGTCGGCGAACAGGATGGCGAACGTGGCCCCGCCGGCATCGCATCCCAGCACCTCCAGGCTCACGGTCCGGCCGGCCATGGGCACGTCGCGTGCGCCCTTGTCGGGCTTGCACGGCAGCATGGCCTTGAGGGGAGTGGGCTCGGCGCGGACTTCGCGCCAGTTGAAGGTGGGGCTGCAGGCGGCCAGCGCGACCGTGGCCACGAGCCAAGCCGCGGCAAAATTTCGGGGCATCGTGCGATTATCCTGTCAGGCCGACAATGTGCTCCCATGACATCACTCGAAGGTATCCGCGTCCTCGACCTCTCCCGCGTGCTCGCCGGCCCCTGGTGCACGCAGACGCTGGCCGACCTGGGCGCCGACGTGATCAAGATCGAGCGGCCCGGCACGGGAGACGACACCCGCACCTGGGGGCCGCCCTTCCTGAAGGACGCGGCCGGTCACGACACCGCCGAGGCCGCTTACTACCTCGGCACCAACCGCAACAAGCGCTCGGTCACTTGCGACATCGCGCAACCAGCCGGCCAGTCCCTCATCCGCGAACTGGTCAAGCACTGCGACGTGTTCGTGGAAAACTTCAAGGTCGGCGACATGGCGCGCTACGGGCTGGACTACGCTTCGCTGAAGGCGATCAACCCGCGCCTGGTGTATTGCAGCGTGACCGGTTTCGGCCAGACCGGGCCCTACCGCGAACGCGCGGGTTACGACTACGCGGTGCAAGGCATGGGCGGCCTCATGAGCGTGACGGGCGAGCGCGACGACATCGGCGGCGGACCGCAGAAGGTTGGCGTCGCCGTGGCCGACCTGTTCACGGGGATGTACGCCACCGTGGCGATCCTCGCGGCTTTGCGGCACTGCGAACGCACCGGTGAAG
This sequence comes from Ramlibacter sp., assembly GCA_035460205.1. Classification (GTDB taxonomy): domain Bacteria; phylum Pseudomonadota; class Gammaproteobacteria; order Burkholderiales; family Burkholderiaceae_C; genus Ramlibacter. The sequence goes on from DATHWV010000352.1 coordinate 10,284, forward strand.
GACAACAGGTGGACATGGCGCTGCTGGACACGCAAGTTGCGATGCTGGCCAACCTGGGCGCGAACTACCTCGTCAACGGGAACGTGCCGGGACGCGCCGGCAATGCCCACCAGAACATCGTGCCCTACCAGGTCTTCGAGGTGGCGCCGGCCGCCGACGGGCACAAGGACCACGTGATCATCGCGGTGGGGAACGACAGCCAGTTCGCCAAGTTCTGCCAGGTGGCGGGTCGGCCCGAGCTCGCGTCGGATCCGCGGTTCACGAAGAACCAGGACCGCGTGCGCAACCGCGGCGTGCTGGTGCCCCTGCTGGCGACGCTCATGCTCACGCGACCCAAAGCGCGATGGCTGGCCGACCTGGAAACCGCCAAAGTGCCTTGCGGCGCGATCAACAACCTGGCCGAAGTGTTTGCCGACCCCCAAGTGAGCGAACGCGGCATGGTGACTTCGTGGGAACACCCCTTGCAGCCCGCGCTGCGCCTGGTGTCCAGCCCGATGAAACTCAGCGCAACCCCCGTGCGCACCGACCTGCCGCCGCCCCTGCTGGGGCAGCACACTGCCGAAGTCCTGCGGGATGTGATCGGCTGCAGCGAGGAGCAACTGGCAACGTTGCGCAAGGACAAGGTGATCTGAATGGCGAACTTCGTTCTCGTGCATGGTGCCTGGCACGGCGCATGGTGCTGGCGCCACGTAGTGCAACAGCTGGTGGCGGCCGGCCATCGCGCGCATGCGGTGACCCTGACCGGTGTCGGTGAACGCGCCCACCTGATGTCGCCCGCGATCACGCTGGAAACCCACATCACCGATGTCACGAACGCGATCGAGGCCGAGGAGATGGACGACGTCGTTCTCGCCGTGCACTCCTACGCCGGGATGATCGGCACCGCACTGGCTGACCGGATGACGCAACGCCTGCGCCACCTGGTGTATGTCGACGCGGTCGTGCCCCAACCGGGCGAAAGCTGGAGCAGTACCCATGCGAGCGCGACCCGCGAGGCGCGCATGGCCGCGGCGCAGGCCTCAGCCGACTTCAGCTTCCCGCCGCCCGACCCCGCCGTGTACGGCCTGGAAGGTGCAAACCACGCCTGGGCATTGCGCCGTCAAACACCGCATCCGGGTCACACCTACCAGGCGCCCTTGGAATTCGATCCGCAACGGGTGGCCAAGGTGCCGCGCACCTTCGTCAGCTGCATCCAGCCGGCGCTGGCGACCATCGATGCCATTCGGCCCCGGGTGGTGGATCCGCAGTTCTGGGGCGGCGCGTGGATGGGCGGTGGCGGGGCCCGCGTGGTCGAACTCAAGGCTGGCCATGACCCTATGGTGAGCGCACCCGCCGACCTGGTGCACGTGCTGCTGCAGTGCGCGGCCTGAACGCGCACTACTTGATTGCGCCGAAAACCTTGCCGATGATCTTGCTGCCGGTGCCGACCGGGTCCTGGCGGATCTTCTTTTCCTCTTCGCCGATCATCAGGTAGAGACCGTCCAGCGACTTGCGCGTGACGTACTGTTCGATCGTCGCGTCATCCTTCTTGACCAGGCCGCTGCTGACGGCTTTGCCGGCGACCTTGTTGTATTTTTCGGCCAGTCCCACTTTTTCGGTTGCCTTGGTCACCACGGGAAGGAAGCGCTGGCCCAGCGGCTCACGGGTTTTTTCGGCAAAGAACGTGGTCACCGAGGTCTCGCCGCCGCCCAGGATCTTGCGGGCGTCGGTCACCGTCATCGATTTCACGGCGCTGGTCAGCAACTCCTTCGCCAGTGGCACGGCGGCCTCGGCCGCCCTGTTCATCGCGATCTCCAGTTCCTCGACCTGCTTCGAACGTCCGAGCGTGCGCATGAATTTCGCCGCATCGGCCAGGTAACCGGGTAGCGGAATCCGAACTTTTGGGTTGCCCAGGAATCCATCAGGCTTGCCGAGCAGGTCGACGGCCGCCACCGCGCCCCGCTCGAGCGCTGCTTTCATGCCTTGCGAGGCCTCGGTGCTGGTCAGGTCGGACAGGCCGATCGCATGGGCTTGTTGCCAGGCGGCCATTGTGGCCAGGCCCAGCGTGCTGGCGGCGCAGGAATTAAACTGGCGGCGATCCATGGAATGTCCTAGATGAAGCGAATCCTGTATGGTGCCGCAGCAATGGCCGTCATTGCAATCGGCGCAGCTGTTTTTGTTAGCGCTAGCGCATCTGCCGCGCCCCAATCCACCTTCGTCCTGCTGGACGGCTCCAGCAAAACCACCGCCGACCTGAAAGGCCGTGTCACGCTGGTCAATTTCTGGGCGACCAGTTGCGTGACCTGCGTCGCTGAAATGCCCAAGGTGATCGCCACCTACGACAAGTACCACGGCAAGGGCTATGACACAGTGGCCGTGGCCATGGCTTACGACCCGCCCAGCTATGTCGTCAACTACGCCCAGACGCGCAAGCTCCCCTTCAATGTCGCCATCGACAACACCGGCGCTGTGGCCAAGGCCTGGGGCGACGTGCAGCTCACGCCCACCAGCTACGTGGTGAACAAACGCGGCGAGATCGTCAAGCGCTATGTCGGTGAACCCAATTTCGCCGAACTGCACGCGTTGATCGAAAAGCTCCTGGCTGAAGGCTGAGCCGCACCCACCCAAAGAAAAAGCCCGGCACCGCCGGGCTTTTTCATGCGACAGGGCGCGCGGTTCAGTCCTTGCGGAACGCGTCGTGGCAGCTCTTGCAGTTGTTGGCGGTGGGGCCGAAGGCCGCCTTCAGGTTGTCCAGATTGCCGGTCTTGGCAGCGGTAGCCAGCCGCGCGGTATCGGCGGCGAGCTTGTCGCCCGATTCCTTGAACTTGGCTGCGTCACTCCAGATTTCCGGCTTGGCCCGCGTTTCACCCTTATCGGTGCCCGGGGTGAAACCGGCCCAGTGCAACGTCGCCATCGTCGCGACGATGTCGGCGGAACGTGTGGCCGCAGCGGCGTCGTAAGGAATGCGGCCATTTGCCATGGCAGCCACCGTGCCGAAGTGCGTTGCCATCACGGTCATCGTGGCCTTGCGATACTTGACGGCGTCCTCCGGCTTCTGGAACGACTGGGCAACCGCGAAGCCGGCCAAGCCGAGGGCAAGGGTGGCCAGCGCAGCGGATACGATTTTTTTCATGGTTTCTTCTCCGGGTTTATTGAACATTTCACGAACGCAATTCGTCCTGACTGGAGTTTGCCCAAAAAGTTCTCAAGGAACTTAAGGTACAGGGAATCTACTAATCCCGGACCGAGCCAGCCGGATGGGTGGCCTCATGCAAAAATCGAACCGGAGGGATTCCTTATGGCCAACAAGGTGCGAGTGTGGGACCTGCCCACGCGGCTGTTTCACTGGGCGCTGGTCGCCTGCATCGTGGGCTCGGTGATTTCGGGCTACCGGGGCGGGTCCGCCATGGAGTGGCATGCCCGAATCGGCTACACCGTGCTCACTTTGCTGCTGTTCCGGATCGTGTGGGGGCTGGTCGGCGGCCGCTGGTCGCGCTTCGCCTCTTTCATCTACTCCCCCGGCAGCGTCATCAACTACCTGCGCGGCAAGCCCCATCCGGACCACCTGGTGGGGCACAACCCCCTGGGTGCCGGCTCGGTGTTCGCGATGCTGGCGTTCCTGCTGGCCCAGGTCGCCACCGGCCTGATCGGCGACGACGAGATTTCCTTCACCGGCCCGCTCAACAAGTTCGTCGAAAGCAGCAAGGGGCTGGCAGCCACGTGGTACCACAAGCGCATCGGCCAGTGGGTGATCGTCGGCCTGGTCGTCCTGCACATTGCGGCCGTCCTCTACTACCTCTGGAAGAAGAAGGACAACCTCATCCGCCCCATGCTGCGGGGTGACAAGGAGTTGCCGGCCACCGTGTTGCCCTCGCGCGACGACGCGGCGTCGCGCCTGGCGGCGCTGGTGGTGCTGGCCGCCTGTGCCGGGCTTGTGACCTGGCTGGTGAATCTGGGCGGTTGAGGGGCGCTGCGCCGAAACGCGCGAGGGGCTAAACTGGCGGGCCCAAAACCGCCCTGTCCACCGCGTGCAAGCGCAACCCCTGATCCGGATCTCGACGCCCGCTACCGCGGCCGAACTCGACGCCACCCGCGGAATCTTCCGCGAGTATGCGCAAGGGCTGGGCGTGGACCTGTGCTTCCAGCAGTTCGACGAGGAACTCGCGGGCCTGCCGGGCGACTATGCGCAGCCGCGCGGCGCACTCCTGACGGCCACCGTGGATGGCCGGCTCGCCGGTTGCTGCGCGCTGCGGCCGCTGGATGCCGCGGACTATCCGAATGCTGCGGAGATGAAGCGGCTGTACGTCCGTGATGCGTTCCGCGGGCTGGGCCTGGGCCGGCAGTTGGCGGAAGCCACGCTGGATGCCGCAAGGCAGGCCGGTTATGCCTGCGTGCTGCTGGACACCCTGGACGACATGGAAGCCGCGCGTGCCCTCTACGAGGACCTGGGCTTCGACGAAATCCCGCCCTACTATCACAACCCGATTCCGGGCGCGCACTACCTGAAGGCGGACCTGGAAAGGGTGACAGGCTGGTAAGGCCTGCCGGTGCCGTTCAGCCCTTGGCCTGCGCCAGCATCGTCGCTGCGTCGCTGACCTCGAACTTGCCGGGAGCCTCGACGTTGAGCGAGGCGACCTTGCCGTCCTTCACCAGCATCGAGTAGCGCGCGCTGCGCAGGCCCATGCCCTTGCCGGTCAGGTCCAGCGTGAGGCCGGTGGCCTTGGCGAAGTCGGCGCTGCCGTCGCCCAGCATGCGAACCTTGCCGTCGGTCTTCTGGTCACGTGCCCAGGCGCCCATGACGAAAGCGTCGTTGACGCTCAGGCACCAGATCTCGTCGACACCGGCAGCCTTCAGGTCGCCGGCCTTCTCCACAAATCCGGGGACATGCTTGGCCGAGCAGGTGGGCGTGAAAGCGCCGGGCAGCGCGAACACAGCGATCGTCTTGCCGGCGGCGGCTTCGGCCGTTTTCACCGGGTTGGGCCCGATGCTGCAGCCGTTGCCTTCGACCTCGGAATACTCCTGCAGGGTGACGTTGGGAATGGGGTCGCCGACTTTGATCATTTGAATCTCCAAAAAGAAAAACGACCCACATTGTGGGCCGTTTTTCGCTTGGGCGCAGGGAGTGAGCGGCGCTGAACCGCTTCAAGCCGCGAAGGCCCCCTCGGGGGGCAGCGCAGCGGCCTTGGCCGCAAGCGTGGGGGTATTTAAACCTCGATGGCCTTCTCGACCAGGCGGGTGGCAACCCAGTTCTTGGTCTTGGAGATCGGGCGGCTCTCGGTGATCTCGATCACGTCACCGGTGTGGTACTCGCCCTTTTCGTCGTGCGCGTGGTACTTGCTCGACTTGGCAACGATCTTGCCGTAGAGCTCGTGCTTGACGCGGCGCTCGACCAGGACCGTCACGGTCTTGGCGCGCTTGTCGCTCACCACCTTGCCGATCAGGGTGCGCTTGAGGGATGTTTTGGCTTCCGTCATGGTGCTTGTCCTTACTTGGCGGTCTTCGCCGACTCAGCCTGCTTCTGGGCAAGGATGGTCTTGGCGCGGGCAATGTCGCGGCGCGTGATGCGCAGCGTGCCGGTGTTGTTCAACTGTTGCGTGGCCTTCTGCATGCGCAGGCCGAAATGGGCCTTCTGCAGGTCCTTGACTTCGGTCTTGAGGGCGGCAACGTCTTTCTTGCGCAGTTCAGCAGTTTTCATTTTTCAATACTCCTGAATTACTGGCCGATCATGCGGCTGACGAAAGTCGTGCGCAGGGGCAGCTTGGCGGCGGCCAGGCGGAACGCTTCGCGCGCGAGCTCTTCGGGCACGCCGACGATCTCGAACACGACCTTGCCCGGCTGGATTTCGGCCACGTAGTACTCGGGGTTGCCCTTGCCGTTACCCATCCGCACTTCAGCGGGCTTGTGGGAGATCGGCTTGTCGGGGAACACACGGATCCAGATGCGGCCGCCACGCTTGACGTGACGGGAAATCGCGCGACGCGCGGCTTCGATCTGGCGGGCCGTCAGGCGGCCACGGTCCGTGCACTTGAGGCCGAAGTCACCGAAGGCCACCGAGTTGCCCCGGGTGGCGATGCCGGTGTTACGGCCCTTCTGCTCTTTGCGGTATTTGCGGCGAGCGGGTTGAAGCATGTTTACTCTCCTTTACCGTCAGCCGCGGGAGCGGCCGGCGCGGCTGTCTTGCGGACGCGCTTAACGGTAGTTTTCGGTGCATCGGCACCTGTCGTTGCTTCGGCGGGCTTGTCGCTGCCGTCGGCCGGCGCAACATTGCCCGCGCCAGCTGCGGGGCGGCGGGTGGCGGGACCACGGCGATCACCTGCCGGGCGGTCGCCCGGACGGCCATCGCGGCGCGGGCCGCGCGGGCGGCGCTCTTCCTCGGCGCGAGGCTCGACGACGGCCGGCAAGTCATTGCGGCCGAGCGTGTCACCCTTGTAGACCCAGACCTTGACGCCAATGACGCCGTAGGTGGTCTTGGCTTCGGAGAAACCGTAGTCGATGTCGGCGCGCAGCGTGTGGAGCGGCACGCGGCCTTCGCGGTACCACTCGGTACGCGCGATTTCGATGCCGTTCAGGCGGCCGGCGGACATGATCTTGATGCCCTGGGCGCCCAGGCGCATCGCGTTCTGCATGGCGCGCTTCATCGCGCGGCGGAACATGATGCGCTTTTCAAGCTGCTGGGTGATCGAGTCGGCGATCAGCTGGGCATCGATTTCGGGCTTGCGCACTTCCTCGATGTTCACTGCCACCGGCACGCCCAGGCGCTTGCCGAGTTCTTTCTTGAGCGCTTCGATGTCTTCGCCCTTCTTGCCGATCACCACGCCCGGACGAGCCGAGAAGATGGTGATGCGGGCGCTCTTGGCGGGGCGCTCGATCAGCACGCGCGAAACGGCGGCGTTCTTGAGCTTGGCCTTGAGGTACTCGCGCACCTTGATGTCTTCGCCCAGCATGCCGGCGAAGTCGCGGTTGCTCGCGTACCAGCGGCTGGCCCAGTTACGGCTGACCGCCAGGCGGAAGCCGGTAGGATGGATTTTTTGTCCCATATTTTCCTGAGCCTGTTAGTTGCCAACGGTCAAGTACACGTGGCACGTGGGCTTGACGATACGGTTGCCGCGGCCTTTGGCGCGCGCGGTGAAACGCTTGAGCGAAGCGCCCTGTTCGACGTAGATGGTCTTGACCTTCAGCTCGTCGATGTCGGCGCCGTCGTTGTGTTCGGCATTGGCAATGGCGGATTCCAGAACCTTCTTGACGATTCCCGCAGCTTTTTTCTGCGTGAAGTTCAGGATGTTCAGGGCTTGATCCACCTTCTTGCCGCGGATCAGGTCGGCGACCAGGCGGCCTTTATCGACCGAGAGGCGGACGCCGCGGAGGACTGCACGTGTTTCAGACATGGTCGTTCCTTACTTCTTCTGGACTTTTTTGTCCGCGGGGTGACCCTTGAAGGTGCGCGTCAGGGCGAATTCGCCGAGCTTGTGGCCCACCATCTGGTCGGTGATGTAGACAGGGACGTGCTGCTTGCCGTTGTGCACGGCGATCGTCAGACCGATGAACTCGGGCAGGATCATGGAGCGGCGCGACCAGGTCTTGATCGGTTTCTTGTCCTTCGTGGTCACGGCCTTGTCGGCCTTGGCCACGAGGTGATGGTCAACGAAAGGACCTTTTTTGAGTGAGCGAGTCATTCGTTAACCCCTTACTTCTTGCGACGCGACACGATCATGACCTGCGTGCGCTTGTTGTTACGGGTACGGTAACCCTTGGTCAGATTGCCCCACGGATCGACGGGGTGACGGCCTTCGCCGGTCTTGCCTTCGCCGCCACCGTGCGGGTGGTCAACCGGGTTCATCACCAC
>DATHWV010000353.1:0-1683 GCA_035460205.1 Ramlibacter sp.
GTGATCTTCAGCGGTGAGGAGGTGCGGGTCTCGACGCCGGTGAGCACCGCGCCGGGCATGTCGAACCCCTTGATCTTGCGGCCGAAGGCGGGCAGGGCTTCGCGCAGCGCGGTGATCGCGTATTCCGGCAAGGCTCCATGAAGGTCGCCCAGCTTCACGCCGGGCTTGTAGGAAGGCTCGACGTCGCCGAGCTGGGTCGACGGCTTGCCCGCAATGAAGTCGCCGACCAGCTGGCCTGGCGCTTCGTAGGTGCCGCCACCCATCGCATAGGCATTCGATTCCAGTTGCCGCTGCAAGGCGACACCCGCCAGCGGCCCGCCCGGATAGTCGTCGGGAAAAATCCCGACCACCATTCCCGCATTCGCATTGCGCTCGTTGCGCGAATACTGGCTCATGCCGTTGGTGACCACGCGGCCGGGCTCGGATGTTGCGGCCACCACCGTGCCGCCCGGGCACATGCAGAAGCTGTAGACCGATCGGCCGTTGCTGGCGTGATGCACCAGCTTGTAGTCGGCCGCGCCCAGCAGCGGGTGGCCGGCATGGCGGCCCCAGCGCGCACGGTCGATCACGCCTTGCGGGTGCTCGATGCGAAAGCCGATCGAGAAGGGCTTGGCTTCCAGGTACACGCCGCGCGCGTGCAGCATCTCGAAGGTGTCGCGCGAGCTGTGGCCCAGCGCCAGCACCACATGGTCGGCGCGCAGCTCGGTGGACTGCCCGTTTGATTGGTCCAGCACCGTGAGGCCGCGCACCTGCTTGCCGTCGCCGGTGTCCTCCAGCAGCAGGTCGGTGACTCGTTGCTGGAAACGGATCTCGCCGCCCATGGCGATGATCTGCTCGCGCATGTTCTCCACCACCTTCACCAGCTTGAAAGTGCCGATGTGCGGGTGGGCCACGTAGAGGATTTCCGGCGGCGCGCCGGCCTTGACGAACTCCTGCATCACCTTGCGGCCGAGGTGGCGCGGGTCCTTGATCTGGCTGTAAAGCTTGCCGTCGGAGAAGGTGCCGGCGCCGCCTTCGCCGAACTGCACATTGCTCTCGGGGTCGAGCACGTTCTTGCGCCACAGGCCCCAGGTGTCCTTGGTGCGTTCGCGCACGGGCTTGCCACGTTCCAGCACGATCGGCCGCAGGCCCATCTGCGCCAGCACCAGCGCCGCAAAGATGCCGCAGGGACCGAAGCCGACGACCACGGGGCGATGCGGCAGGGGAGTGGTCACCGTGACCGGCGGATGCCACACCATGTCGGGCGTGGGCGCGATATGCGGGTTCTGCGGGAATGCGCCCAGGATCGCCGCCTCGCGGCCCGGATCGGCCAGCGTCACGTCGACGATGTACACGGCCATGAGGTCGGCCTTGCGCGCGTCGAAGCTGCGCTTGAAGACATGGACGTCGGCGATGTCGGCGGGCTGCAGGCTCAGGATGCCGCAAGCTGCGGCGTGCAGCTGGGGCTCGGGTTGCTCGGCCTGCGCGAGCGTGAGCTTGATTTCGGAGAGTCTGATCATCCTATGGCCTGTGTTTATCAAGCAAATGGGAAGGGACGGATAATACCCGTGTGAAGCCCGCCAGACCGCCGCTGGTGCAATCTGGGAAACCAGGCACTGGAGGAACGTCCGGACTGCACAGGGCAGCGTAGCAGGTAACACCTGTCCACCGCGAGGTGAGGATCAGAGCAACAGAGACGAGTCG
>DATHWV010000354.1:0-13080 GCA_035460205.1 Ramlibacter sp.
GGGGCCTTTCCTGGTGGGCGTGGTGCTGGCGGCTGCGGGCGCCGCCTGGTGGTGGTGGTCGTCGGGTCCTTCGCATGCCCTGGGCATTGCCATCGCGGTGCTGGTGGTGACGTGTCCTTGCGCGCTGTCGCTCGCCACCCCCGCGGCCACGCTGGCTGCTGCCGGTGCGCTGGCACGGCGCGGTGTGCTGGTGCGCCGGCTGGGCGCCCTCGAGGCCTGCGCGCCGGTGGACACGGTGGTGTTCGACAAGACCGGCACGCTGACACAAGCGAGCATCGGCGTCAGCGCAACGCGTGGCCGCGCCGGCGTGCAGCCCGACGAAGCGCTGGCGCTGGCCGCGGCCCTGGCTGCACACTCGCTGCACCCGGCCTCGCGCGCCGTTGCGGGGACGGTGGCCACATCGGGATACCAGGTGACCGGGCTGGTCGAAGAGGCGGGCCACGGCGTGCGCGGCCAGGTCCAGGATGCCAACGGCATCATCCACTCGCTGCGCCTGGGCTCGGCGGGCTTTTGCAACGTACCACCCACTTCCGGCGCGTCGGGCCTGCAGGTGCACCTGGCGGATGGCCTCGGCTGGATGGCGACCTTCGACCTCGACGAAGTGCTTCGGCCTGACGCTGCTGCAGCTGTGGCGGCGCTGCATGACCAGGGCTTGCGGGTGCAACTGATGTCGGGCGATCGCACGGCTGCCGTGCAGGCCCTCGCGCAACGCATCGGCATAGCCGATGCCAGCGGCGATTGTTCGCCCCAGGACAAGTTGGTCGGCATGCAGCTCGCGCGCCACCAGGGCCATTGCGTGGCGATGGTGGGCGACGGCGTGAACGACGGCCCGGCGCTGGCCGGCGCCGATGTGTCGATCGCCATGGGCCGAGCCGTACCGCTGGCCGAAGCCCGCGCTGACTTCGTCGTGCAAGGCGGCCAGCTCACGGCCGTGCCCGCGCTGTTGCAGCATGCTCGTCGCACCCGGCGCGTGGTGCGGCAAAACCTCGGTTGGGCGGCCGTGTACAACGCGGTCTGCGTGCCGCTGGCAGTGGTCGGCGCAATGCCGCCCTGGCTGGCAGGCCTGGGCATGGCGGCCAGTTCGCTGCTGGTGGTGGCCAATGCCGCGCGTCTTTCCGCCATGCCGAAGGAACGCTGATGGACATCCTCTTCATCCTCATCCCGCTGTCGGTCGGCCTTGCCCTGTTGATCCTGGGTGCGCTGGGCTGGGCGGTGTGGCGTGGCCAGTTCGACGAGATCGAACAGGAGGGCGCGCGGATTTTCGACGACGATTGATTTAAATCAAGTGCCGGCCCCTGTGCCGGAACGACACTGGATAGGTTGACAGGAGGGGTCCAAATGAGTGCAGTTTCCGCGCCACGCGCGACGTATGACGACCAGGTCATCAGGCAGTTCTCGATCATGGCCGTGGTATGGGGGGTGGTGGGCATGCTCGTGGGCCTGTTCATCGCGGCCCAGCTCGCCTGGCCGGCGCTGAACTTCGGCGTTCCCTGGCTCAGCTACGGGCGTTTGCGCCCGCTGCACACCAACGCGGTGATCTTCGCGTTCGGCGGCAGTGCGCTGATGGCCACCAGCTACTACGTGGTCCAGCGCACCTGCCAGGTGGCGCTTTTCATGCCCCGGCTGGCCTCGTTCCAGTTCTGGACGTGGCAACTGGTCATCGTGGCCGCCGCGATCAGCCTGCCGATGGGCTACACGCAGGGCAAGGAATACGCCGAGCTCGAATGGCCGATCGACATCCTGATCACGCTTTCGTGGGTGGCTTACGCGGTGGTCTTCTTCGGCACTATCGGCATGCGCAAGGTGCGCCACATCTACGTGGCCAACTGGTTCTACGGCTCGTTCATCATCGCCGTGGCCATCCTGCACATCGTCAACAGCGTCGCCATCCCGGCGGGCCTGATGAAGTCCTACTCGGCGTACGCCGGTGTGCAGGACGCGATGATCCAGTGGTGGTACGGCCACAACGCGGTGGGCTTCTTCCTCACCGCCGGCTTCCTGGGGATGATGTACTACTTCATCCCCAAGCAGGCGGAGCGCCCCGTCTACAGCTACCGCCTGTCCATCGTCCACTTCTGGGCGCTGATCTTCACCTACATGTGGGCCGGCCCGCACCACCTGCACTACACCGCGCTGCCGGACTGGACCCAGTCGCTGGGCATGGTGTTCTCGCTGATCCTGCTGGCGCCCAGCTGGGGCGGGATGATCAACGGCGTGATGACGCTCTCCGGCGCCTGGCACAAACTGCGCGACGACCCGATCCTGCGCTTCCTGATCGTGTCGCTGTCCTTCTACGGCATGGCCACTTTCGAAGGCCCGCTGATGTCCATCAAGACCGTCAACGCACTGTCGCATTACACCGACTGGACGGTGGGCCACGTGCACGCCGGCGCGCTCGGCTGGGTCGGCCTCATTTCCATGGGCTCGCTGTACTACCTGATCCCGCGCCTGTTCGGCCGCAAGCAGATGCATTCGATGCCGGCCATCGAGCTGCACTTCTGGCTGGCCACGATCGGCATCGTGCTGTACATCGCCGCGATGTGGATCGCCGGCGTGATGCAGGGCCTCATGTGGCGCGGCGTCAACACGGACGGCACGCTGACCTACACCTTCGTCGAGTCGGTCAAGGCCACCTACCCGTTCTACGTGGTGCGTTTCGTCGGTGGCGTGCTGTACCTGGCGGGCATGCTGGTGATGGCCTGGAACACCTGGATGACGGCGGTGCAAGGGCGCTCGCCGCAAGTGGCCATCCCCGCAACGGCCACCGCCTGATCGAAAGAAACCGATGAGCGACACCAACACCCCGGCCGGCTTCTCGCACGAGAAGGTCGAGACCAACAACTTCCTGATGATCGTGCTGATCCTGCTCGTGGTCGCCGTGGGCGGCCTGGTCGAGATCGTGCCCTTGTTCTACCAGAAGTCGACCACTGAAGCCGTCAAGGGCGTCGTGCCGCTGACGCCGTTGCAGCTCGCGGGCCGCGACATCTATGTGCGCGAAGGCTGCTTCACCTGCCACTCGCAGATGATCCGGCCGTTCCGCGCCGAGACGCTGCGCTACGGCCACTATTCGGTGGCCGGCGAGTTCGTGTACGACCACCCGTTCCAGTGGGGCAGCAAGCGCACCGGCCCCGACCTGCACCGCGTGGGCGGCAAGTACAGCGACGACTGGCACCGCATCCACCTGAACAACCCGCGCGACGTGGTGCCCGAGTCGAACATGCCGGCCTATTCCTGGCTGGAGAAGACGCCGGCCAACCAGAACATCGCGCCGCACATGCGCGCGCTGCGCACCGTCGGCGTGCCGTACACCGACGCGCAGATCGCGGAGGCCCCGGCGCAGATGCAGGGCAAGACCGAGATGGACGCGATGGTGGCCTACCTGCAGTCGCTGGGCCTGGCCCTCAAATAGACATTGGAGCAATGATGGACATCACCACCTTGCGGATCCTGGCAACGCTGGCCTGTTTCGTGACCTTCCTGGGCATCCTGGTCTGGGCGTACTCGCGTCGCAACTCGGCACGCTTCGACGAGGCCGCTCGCATTCCCTTCGAGCGGGAGGAGCAGCCATGAGCGACTTTGTCAGCGGGTTCTGGTCCCCGTACGTCGCGGTGCTCACGCTGGTGAGCGTGGCTGCCTGCATGCTGCTGCTGTGGATCACTGCGCGCAAGAAGGTTGTTTCGCGCGACGACAACACCACCGGCCACGTGTGGGACGAAGACCTGACCGAAATGAACAACCCGATGCCGCGCTGGTGGATGTGGCTGTTCGTCGGCACCACCGTGTGGGGCATCGCCTACCTGGTGGCATATCCCGGGCTGGGTGCCTACGAAGGCAAGCTGGGCTGGTCCACGCGCGGCGAGCATGCCGCCGAGATGGCCGAGGCCGAGAAACAACTCGCGCCGCTGTATGCGCAGTTCTCCGCGCGGCCGACGCCGGAGCTGGCCGCCGACGCCAACGCCATGGCCATCGGCGAGCGCCTGTTCATGAACAACTGCGCGCAATGCCACGGCTCGGATGCGCGCGGCAGCAAGGGCTTTCCCAACCTGGCCGATGCCGACTGGCTGTATGGCGGCGCGCCGGAGAAGATCGTCGAATCGATCACCGGCGGGCGCAAGGGCCAGATGCCGCCGATGGGGCAAGCCGTGGGAGGGCCGGACGACATCAAGAACGTCGCCAACTATGTACTGAGCCTGTCGGGCAGCCCGCATGATTCGCTGCGCGCGCAACTGGGCAAGTCGAAGTTCACTGCCTGCGCGGCCTGCCATGGCATGGACGGCAAGGGCAACCCGGCGCTGGGCGCACCCAACCTGGCGGACGACATCTGGCTGCATGGCTGGGGCGAGGTGGCGATCATGGACGTGATCAACCGCGGCCGCGCCAGCGACATGCCGGCGCAATCCGGCAAGCTCACGCCCGCGCAGATCCATGTGCTCGCCACCTATGTCTGGGGCCTGTCCAACAAGCCGGCCACGGCGAAGCCATAAGCCGGATGCAACAAGGTCAGAAGTCATGGCCAAAGTGATCCCGATTGCGCCCGTGCCGCCCGATGAGGGCGGCTCGCTGTACGAGGCGCAGAAAAAGATCTATCCGCGCGAGGTGAGCGGCCTGTTCGCGAACTGGCGCTGGGGCTTTGTCTTCCTGACGCAACTGGTGTTCTACGGCCTGCCGTGGCTGGAGTGGGGCCAGCGCCAGGCGGTGCTGTTCGACCTCGGCGCGCGCCGCTTCTACATCTTCGGCCTCGTGCTGTACCCGCAGGATTTCATCTACCTCACCGGCCTGCTGGTGATCAGCGCCTTGTCGCTGTTCCTCTTCACCGCGCTGGCCGGGCGACTGTGGTGCGGCTTTGCCTGCCCACAGACGGTCTACACCGAAATGTTCCTCTGGATAGAGCGCAAGGTCGAAGGTGACCGCGGCGCGCGCATGAAGCTGGACGGCGCGCCGATGTCCATGGAGAAGTTCGCCAGGAAGACGGTCAAGCACCTGGTGTGGCTGTCGTTGGCCATGTGGACCGGCTTCACCTTTGTCGGATTCTTTACGCCGATCCGCGAACTGGGCATGGAATTCGTGCAGGCGCGCATGAGCTCGTGGGAAGTCTTCTGGGTATTCTTCTACGCCTTTGCGACGTACGGCAACGCGGGCTTCCTGCGCGAGCAGGTATGCAAGTACATGTGCCCCTACGCGCGCTTCCAGAGCGCGATGTTCGACGCCGACACCCTGATCGTGAGTTACGACAAGGCACGCGGCGAGCCGCGCGGCCGGCGCTCGCGCTCGGCAGACATCTCCGCGCTCGCGCTTGGTTCTTGTATCGATTGCACCTTGTGCGTGCAGGTGTGCCCGACCGGCATCGACATCCGTCATGGGCTGCAGTACGAGTGCATAGGCTGCGGAGCCTGCGCCGACGTGTGCGACGGCGTGATGGACAAGATGAACTACCCCCGGGGCCTGATCCGCTTCACCACGCAAAACGCGCTGGCGAACAAGTGGGACCGCTCCCATATCCTCGAGCGCATGCTGCGCCCGCGCGTGCTGGCCTACAGCGCCATCCTCCTGGCCCTGTGCTTTGCGTTGCTGGCCAGCCTGGTGGTGCGCACACCGCTGAAGGTGGATGTGGTGCGCGACCGCGCCGCGCTCTCGCGCATCGTGGCCGGCGGCAAGCTGGAGAATGTGTACCGCCTGCAGGTGATGAATGCCACCGAAGGCCCGCAGCGCTATCGCATCACCGCGCAGGGGCTGGCCGGTTTGGCGGTGGCTTCGGAGGTCGAAGTCGTCGTCGGCCCGGCTGAATCGCGCTGGGTCCCGGTGCGGCTGCAGATTCCCTATGGTTCCGCGCCGCCCGGCTCGCATACCATCCATTTCGACATCGGCACGGTTTCCGGCGACGCGCATGTACGCGAGAAGTCGGTCTTCCTCGTGCCTCGTTAAGGACGCCATCATGGAACCCACAACGCAGCATCAAGACCGCCCCTGGTGGCACTACGGCCATGTGTGGCTGGTGATCGCCGGGCCCGCGGTGGTCATCGTCGCCGGCCTCGTCACAACGTGGATCGCGGTGCGAGACCCGGACCCGGTGCTTGCCGTGGACTACTACCGCCGCGGTATCGAGATCAACAAGGAGCTGGCCGACAAGGCGTTGATGCCCGCGCTGCAGGGGCGCAACCACGCGGCCACACCGCCGCCCGGTGCGGCCCGGTAGCGGCCGGCTCAACCCACTTCCATCACCCCAGGAGACAAGCCCCATGTGGACCCAGCGAATCCTGCGTGTTGCCTGGCCGGCTTTCATGGGCGCATGCCTGCTGGAACTCGTCGTGTTCGCTGTGGTGGATCCGCTGGAGATGGAATGGTCGGGGCACGCGCTCGGCCTTTCGCGCCAGACCGTCTACACGCTGGCCTTCTTTGTTTTCTGGGCCATCTCGATGATGACGACCCTGCTCGCGGTGGTGCTGTACGCGCCCGCCGAAGCGCGCAAGGAAAACGGCGGCGGGCCTGGCGCGTGACCCTAAAGTCCCACGGCGCCGCGACGGTTGCTGCTGTAAATTGAGGTTTTGGCTCCTACATCCATGTTGCTGAATGGCGTTGTCCCTCGCGAAGTTGCGCCGCCGCAGGCTGCGGCCCGCGGCGCCGCGGGCGCGCGCGTGCAGTGCTCCACCTGCCGGCTGCGCGACGGGTGCCTGCCTTGCGGCCTGGGCGCGCCGGAAGTGGGCCGGCTGGACAGCCTGCGCATCCTGCGGCGCAAGGTCGAAGCCGGTGAAGCGCTGTTCCGCGCCGGCGAAAAATTCCACTTCATCTTTGCGGTGCGCAGTGGCACCTTCAAGTCCAGCCTGATGCTGCCTGACGGGCGCGAGCAGGTCAGCGGCTTTCCCATGGCCGGGGAGCTGATGGGCCTGGACGGCATGGCGAGCGACGCGCATGCCAGCACGGCTGTCGCGCTGGAAGACGCGGAGGTATGTGCCATCCCGTACACCGGGCTGGCACAACTCGCGGCGCGCAGCGCGGGCCTGCACCAGTTGGTGAGCCGCACCATGAGTCGCGAGATCGTGCGCGAGAACCACCTGATGCTGCTGCTGGGCAGCATGAGCGCCGAGGAGCGTCTGGCCGCCTTCCTGTTCAACCTGTCCTTGCGGCTGAAGGCGCGCGGCTATTCCGAAAGCGAGTTCCACCTGCGCATGTCGCGCGCCGAGATCGGCAGCTACCTGGGGGTGAAGCTGGAAACCGTGAGCCGCACTTTCTCCGCCTTCCAGCAGCAGCGCCTGCTGGACGTGGACAAGCGCCACATCCGCATCCTCGACATGCCGGCGCTCGCGCGCCTTTCAGAGGCCCGTGCGTAACGACGGCTGGCTGGCATGTTCACGGCACTCGCGTTCTCTGCCCTGGTGATGGGATTGGCCGGTGGCCCGCATTGCGCGGCCATGTGCGGCGCCGCTTGCGGCGGTCTTGCTCGCATCGGTGGTTCCCCTTCGCGCTCCGCGTGGATGTTCCAGGCCGGGCGCCTCGCGGGTTATTCAGTTGCGGGCGGCGTCTCGGCGGCTGCCGTGCAAAACCTGGCGTGGCTGGCCGAGAACACGTCCGCATTGCGTCCGCTGTGGACGCTGTTCCATCTCGCGGTGCTCGCATGGGGCCTCATGTTGGTGGCGCGCGCGCGCCAGCCGCTGTGGGCCGGGAATGTCGGCCGCTCGATCTGGTCGCGTGTGCGGCCCATGGCAGCGGCGCGCGGCGGCGTGTTCGCCACCGGTGCGCTGTGGGCCTTCATGCCTTGCGGCCTGCTGTATTCCGCGCTGCTGGTGGCCTCGCTCAGTGGTGGTCCGCTGGAGGGCGCCGTCACGATGGCCCTGTTTGCGCTGGGCAGCGGCCTCTCGCTGGGCTTGGCGCCGGCCTTGCTCGCATGGTTCGAGCGTGCCGGCAATGGTGCGCGCAAGGAGTGGGGCACGCGACTGGCGGGCGCGCTGCTGGTCGCGGTAACGCTATGGGCGCTGGGCGCCGAAACCGCACACCGCGTCGCGGTGTGGTGCGGATTGGCCTGAGCCGGCACTTGCGGTTGGCGCCTTGACCTGTGTCAGGCCCGCGTGTGCTGCCCGGGCGCAGACTGGCGGTGCTTGCCAAACAGGATCCGTCCGATGGTACTTACCCATGCGCCCCTTGACTGAGCCGTACACGGCGACGCCGCCCGGTGGCCTTGGCTCCGGGGAGGCCGCCAGCCGGCTGGCCGCTGAAGGCCCCAATGCACTGCCCGACAGCGTGCCCAGGCCGGTGCTGCGCATCGTGCTGGACATCCTGCGCGAGCCGATGTTCACCATGCTGGTCGCTGCGGGCGCGATCTACCTGTTGCTGGGAGACCCGGCGGAAGCGGCTTTCCTGCTGGTCGCGGTGTTCGCCGTGATGGGCTTGGCGCTGGCACAGGAGCGCAAGACGCAGCGCGCGCTGGAGGCGCTGCGGGACCTGTCCGCCCCGCGGGCGCTGGTCATTCGCGACGGGGCGCAACTGCGAATTGCGAGCCGTGAAGTGGTCCGCGGGGACCTGCTGGTGCTGCGCGAGGGCGACCGCATCGCGGCCGACGGCATCCTCGTCAGCGGCCAGATCGCCTGCGACGAGTCGCTCCTGACGGGCGAGAGCGTCGCCTGTGAAAAGTTGCCGGGCGGCGGCGACCCGGCCGCCGCCGTGCTGGCGTCCACGCTCGTGACACGGGGCAACGGGGTGGCGCAGGTGCACGCCACCGGCGTGGCCACGCACGTGGGGCGTATCGGCGTTTCGCTGGCGTCTACCGGTGAGCAGCCCTCGCCACTGCAGGTCGCCTCGCGCCGTGTCGTGCGAGCACTTGCGGCAGGTGGCCTTTCGCTCGCGATGGTGCTGTTCGCGGTCGCGTGGCTCTGGGATGGCCGGGCCGTCCTCGAGAGCTTGCTGCTGGGCATTGCGTTTGCCATGGCCGTGATGCCCGAGGAAGTGCCCCTGGTGCTCACGGTCTTCCTGGCCATGGGGGCCTGGCGGCTCTCGCGGCGCCAGGTGCTCACCCGCCGCCTGCACGCCATCGAAGCGCTGGGCGGCATCACCGTGCTGGGCGTCGACAAGACCGGCACGTTGACGCTCAATCGCATGGAAGTGCGCGAACTGCGAAATGCATCCGGCGCGTCCTTCAGTGATGTGGCCGACGCCGCGTTGCCGTGGCAATTCCATGAGGTCGCGGAAGTGGTCCAGCTCGCAACGCCGCAAGACCCGTTTGATCCCATGGAAAAGGCGATTCATGCATTCGTCGATCGCCGGCTGCAAGGGGTGGTGCGCGCGCAGCCGGGGAGGGTCCCGGCGCAACGCTACGAACTCGGCCCGCAGCTCTTCGCCATGACCCATGCCTTTGCTCTGGACGACGGCAGCCACATGCTCGCGGCCAAGGGCGCGCCCGAGGCGATTGCGGACCTGTGCCACATGGCGGCGCCGGATGTGGCGCGCGTCAGGGCGCACGTCGAGGAAATGGCCGCGCGCGGCCTGCGGGTGCTCGCGGTCGCGCGGGGGCGCTGGCGAGGCACCGCATGGCCCGACAGCCAGCGCGATCTCGACTACGAGTTTGTCGGCCTGGTCGGGCTGCTGGACCCGCCGCGGCCTGAGGTGCCGGCGGCCATCGAGGCATGCAGGACCGCCGGCATCCGCGTCATCATGATGACGGGCGACCATCCCGCCACGGCGCGAGCCATAGCGCTCGAAATCGGGTTGCCTGCCGGGGCGGCGGTGCTGACAGGGGCGGAGATCGCCGCACTCGATGACGCGGTGCTGCGCGATCGCCTGAAAACCGCGGGCATTTGCGCGCGCCTGGTGCCAGAGCAGAAGTTTCGCATCGTCCGGTTGTTGCAGTCGCTGGGTGAATCGGTCGGCATGACGGGCGACGGGGTCAACGACGGGCCCGCGCTTGGCGCGGCCGAAGTCGGCATCGCCATGGGGGAGCGTGGCACCGATGTGGCCCGCGAGGCCGCCGACATTGTGCTGCTGGACGACAGCTTCGCCAGCATCGTGGAGGCCATTCGCCAGGGCCGCCACATAGAGGACAAGCTGCGCTCGGCCCTGCGATTCATCTTTGCAGTGCATATGCCGATCGTCGCGCTGGCACTGGTGCCGCTGCTGTTCCATTGGCCCGTCATCCTGCTGCCGCCGCAGATCGTGCTGTTTGAATTGCTGATCGACCCCCTGTGCGCAATCCTCTTCGACGCCCAGCCACCGGCCGCCGGGCTGATGCGCCGTCGGCCTGACGCGGCCGGGCCGGTGTTTTCGAGGGCGGTCGTGGTTGGAGGCCTGCTCCAGGGCCTGGGCGTCGCTGCCATCGTCGTTGCCTCATCCGGAGCCATGGCGTACTTCGGATGGAGTGGCGCTGAGGTGCGCACGGCAGTGTTCCTCGAACTCGTGGCCGGCGTTTTCATGCTTGCCCTGCACCCTTCCATTGCGGGCGGTCAACGCGTGCAGCGCAATCCCCTGGCGAGCAGGTTTGCCATTGCGATGGCCCTGGTGCTTGCGGTGCTGCTCAGCGTTCCCTGGCTGCGGTCGGCCACCGGCTTCACGGCCTTGTCGTTGCAGATGGCGTATGCGATCGGGCCTTCGTGTGCCGCGATATTGCTCTGGCTCCAGCTGTTCGCGTGGCGATCAGGCGTTGCGGGCCGCTGACGGCAGTTCGAACACGAGGCAGGTGGTCGTGGCGTGCGCGTACAGCGTGCCGTCCGGGCCGTACAGGCGCGCTTCGGCGGTGGCGAGTTGGCGTCCGCAGTGGATCACCTTGCCTTCGGCCCGCACGCGCGGCGCCTTCGTGCCAATCGCACGCACCAGGTTCACGCCCAGTTCCGCCGTCGTGTAGCCACGGCCCGCGGGCATCATGGTGTGCACCGCGCAACCGAGCGCCGAATCGAGCAGCGTGGCGTACCAGCCGCCATGGATGGTGCCCATGGGATTGAGGTGCGCCGGCCCGGGCGTGCCCTGGAACACCGCGCGGCCCTCGCTCACTTCCATCAGCTGGAAGTCCAGCGTCTGCGCGATCGGCGGATAGGGCAGCTCGCCGCGCAGCATTGCCTCCATCATTTCCATGCCGGACTTGCCGACCACCTGCGCGGGGTTGGACACACCCGCGCCCACGCCGGCGTCGATCCGGGCGCGCACTTCACGTTCCTGGGCCAGCCAGGTTTCGAGCTGGTTCATCTGCGTCATGTTCATCTTTCAGCTGGGAGGTGGGAATTAACTTGCATATACAATAGTTGTAGGTACAATAATCAACATGGACACCGCTGTCAAGCCCCAGGGCTGCACCAACATCAAGCTGCGCCAGCTGATGCGCCGCGTGGCGCAGCACTACGACGCAGAGGTCGGCAAGACGGGGCTGAAGGGCACGCAGTATTCGCTGCTCTCGTATGTCGTCAAGCTGGGCCCCATTCGCCCGGTGGACCTGGCGCGCGAAATGCGGATCGACGCCTCGACCCTAACCCGCAACCTGCGACCGCTGCTCGATGCCGGCTGGCTCCACCTCGGCCCGGGCGCCGACGGCCGCAGCAGGCTGGTGAGTGTCACCGAGTCCGGCCGCGAAAAGCGTCAGGAGGCGCAGCGCCGCTGGCGTGTCGCGCAGGAGGGCATCAACCAGGCGCTGGGTCCGCAGCGCGTGGTCGAGTTGCACGCGCTGATGGACGAATGCCTGGACCTGCTGTCCCCCGCACCCGATGGAGAAGCTGATGAATAGCGCCACCAATCCGCCGGCCGCCAGGGCCGCCTTATGGCTGGTGTTGCTGGCCGCGGCCGGCACCTTCGCCCTCACCATGGGCACTCGCCAGACCATGGGCCTGTTCATGAGCCCGCTCAATACCGCGACGGGGCTGGGCATCGGCAGCATCAGCCTCGCGTTCGCGTTTGGCCAGCTGTGGTGGGGCCTTACCCAGCCCTTTGCCGGTGCGATGGCCGACAAGATCGGCGCGGGCCGCGTGCTGTTCACCGGCGCGTTGCTGGTGGCGCTCGGCACTTTCATCACGCCGTACATGACCACGACGGCGGGCCTGATCTTCGCCATCGGCGTGCTGGCCGCCGGCGGTGCGGGCATGGCCGGCCCGGCGGTGCTGATGGCCGCGACCACGCGCCTGATCCCGCCGGAGCGCCGCGGGCTGGCGACCGGCATCGTCAACGCGGGCGGTTCGTTCGGACAGTTCATCATGGCGCCGATCGCCGGCGCGCTCATGATCGGCATGGGCTGGGCCAGCGCCATGCAGGTGCTGGGCCTGCTGGTGTTGCTGTGCCTGCCGGCCGCATTCCTGCTCAAAGGCAATTCGCTGCAATCGGCCCCGGCCGGACACAAGGCGGTGGGCACCGGCGAAGCCATCCGCACCGCGCTGCGCAATCCCAGCTACCTGTTGCTGGCAGCGGGCTTCTTCGTCTGCGGCTTTCACGTTGCCTTTCTCGCGACACACCTTCCGGGCGTGATCGCTGCCTGCGGCCTGCCTGTGCAGTACGCGGCCTGGTCGCTCGCGATGATTGGCCTGTTCAACATCATCGGCAGCGTCGCCATGGGCTGGGCCGTCGGCCGCTGGCGCATGAAGTCGCTGCTCTCGCTGCTGTACGCGGCGCGCGGCCTTGCCGTGCTCGTGTTCCTGCTGGCGCCCAAGACCGGCGTCGTGGTGCTGGTGTTCGCGGCCGTCATGGGCGTGACCTTCCTGTCGACGGTCCCGCCGACCGCAGGGCTTGTCGCGAAATTCTTTGGCACCGCCAACATGGCGACGCTGTTCGGGATCGTCATGCTGACCCACCAGGTGGGCGGATTCCTCGGTGCCTGGCTGGGGGGCCGCGTGTTCGAAGCCACGGGCAGCTACGACTGGGTCTGGTACATCGACATCGTGTTGGCGGTCGGGGCTGCGCTCGTGCACTTGCCGATCCGGGAGGCCCACCTCAAACCCAAGGCGCTGGCCCAGCCCGCCTGACCGGACTTTCCCATACCTGACAGCCGGGTTTGGTATCGTCTGGGGATGAAACGACGCTACCTCCTCACCGCCCTGGCGGCCGCCGCAACGCTCGCCGCCTGCAAGGACTCCGCCGCGCCCGCCGCCGGTGCGGCCAAGGGCACCACCATCCCGGTTTCCATCG
>DATHWV010000355.1:0-3844 GCA_035460205.1 Ramlibacter sp.
CCTGACGGGGTGCGGGCTGCCGGGATGGCATGCTAATGACAACCCTAAAGCGGGTGCGCAGTTTCGCGGGTATCCTTAGTTCTTATGACCGCTGAAACAAAACCCACTCCCAAGCCAATGAGCCTGTACGTCATCGACGACCACCCGCTGATGCGCGAGGCCGTGGTGATGTTGCTGCGCCGGTTGCGACCCGGTGCGAACGTGGTCGAGCTGGACCGCATCGGCGGCGTCGAGGCCGCCGTGAAGCAGCATGGTGCGCCCGACCTGATTTGCCTGGACCTCAAGCTGCCGGACACCACCGGCACCTCGGGCATCCACGAATTGAAGAACCGTTTTGCCGACACACCCCTCGCGGTGCTGTCCGCATCACCCGCCGCCGATGCCGAGGAACAGTGCATCGACGCCGGGGCCGATATCTACATCGAGAAGTCTTCGGGCGCCCAGGAAATCGGCAACGCCTTGCGCGCACTGCTGAACGCCGACGGCGGCTTCGAGGAACTCACGCCCACCGACAACAAGCTGTCCAAGCGCCAGAAGCAGTTGATCGTGATGCTGGACCGCGGCCTGTCCAACCGCGAGATCGCCGACGAACTCGGCATCAGCGAGCACACGGTGAAGGTTCACCTGTGGCGCCTGTTCCGCCGGCTGGGCGTCAAGAGCCGCACGCAGACCATCCATTACGCCCGCACCCATGGCATGTTGACCAGCTGACTGGTCAGGGCATGCTCACCAGCTGAGCCACCGATGCGGCCGCGCGATCGGCCGCATCCTGTGCGTTGGTCGGGCTGAGCTCCAGCCGGAAAACCGTTCCCACGCCGGGCCGCGAGGCCAGGTTCAGCGGGTGCCCCAGGATGGCCGACAACCGGGCCACGATGTACAGGCCCAGCCCGAAACCGTCCTCCGTGCCGCCGTGGGTCGGCACCTTGTAGAACTCCCTGAAGATCTCCTTCTGGTGCACCGGCGCAATGCCGACGCCGGTATCCCAGATCTCGATGCGCCGCCCGCCTTGCGCGGTGACGCGCGAGGCGATCAACACGCCGCCGCGCTGCGTGTACTTCACCGCGTTGGACACCAGGTTGCCCAGGATGCGGCGCAGCAGGATGGGATCCGAGAGCACCGTGCCCGGCGCGACGTGCACCCGGAACTCCAGGCCCCTGGCCTGCGCCAGCGGCCGGTATTGCAACTCGAGGTCGTGCAGCAACTTGCCCAGGTCCACCGGTTCGATGTTCAGCTTGATCTTGCCGGAGTCCAGCCGCACCAGGTCAAAGAGCGAATCGAACAATGCGTTCACGGCCTTGGTGGACTCGACGATCTTGGGCGCGATCTCGTGCACCAGCTCGGGCTCGCTGCCCAGCCAGTCGGCGTACAGGCTCAGCGCGTGGACCGGCTGGCGGATGTCGTGGGCGGCGCTGGCCAGGAACCGGTTCTTGATTTCCACCGCGTCCAGCGCGGCCTGCGTCTGGCGGGTGAGCGACTCGATCAGCTGGTTGTTGCGGAACTGCAGCTCGAAGTTCTTGCGGTGCGTGACATGCAGGCGCAGGCCGGCCTGGCGCAGCACCTGCCAGAAAATCACCAGCAGCGCGATCACCCAGTAGTGGTAGTACGGCCCGTGGAACTGCAGCTCGATGCCGACCCGCCAGAGCATCACCGACAGCGCCGTGAGCGCCAGCGTATCGAGGTAGCCGCGCAGCGTCGCCAGGTGGCTGGACAGGCTGTTGATGGAGAACATCGCCAGGCCCGCCAGGATCAGCCAGCAGATGAACTGGTCGGCCAGCGGCGCACGGTCGAAGTACAGCAGCGTCGTCAGGCCCCAGACCAGCGCGCTGATCGGCCAGAGGATGCGGTAGCGGCCGAAGAAAGCCAGGTGCGCCAGCGCGCCTTCGGCAATCACGCCGGCCACGTACTTGCGGATGATGGCGAACCTTGCCGCCGCCACCGCCAGCGCGACGGCGCCCCACAGCCAGATGGTGGTGAAGGCTGCGTCGTCCCACAACACCCCGACGAAGATAGGGATGAGCAGCAGCCCCACCAGCTGCGTGTTGCGCGCGGTGCGCATCAGGCTGCGGATGAGCTCCGCCTCGACCCACTGCGCCTCGGCGGGCGTGGCGATCGGCGGGGCGACGTCGGGCTTCATGGCCCGAGTCTAGAACAGAACAATGCGGGAACCGCGCCGGCCGCGGGAGCGGCCGCTAGGCCAGCGCCGAGCAGTAGCCGATGAAGCGGTCCATGTCGGTGGCCTTGTGGAACACCTGGTCGGCGCCCAGCGCCTTGCAGTGCTTTTCGATTGCCGGTGAGACGTAACTGCTGAGCACCACCACCTGGCCCGTACCCGGGGCGGCCTTGCACTTGGAGAGCACGCCCATGCCGGTGCCCGCGTCGAGCACCAGGTCGATCACCGCCAGGTCCCAGCCTCGCGGGTTCTCCTCCAGCCAGAGATTGGCTTCGGCCTCGGTGGTGAGCGTCGACACCGGCTTGATGTCGCCCAGGGTCCCGAGCAGGTCTGCGACGATGCCATGCACGCGGTGGTCGTCTTCCACCAATAGAACTCGTATCGTCATTTCAGCGCATTGTTGACGGGAAGTTGCCTCCCGTCTGCCAGACCAGTCCTACGTGGCCTGCGGGCTGTAGGAAACGGCGCGGCGCACTTGGTCCCGGGCACCGACAGGGGGGGCCCGTGCCGCGCCCTAGGATGGCCCATCACCGCACAGGAGCCGCATCGATGGAACACGCTTTGGACACCGCCGCAGCCGACATGGCTGCCTTGTCCCGTGCCTGCGCCGCCCTGTGGACGGCGAACCTGTCGTTGATGACCGCTTTCATGCAGGTGCAAGCGCCGGCGCACCGTTACCTGATGGCACGCAAGGTCGCACGCAACTTCAACACGCTGGCGGACCAGCCATGCTTCAGCGCGGCATCGCGAGAAAGCTTTGCCCGGCTGGCGGGACGCTGGACCGTGAAGGCCGACCGCCTGTCCCCCCACGAGGTCCGGCCGCGCAAGGGCCCCGGCCTGCTGGCCCGGTTGCTGGGCGCACCATGAAAAAAGGCCGGCCGCTACAATTTTGATAGCGGCCAGCCTTTGTCACTGGCGGAGCAGGTGGGATTCGAACCCACGGTACGGCATAACCGTACACCGGATTTCGAGTCCGGCGCATTCGACCACTCTGCCACCGCTCCTGGATTCGGTTCGCGTGGTGCGAAGCCCTAAATTCTAACCGATCACGGTCGCAGTGTTTCCACCCCGCCCATGTAGGGGCGAAGCACCGGCGGCACGGTAACCGAGCCGTCGGCGTTCTGGTAGTTCTCCAGCACAGCCACCAGCGTGCGGCCCACGGCCAGCCCGGAGCCGTTGAGCGTGTGGACCAGCTCGTTCTTGCCCTGGGCATTCTTGAAACGAGCCTGCAGGCGGCGGGCCTGGAAGGCCTCGCAGTTGGACACCGAGCTGATTTCGCGGAACGTGTCCTGGGCGGGCAGCCAGACTTCCAGGTCATAGGTCTTGCTCGCACCCGCGCCCATGTCGCCCGTGCACAGCAGCATCACCCGGTAGGCCAGGCCAAGCTTCTGGAGGACGGCTTCGGCGTGACCCACCATCTGGTCCAACGCCTCGTAGCTCTTGTCCGGGTGCACGATCTGCACCATCTCCACCTTGTCGAACTGGTGCTGGCGGATCATGCCGCGCGTGTCGCGGCCGGCGCTGCCGGCTTCCGAGCGGAAGCACGGCGTGTGCGCGGTCAAGCGCATCGGCAGGTCGTCCTGCGCAAGGATTTCGTCGCGCACGAAGTTGGTCAGCGACACCTCGCTGGTGGGGATGAGATAGAGCTCCTGCCGCTCCTCGTCCTCGAAACCC
>DATHWV010000356.1:0-6096 GCA_035460205.1 Ramlibacter sp.
GGTAAGGTTTTTCGCGTTGCATCGAATTAAACCACATCATCCACCGCTTGTGCGGGTCCCCGTCAATTCCTTTGAGTTTCAACCTTGCGGCCGTACTCCCCAGGCGGTCAACTTCACGCGTTAGCTTCGTTACTGAGTCAGTGAAGACCCAACAACCAGTTGACATCGTTTAGGGCGTGGACTACCAGGGTATCTAATCCTGTTTGCTCCCCACGCTTTCGTGCATGAGCGTCAGTACAGGTCCAGGGGATTGCCTTCGCCATCGGTGTTCCTCCGCATATCTACGCATTTCACTGCTACACGCGGAATTCCATCCCCCTCTACCGTACTCTAGCTATGCAGTCACAAATGCAGTTCCCAGGTTGAGCCCGGGGATTTCACATCTGTCTTACATAACCGCCTGCGCACGCTTTACGCCCAGTAATTCCGATTAACGCTTGCACCCTACGTATTACCGCGGCTGCTGGCACGTAGTTAGCCGGTGCTTATTCTTACGGTACCGTCATGACCCTCTTGTATTAGAAGAAGGCTTTTCGTTCCGTACAAAAGCAGTTTACAACCCGAGGGCCTTCATCCTGCACGCGGAATGGCTGGATCAGGCTTTCGCCCATTGTCCAAAATTCCCCACTGCTGCCTCCCGTAGGAGTCTGGGCCGTGTCTCAGTCCCAGTGTGGCTGGTCGTCCTCTCAGACCAGCTACAGATCGTCGGCTTGGTGAGCCTTTACCCCACCAACTACCTAATCTGCCATCGGCCGCTCCAATCGCGCGAGGTCTTGCGATCCCCCGCTTTCATCCGTAGATCGTATGCGGTATTAGCTACGCTTTCGCGTAGTTATCCCCCACGACTGGGCACGTTCCGATGTATTACTCACCCGTTCGCCACTCGCCACCAGGGTTGCCCCCGTGCTGCCGTTCGACTTGCATGTGTAAAGCATTCCGCCAGCGTTCAATCTGAGCCAGGATCAAACTCTATAGTTCGATCTTGATTTTTTTGCCCCTTGCGGGGCCACTCATTTGGAATCGACAGAAACTTGATTTCTCAATTTCCTGTCTCTTACTTATGAGCGTTTAAAGGTCTTGCGACCTAGTTCCGAAGAACTTGGCAATCGCCTTCAAACGCCCACGCTTATCGGCTGTATATTTTTAACGAACCTTGTTGGCAGCCACTCGACTTTGCGTCTTGTTTTTGCCTGCTTTGCTGCGATCAGCGAAGCCTTGAATTATCGCAGGTTTTGATAAGTCCTGTCAACTCTGAGGGTTTCTACTGTTTCCGTTTCGCTGTCGTTTCGTTTACCGATTCGACTGCTTGGCGTTTTCAGCAGAGCCTTGAATTCTATACCAAGTTTTGATCCCTGGTCAATTCGAAGCGCTCTTTTTTTCACCTCTTTCTGCTTGCACCGCTTGCCGCTTTCGCGGCCGCTGTGTTCAGCAGAGCCATCGACTATAGCACGGTTTTTTGGGCCCTCAAAACAGGCCTTCCCAAAAAAATCAGACGGCCAATGGCAGCGCCCTCTGGCGCTTGCCTGTCAGTGCGAACAACGCGTTCGCCACTGCAGGCGCGAGCGGCGGGACACCGGGCTCGCCTATGCCTCCCGGTGGGCGCTCACTGGGAACGATCCACGTCTCCACCTGCGGCGCCTCTGTCATGCGCACCATGGGATAGGTGGGGAAGTTGCCTTGCTGCACCACGCCTTCGTGGATGTCGATGCGGCCATACAGCGCCGCCGTGAGGGCGAACACAACGGAGCTCTCCATCTGCTGCGCCACGATGTTCGGATTCACCACCGTGCCGCAGTCAAGGGCACACACCACGCGGTGGACGCGCGGCTTGCCGCCCTCCAGCGAGACCTCAGCCACCTGGGCGACGATGGTGCCGAACGATTCGTGCAGAGCCACGCCACGGGCACGGCCTGCGGGCGGCTTGCCGCTCCAGCCCGCCTTGGCTGCGGCCAGTTCAAGCACTGCCAGGTAGCGGGGCGCCCCCCTGAGCAGCCGACGGCGGAACTCGACGGGGTCCTGGCGCACCTCCTGCGCCAGTTCATCCATGAAGCACTCCGAGAAGAACGCGTTGTGAGAGTGGCCCACCGAGCGCCAGAAGCCCACAGGCACCTCCATCCGCGTGGCCACATGCTCCATGTGCTGGTGGGCGAAGGCGTAAGGCAGGTCGAACAGCCCTTCCGCGGTCGTCTTGTCGGGCGTGTCGACCGGGCCGGACAGCGCCGGCAAGCCCCGGGCCATCCACCGTGGCGTGATGGCGTCCCCGGCCGACTTGATGCGCAGGCTCGTGACAGCGCCCTGGCTGTCGAGGCCCGCGCTGAGCATTGCCACGTGCATGGGCCGGTAGAAGTCGTGGGTCGTGTCTTCCTCGCGTGACCAGATGAGTTGCACCGGCACACCGCCGCAATCCATCGCCACCCGGACCGCCTGGGCCACGTAGTCGACCTCCAACCGGCGCCCAAAGCCGCCGCCCAGCAGCGTCAAGTGCACGGTCACGTTGCGCAGCGGCACCCCGGCCACCTGGGCCGCGATCGCCCGGGCCATTTGGGGCACCTGGGTAGGCACCCAGATTTCCACCTTGCCGTCGGCCACCCGCGCGGTGCAATTCATAGGCTCCAGCGTGGCGTGGGCCAGGTAGGGCGCGCGATACAGGGCCTCCACCTTGCGGCTCGCCTCGCGCTCCTTGCCGGCGACGTCGCCCCTCTTGTGAAAGACGAATCCTTCCTCTGCCTTGGCTGCCGCTTCGAGCTCCGTGGCGATGCGCCTCGAGTCCAGCGCTCCACCGGGGCGCTGCCGCCAATCCACGTCAACGGCCTGGGCGCCGCGCCGCGCATGCCAATAGCTCTTGCCGACGACCGCGAACCCGGCCGTCGAGCCGGCGTAGGCCGGGAGCATGACGACGCGGTCGACGCCCGGCAGCGCCAGCGCCTTTTCGGCCCGGACACTTCCCGGCGAGCCGCCCAGCATCGGGCAGAGCGTGATCGCGGCGTATTTCATGCCCGGCAGGCGCACATCCAGCCCGAAACCGGCTGTCCCGTCCACCTTGGCCGGCACGTCGAGCCGGCGGGCGGGCCGCCCGATCAGCTTCCAGTCCTTGCGCTCCTTCAGGCGCACCGGGCCGGGCGGGGTCGCGGCGGCGTTCTTCGCCATCTGGCCGTACGAAGCAAACTTGCCCGAGCTGTGCGAAATCACGCCCTCCTTGACGACCAGTTCCTCTGCAGGCAGCTTCCATTGCAGCGAAGCAGCGCCCACCAGGGAGGCGCGGGCCGTCGCCGCGGCCAGGCGAACGACCTCCCAGGCATCCGCGACACTGGATGAGCCGCCGGTCGCGTTGATGCCCAATTCGCGGGCGACCTTGCCCACCAGCCACTGCCCGGCCTTCACCCGGCCGAAGCCATCCTCGTTCTCGGCGTCGAGCGGGTGGAACGGCAGGCTGGCCACCAGCATGGACACGTTGCCGTAGATGCTGTCGGCGCCGGCCTGCTCGATGCGTACCGCCGACAGCGGCACGTCCAGCTCCTCGGCCGCAAGCATCGGCAGTGCCGTGTGCACGCCTTGCCCCATCTCGCTGCGCGGCATGGCGAGGATGATCGAGCCGTCCGATGCCACCTTGATCCAGCCATTGAGCGCGACGTCGCCCTCCCTGGGCAGCATCAGGCTTGCCGATCCGACCCGCGAGCGCTGCGGCATCAGCCCCCAGCCCACGACCAGCGCGCCCGCCGCGCCGGCGGCGCTCAATATCCAGGCCCTGCGCTTCATGCCTTGACCCCGGCCGCGCGCTTGATGGCCAGCTTGACGCGCTGGTATGTGCCGCAGCGGCAGATGTTGGTGATCGCCTCGTCGATGTCGGCGTCGGTGGGCTTGGGCTTCTTTTCCAGCAAGGCGGCAGCAGCCATGAGCATTCCGCTCTGGCAATAGCCGCATTGCGGCACCTGCTCCGCGATCCACGCGGCCTGCAGGGGGTGCGGCTTGCCGGGCGCGCCCAGCGCTTCGATGGTCTGGATCTTCTTGCCGACCACCGTGCCGGCCGGAACCACGCATGAACGCACCGGCTGGCCGTCGACCCGCACGGTGCAGGCACCGCAGGCCGCGGCGCCGCAGCCGAACTTGGTTCCCGTCATGTTCAGCACGTCACGCAGCACCCAGAGCAGGGGCATCTCGGCCTCGGCGTCAGCCTGCACGGCCTTGCCGTTGATCTGCAATTCCACTCCGCCTCCTTGGGACTCGCCCTTTGTCAAATCACTATATAGAGCCTCATCGGGAGGCGATAGAGGCAGCGCCCCAGCCGATCCCCGGATAATCGCGCCCTTCATGGCACTCATTACCTTTCTTAACGCCCAACTGGCCTTTGGCCACGTACCCCTGCTCGATCACACCGACTTCGCGCTCGAGAGCGGCGAGCGCGTCGGCCTGATCGGACGCAACGGTGCGGGCAAATCGTCGCTCCTGAAAATCCTCGCAGGCCTGGAAAAGGCCGATGACGGTTCGTTGCAATTTCAACAGGGCCTGCGCACGTCCTACGTCGCGCAGGAGCCACTGCTCGACGCGCAGATGACCGTATTTGACGCCACGATGACGGGCGTCGCCGACGTGATCGCGCTCATCGACCAGTACACCCACGGCCAGGGCGACCTCGACAAGCTGCAAGGCGAGATCGAGGCCAAGGACGGCTGGAACTGGGAGCAACGCGTCGAGGAAACCCTGCAGCGCCTGCACCTGGACAAGGATGCCGTGGTCGGTTCGCTCTCCGGCGGCACGAAAAAACGCGTGGCGCTGGGCCAGGCGCTGGTGCAGCGCCCCGACGTGCTGCTGCTGGACGAACCCACCAACCACCTGGACCTGGACTCGATCGAGTGGCTGGAAAACCTGCTGATCGATTTCAAGGGCGCCGTCGTCACGATCACGCACGACCGGACCTTCCTGGATCGCGTCGCGACCCGCATCGTCGAACTCGATCGCGGCCGCCTGCGCTCCTATCCCGGCAATTTCACGCAGTACCAAGTGCAGAAGGAAGACCAGCTCGCGCAGGAGGCGGTGATCAATGCCAAGGCCGACAAGCTCCTGCAGCAGGAAGAAGTGTGGATCCGCAAGGGCGTGGAAGCGCGCCGTACTCGCGCGCAGGGCCGCATCACGCGGCTGGACAACTTGCGTGCCCGTCGTGCGGCACGCCGCGATGCCCTGGGCAGCGTCAAGCTCGACGTCGCGTCAGGCATGCCGAGCGGAAAGATCGTGGGCGAGCTCACCAAGGTCAGCAAGTCGTTCGGCGAGAAGAATATCGTGCGCGACTTCACCGCCACCATCCTGCGCGGCGACAAGGTGGGCCTGATCGGGCCGAATGGCGCCGGCAAAACCACCTTGCTCAAGATGATCCTGGGCGAATTGGCGCCGGACACGGGCAAGGTGCGCCAGGGCGCCAACCTGCAGGTAGCCTACTTCGACCAGATGCGTGATGCGCTCAACCTCGACGCCACGCTGGAGGACTTCATCAGCCCCGGCAGCGAGTGGATCGAGATCGGCAACCAGCGCAAGCACGTCAAGAGCTACCTCGGCGACTTCCTGTTCTCACCGGCGCGCTCGAACTCGCCGGTGCGATCGCTTTCGGGTGGCGAGCGCAACCGCCTGCTGCTCGCGCGCCTGTTCGCGCGCCCGGCCAACGTGCTGGTGCTCGACGAGCCCACCAACGACCTGGACATCGACACGCTGGAACTGCTGGAAGACCTGCTGCAGAACTACGACGGCACCGTTTTCCTGGTGAGCCATGACCGCACCTTCCTCGACAACGTGGTGACCAGCACCATCGTGTTCGAGGGCGACGGCTTGTGGCGCGAATACGAAGGCGGCGTGCAGGACTGGCTCACCCAGTCGCGGCGCGCCCAGGCCATCGCGCAGGCGGCCGCACCGTCCAGCGCCAAGCCCGCAACGACGGAGGCCAAGGTCGCAGCCACGCCCGCGCCGACGCGCAAAAAGCTGAGCTACAAGGAGCAGCGCGAACTCGAAGCGCTGCCGGCGCTGATCGAATCGCTTGAGTCCGAGCAGCGGGACATCCAGCAGGAGCTTTCGGACGGCAGCCTCTATGCCAGCGACGCCGCGCGCGCAACG
>DATHWV010000357.1:0-19115 GCA_035460205.1 Ramlibacter sp.
CTACGACGCCAGCCTCGGGCCGGAGGTCACCAATCGCACCTGGAAGCGCATCCTCGATCCCGACTCCGCCGTCATGTGCATCGTGGCCGAAGTGGAGGGCCAGGTTTACGGATTCGCCAATTGCGTGGTGCACGAGAACACCTGGGAAACGCAGCCGGTGTGCTACCTCGAAGACCTGTTCGTCATCCCGTCGGCACGCGGCCACGGCATCGGCAGGTCGCTGATCGAGTGGCTGCGCAACGCCATGCGCGCCGAAGGATGGGCGCGCCTGTACTGGGTGACGCGCGCAGACAACCAGCAGGCGCGCAAGCTCTACGACAGGTTTACCGAGGCCGACGGCTTCGTGCGCTACGTCATCAAACCCCGATAACCCGAGGAGCAACGAACACCATGTACCGACTTCATTGTTTCGCCCAGTCCGGAAACAGCTTCAAGGTCGCCCTCATGCTGCGGCTGCTGCACCAGCCCTGGGAACCGGTGTTCGTCGATTACATGAGCGGCGCCACGCGCGACCCCGCATGGCGGGACCAGGCCAATGAAATGGGCGAAGCGCCGGTGCTGGATGATGGGCCGCGGCGGCTGTCGCAGTCCGGCGCGATCCTCACCTACCTGGCGCGCAAGCACGGCGCTTTCGGTGGGACTGGCGAGGACGGGCAACTCGAGGTGCTGCGCTGGCTGCTGTTCGACAACCACAAGTTCACCAGCTTCTTTGCGACTTACCGCTGGATGAAGTCATTCGCCCCCACCGCCCCGGACCCGGTCATCCTCGCGTTCCTCAAGGGCCGCATCGACGGCGCTTTCGGCATTGCCGACAAGCACCTCGCGACGCGCAAATTCATGGTCGGCGACAGCCCGACCATTGCGGACATCTCGATGTGCGCGTACCTCTGCTACCCGAAGGAAGAAAGCGGCTACGAACTGCCTGCGCAGTTTCCCCATCTCGCGGGCTGGCTGGCGCGCGTGCAAGCCCTGGAGGGCTACGCGCCGCCGTATGAAGTGCTGCCGGGCGAGCGAATCCTGCCGAAGTGGTGACTACTTGCGGTGTTTCTTCGCCGGCTGCGGCGGCGAATAGGCAACGCCGTTCTCATTCAGGAAGTCCCGGATCAGCCTGCGCATGACCTGCGAAGGCGTAGTGTCCTGCGCGTGGCAGAGGCTTTCGAAAGCCTGCTTCCGCGCGGGATCAATGAGGACGGTGAGGCGGGCGGTCTTGTTCTCCATGTGCGACCGCATGTTAATCAAATTAACATTGGGCTGTCAATTTCAACAAGCCCGAGGGTAATGTTCAGCGCGCGCGGGGCCGCTTGGGCACGACGTCCCAATCGACTCCGTGTTTTTCGAGGTACTGCCTGATCAGCAGCCGCACCATTTGCGAAGACGTTGTGTCCTTTGATGAGCACAGCTCATCAAAGGCTTTTTTCTTCGCCGGATCAATCAGGACGGTGAGTCGTGCTTTGTCTTCCATACAGCGCCATCGTAGGTGAACAATATGATAATACTGTGCGCTTGGTATTGGAACTGCATGTTAGTTTTTTGCAATGGCAAAAGCGCTGGAAACGCTTGACATCCTGCGTTTAGCATCAAGGCGAATCCAAGGAAGCCCACCATGACCCTCGAATCGCTCCCGCTCGATCCGGCATCCATCACCGCGCTGCAAGCCGTCTCGAGCGGCACCATCACCACGGTGCTGCTGAAGAAGGGCTTGCGCAACATCTGGCTGCGCGGCACCCGCCCACTGGCGCCCGGGCAGCCGCGCGTGGTCGGCCGGGCCTTCACGCTGCGCTTCGTGCCGGCGCGCGAGGACCTGGCCACCCCCGCCTCGTGGGGCTCACCGATCTCCACCCGCGCCGCCATCGAATGCATGCCCGCCGGCTGCGTGGCGGTAGTGGGCGCCATGGGCGTCACCGACGCCGGCATCTTCGGCGACATCCTTTGCGCCCGCATGGCCAGGCGCGGCGTGGCCGCGCTGGTGACCGATGGCGTGGTCCGCGACGTTTCCGGTGTGCTGGGCACGGGCCTGCCCACCTGGTGCCAGGGCACCGCGGCGCCGCCTTCGGTGGCGGGCCTGACCTTCGTGGGTTGGCAGGAGCCGATCGACTGCGGTGGCGTGGCCGTGTTCCCTAACGACGTCATCCTGGTCGACCAGGATGGCGCGGTGCTGATCCCGGCGGCCATGCTCGATGACGTGATCGCGGCGGCGACGGAACAGGAGCACCTGGAAAACTGGATCATGGGCGAGGTGGAGCGCGGCGCCGTGCTCCCTGGGCTGTACCCGCCCAACGAGGAGAACCGGGCGCGCTACGAGGCCTGGCGCAAGGGACGCTAGCAGCCGGAAGGTACTACCGGTCGCACACCGCTGTAGGACGGCGCCGCGTCATGGGGCCGTATGGATGGGGCAGGCGCTTGCGGAATTGATAATCACAGCGGCATCCCGCCATCGCAGGCTCCGTTGATTCCGCCCGTCACCCCCGTCACCCCCGACAGCCGCCCCTCCAACCTCGAAGGACGCTTCCAGCTCCTGATCGAGGGCGTCGTGGACTACGGCATCTTCGTGCTCGATCCCGAGGGCCACGTGCTGACGTGGAACAGTGGCGCGGAAAAGCTCAAGGGCTACACGCGCGACGAAATCCTCGGCCAGCACTTCTCCGTCTTCTACCCGCCCGAGGCCAAGGCGACAGGCTGGCCGCAGGAGGAGTTGCGGCGCGCGCGCGCCGAAGGCCGCTTCGAGGACGAGGGCTGGCGCATCCGCAAGGACGGCTCGCGGTTCTGGGCCAACGTGATCATCACCACCATCCGCGACGCGGGCGGCGAGGTGACGGGCTTCGTCAAGATCACCCGCGACCTCACCGAAAGGCGTCGCCATGAGGAGGAATTGCGTGAGAGCGAGGAACGCTTCCGCCTGCTGGTGGAAAGCGTACGCGACTACGCCATCTTCATGCTCGACCCGCAGGGCATCGTGCGCAGCTGGAACACCGGCGCCCAGGCGCTCAAGGGCTACACCGCCGATGAAATTATCGGAAGGCACTTCAGCACGTTCTACACGCCGGAAGACAAGCAGGCAGGCAAGCCGGCCAACGAGTTGCTCATCGCGCGCGAGCACGGCCGGGTGGAAGACGAAGGCTGGCGGGTACGCAAGGACGGCACGCTGTTCTGGGCCAACGTCGTCGTCAGCGCCGTCCACTCACGCACCGGCGATCTCATCGGCTTTGCCAAGGTCACGCGCGACATGACGCAGCGCCGGCGCCTGGAGGAACTCGAACGGTCCAGCCGCCGGATGAACGAGTTCCTCGCCATGCTGGCTCACGAGCTGCGCAACCCGCTGGCGCCCATGCGCAACGCAGTCACGATGATGCAGCTCGACCCGGCGCCCAGCGCGTCGCTGCGCAACAGCCGCGACATCATCGACCGGCAACTCACCCACGTCACCCGCCTGGTGGACGACCTGCTGGACATCGGGCGCCTGGCCACCGGAAAGATCAAGCTGCGGCTCGAGCAGGTGCAGGTGGCAGACATCATCTCGACCAGCGCGGAAACGGCGCGTCCGCTCATGCAGCAGCACCGCCACACGCTGAAGATAGCCCCGTTGGCCGAACCGATCACCGTCAAGGGCGACCCGACCCGGCTGTCGCAGATCTTGCAGAACCTGCTGGTGAATGCGGCCAAGTACACGCCGGACGGCGGCCATGTGCTTGTGGAAGCCGCGCGCGAGGACAACATCGTCACCATCACCGTCACCGACAACGGCCGCGGCATCGACGCGGAAGACCTCGAACGCATCTTCGGCATGTTCATGCAGGGCGACAACGGCTCGCCCAGCGAGAGCGGGCTGGGCATCGGGCTGACGCTGGCGCGCACGCTCGCCGAAATGCACGGCGGCGCCGTGGACGCGCGCAGCCCCGGCCGCGGCCTGGGCAGCACCTTCGCGCTGCGCCTGCCGGTGGTGCAAGTCGTGGCCAGCGAGCGCGAGCCCGAGGGAGCGGGCCAGGCTTCGGCCGGGTTGCGGGTGATGGTGGTGGACGACAACCGCGATTCCGCCGACAGCGCCACGGCCATCCTGCGGCTGCTGGGCCACGATGCCGAGTGTGCCTACGATGGCATGCAGGCGCTGGAGGTCGCGAGCCGCTTCCGCGCCGAGGTAGTGCTGCTGGACCTGGCCATGCCGGGGCTGGACGGCTTCGAAACCCTCAAGCGCCTGCGCGCACTGCCCGGCATGGAAGGTGTCTTCGCCATCGCCATGACCGGCTACGGCAGCGGCGAGGACCGGCGCCGCACCGCCGGCGCAGGGTTCGACGCGCACCTGACCAAGCCGGTGGAACTTAGCGCGCTGATCGGCCTGCTGAACGCGCGGGCCCGGTCCGAGTCCTCACCGGTAGGCTAGGCCGCAATAACTGGTTACCATTGCCTTGCCGGCGCCCGACCTGGGCGGACCCGGTGCAAGTGAAGGGTCCTTTTCCATGTCGACCTCGTCCATGCCATCGGCCATCGGGAAGTACACCGTCGAGCGCGAGATCGGCCGGGGCGCCAGCAGCACCGTCTACCTGGGTTACGACCGGTTCAATTCACGGCCGGTGGCCATCAAGCAGATCCACGCGCACCTGCTGGAGGACGAGGCCGAGGCCGCGCGCTACCGTCGGCGCCTGCGCAACGAGGCCGCGATGGCCGGCCAGCTGGACCACCCTTGCGTCGTTCGCCTGCTCGACGCCGACGAGGACGCGCAGCCGCCCTACCTGGTCCTTGAATACGTCGACGGCCAGCCGCTCGCCTCGTTCACCGAAGGCGGCAAGCTGCTGCCGATCGCACAGGTCCTGGACATCGCCTTCAAGTGCTGCAGCGCGCTGGAGCACGCGCACCGCAGCGGGCTGGTGCATCGCGACATCAAGCCGGCCAACGTGATGCTGCAGGAGAACGGCGAAGTGAAGGTGACCGACTTCGGCACGGCCTTGTCGTCGCGCAGCGACGTGACGCAGCTCTCAGGCCTGGTGGGTTCGCCCTCGTACATGTCGCCCGAGCAGGTGAAGGAGCGGGTCTGCACTCATCGCAGCGACATGTTCTCGCTGGGCATCGTGCTCTACGAGCTGCTCACCGGCCGCAACCCGTTCGCGGGCGACTCGGACTTCACGACCATGTACCGCATCAGCACCGAGGACCCTCCGCCGCCCGGGACTTTGCGGCCCGAATTGCCACCCTCGGTGGACAAGGCGATCCTGCGCGCGCTGAACAAGGACCCCGAGCAGCGCTACGCCGAGTGGGCCGAGTTTGCCGACGCCCTGCTGGACGTGAGCCGCACGCTGCCGCAGCGCAGGGTGCAGGACAGCCAGGGCGAGTACTTCACGCAGATGCGCGGCCTGCCCTTCTTCGCCGAGTTCCACGACTCGGCGCTGTGGGAGACACTGCGGCTCGGAACGCTGCACCGCTTCGAGCGCGGCCAGGAGCTGATGCACGAGGGCACGCAGGGTCACTCGTTCTGCATCATCATCCAGGGCATGGTTGCGGTGCACCGCAACGGCGTCAACCTGAGCGTGCTGGGGCCCGGCGTGACGCTGGGCGAGATGAGCTACCTGCAGCCGGAGAACCCGATCCGCACCGCTACGGCGGTGGCCGAACTGGGCGCGCTGGTGCTGGAGATCCAGAACGCCTCACTGCGTAAGGCCTCCGAGGGGCTGCAGTCGTGTTTCGACCGGGCGTTCATCAAGCTTCTGGTCAAACGGCTGATTGCCACCAACGCCCAGGTCGCGCACTAGGACTTCCGCCGGTGGAGGGGCAACAGGCGGCGCCCTCAGCACCTGGGCCGGGCGTTCGATCCGGAAGACCTGGGGCTGCGCGGGCACCGGGACAGCGGGCGGGGCCGGAGCCTGCACCGGCGCCAGCACCACCGAAGGCTCTTCCACCGGGACCAGGACAGGCAGCGGCTCAAGCGGCGACGTGTCGTGCGGCGCGCTGAACTTCGCCTTCGCGTCGATCACCTTCGCCTTCACCGCCTGCTGGAAGAAATCCCCCACGACGTTCAGCGCGTTGTGCGCGCCCTGCCCCCACGCGTTGCCCTTCATCGTCACCCGGTTGTCGTTGAAGCCCACCCACGCGCCGCCCACCAGTTGTGGATGCATCAGGATGAACCAGCCGTCGGTGTTGGACTGGGTGGTGCCGGTCTTGCCCGCCAGGTCGCCTTGCAGGCCGAAGCGGCTGCGCACGCCCGCGCCGGTGCCCTGGTCGATGACGCCGCGCATCACGTCCAGCAGCGTCTGCGCCGCCGTTTCGTCCATCGCGCGCTCCGGCGCCTTGGCATGGAACTCCTGCAGGGTGCGGCGGTTCCGGTCCGCCACCCGGGTGACCAGCACCGGCTCGATGTAGCTGCCGCTGTTGGCAATGCTGCCGAAGCCCGTGACCATCTCCTTGAGCGTCACCGGGCTGGTGCCCAGCGCGAGCGAAGGCACCGCGTCCAGCTTGCTGTGGCGCACGCCCATCGCATAGGCCACCTGCGCCACGCGTTGCGGCCCGACGCGTTCCATCAACTGGCTCGTGATGGAGTTCTTTGAGCGCATCAGGCCCTCGCGCAATGTCATCGGCAAGCCCGTCGACTCACCCACATCGCCTGGCCGCCAGACGTTCTTCTCGTCGATACGGATTTCCACCGGTCCATCGACGAAGGCCTCGGAGGTCGGGATGCCTTGCTCGAACGCAGCGCCGTACACGAAGGGCTTGAACGTCGAGCCGGGTTGGCGACGCGCCTGCTGCACATGGTCGAAGTTGTCCTGGTTGAAGTCGCGGCTGCCTACCCAGGCTTTCACATGGCCGTTGGTCGGGTCGAGCGCGAGGAAACCCGCCTGCAGCCGCGTCTTCTCGTCCCATAGCGCCAGCATGAATGCGGCGTCGGCCTGCAGATGTTTCACGGCCTCGCCGTCGGGCGTACCGGCGTCCAGCGCGGCCTGGTACTTTGGGGTTTCACGAATGAAGGATTCGGCCAGCGCCTTGTGCGCCTTCCAGCCGGTGCCCCGCTTGTACGCGCCGTCGGCCGCCAGCTGCAGCTTGTCGCCCTGCCGGGTGACTGCCTGCTGCGCCATCGCCTGCAGCCGTGAGTCGATCGTGGTGTGCAGCACCAGGCCGTCGGCGTAGATGTTGTAGCCCTCGCGGTCACCCCACTCGATCAGCCAGCGCTTGAGTTGCTGCGCCACGTGCGGCGCCGGCCCCAGGTCCTCGCCCTGGCGCTCGAAGTCCAGCGCGAGCGGCCTTGACTTGAGTTCTTCCAGCTGCGCCGCATCCAGCTTGCCGTGGCGCGCCATCTGCGCCAGCACGATGTTGCGGCGCTGGGTGGAGCGTTCCGGATTGAGCACCGGGTTGTAGTGGCGCGTGCCCTTGAGCATGCCGATCAACGTGGCGCTCTCGAGCACGTCCAGGTCACGCGCCGACTTGTCGAAGTAGGTCCGGGCAGCCATCTCGATGCCATAGGCGTTGTAGAGAAAGGGCACCGTGTTCAGGTAGGTCTCCAGGATCTCGTCCTTGCTGTAGACCGATTCGATCTTCACCGCCGTGATCGCCTCCTTCACCTTGCGCGAGAGCGTGGGCGCGCGGCCGATGTCGTCGGGGTACAGGTTGCGCGCCAGTTGCTGGGTGATGGTGGAGCCGCCCTGCAGGTCGCCGCCCAGCGTGCGCAGGGCCGCGCCGGCAGTGCGCTTCAGGTCGAGGCCGTGATGGTCGTAGAAGCGCCTGTCCTCGGTGGCGATCAAGGCATGGAGCACATGGGGCGAGACGTCCTTCAGCTTGACCCGCTCGCGGTTGGCCAGGCGGAACGTTGCCAGCACGTGGCCGTCGGCCGAGAGCACGCGCGAGGGTTCGTCGCGGCCGATCTTGCGGATGTCGCCAATGCTGGGGGTCAGGGGCACCATGGCCGCGACGTACAGCGCCAGGGCGACCGGCACCGCCGCCAGTACGGCCGCTGAAACGGCCCACGGGTGGCGGCGGATGCCCGCCCAGGTGCGTTGGGCGGTCCGGGCAAAAGCAGCAATGACACTGTCCAGGCTCACGAGAGGCATCTTGGCCCGGGGGGTCGTTGTTGGGCTGTAGGACGCCAGCGCGAAGCAGCGCCCTAGAATCGCGCTCATGATGAGCAACGAAACCGCGTCGCTGACCCACCAGGTCCTGTGGGCCACTTTCTTCGTGACGCTGGCGTTGGGCGCACTGGTGCAACGCTCGGGCTTCTGCACCATGGGCGCCGTGAGCGACATGGTCACCATGGGCGACACGGCGCGCCTGCGGCAATGGGCGCTGGCCGCGGGCGTGGCCACCATCGGCTTCGGCGTGCTGGCCTGGACGGGGCAGATCAGCCCGGACAAGACCCTCTACGCATCCAACCGCTGGATCTGGCTGTCGGCGCTCACGGGCGGCGCGATCTTCGGCTTCGGCATGGTGCTGGCCTCGGGTTGCGCCAGCAAGGCACTGATTCGCGTCGGCGGCGGCAACCTCAAGGCGCTGGTCGTGGCCATCGTGCTGGGCATCGCCGCGTTCGCGACACTCAAGGGCCTGAC
This sequence comes from Ramlibacter sp., assembly GCA_035460205.1. Classification (GTDB taxonomy): domain Bacteria; phylum Pseudomonadota; class Gammaproteobacteria; order Burkholderiales; family Burkholderiaceae_C; genus Ramlibacter. Next base: position 8,517 of record DATHWV010000357.1, read on the forward strand.
GGCCGTGTGGCGCACGGCCACAGTGGACCGGGTGGCCGTGGACTTCACGACCACCGCCAGCCTGCCGGCCTGGGCCGCCCAGGCCTTCGGCGCCACGCCACAAGTCACGGCGCTGGTTCTGGCCCTCGTCATTGGCGGCGCGCTCGCGCTGTGGGCATTGGCCGGCAAGGAGTTCCTGAACGCAGACAACCTCCTGGGTGGCGTCGGCGTGGGTGCCGCCGTCATTGCCATGTGGTGGATCAGCGGCCACATGGGTTACCTGCCGGAGCATCCCGAGACGCTGCAGGAGGCATTCCTGGCCACCAACTCCACGCGTGCCGAAGCATTGAGCTTCGTCTCGCCCATCGCCTACACGCTCGACTGGCTGATGTTCTACAGCGACAAGAACAAGCTGCTCACCGTGGGGATCGTGTCGGTGTTCGGCGTTATCGCCGGTTCAGCCGTGATGTCCCTCGCCCAACGCACCTTCCGCTGGGAAGGTTTCGGCAGCACCGGCGACCTGGGCCACCACCTGGTGGGCGCGGTGCTGATGGGCGTGGGCGGCGTCACCGCCATGGGCTGCAGCATCGGCCAGGGCGTGTCCGGGGTCTCCACGCTCAGCGCCACCAGCTTCGTCGCGGTGGCCGCGATGATTGGCGGGGCGGTAGCGGCGTTGAAGTACCAGGCGTGGCGGCTGGAGCGCGAGGCCTAGGGTCGCCCCTCATCGCGATCACATTGCAATTGCCTTATATTGGCGACTGCCGATAGATCGGCGAAGGAGCAGCGAATGAAATCCCTCGTGAAATCCATGGCCCTCCTGGCCGGCAGCCTGCTGCTGGCCGGCGCTGCCCTCGCCCAGGACAAGGTGGTCTATCACATCGACAACGCCGAGATGCAGGCGACCAAGGGGCTGCGCAACATCCGCAACCACCTGGACGTGGCGCCCGACACCAAGATCGTCGTCGTCACGCACGCCGAAGGCATCGACTTCCTGATGGAAGGCGCCAAGGACAAGAAGAACCCCAACATCGACTATCCGTCGCTGGTGAGCGCCCTGAAGGCGCGCGGCGTGAAGTTCGAGGTTTGCGAGATCACCTTGCGCAACCGCAACATCAAGAAGGACCAGTTCACCATGGACGCGGAGTACACCCCGTCCGGCGTGGTGCGCATCGGCCAGCTGCAGGCGCGCGAACACTACGCGTACATCAAGCCCTGATGGCCAGGCGTTCTCCCCTGCCCGCAACGCAATCGCCCGCCGTGGAGTCGGACGAAGTGTTCGAGCTGGCCGCGGAGGTGTTCCGCGTGATGTCCGCGCCCATGCGGCTGAAGATCATCTCCTGCCTGTGCAACGGCGAGAAGAACGTGAGCGAGCTGCTGTCGGAGATCGACACCACGCAGCCCAACATGTCGCAGCACCTGAACACGCTCTACCAGGCCGGCGTGCTGGGCAAGCGGCGTGACGGCGTTCAGATCTACTACCGCATCATCAACGACCGCGTGGTCACCTTGTGCCGCGCAGTCTGCACCCAGATTGCCATCGAAGCCGACGTAGTCCGCTAGTGCCCCGCCGCCATGCGGCGTAACATGCCCGCCAGGAGGTCCTGGAGATGAAGAAACTTCGCCTTGCGCTGGCTGCGGCCGCGCTCACGCTGCCCGCCATCGGCAGCCACGCCCAGTCCCCCGACCCGCTGACGGTGCGCAGCTGGGCCGGCGCCTGCGCCAACTGCCATGGCACCAACGGCAACGCCCAACCCGGCAACGTCGTGCTGGCCGGCATGAACCGTGACGAGATGGTCCAGAAGCTGCTGGACTTCAAGAACGGCCGCCGCCCCGCCACGGTGATGCACCAGCTGGCCAAGGGCTACAGCGACGAGCAGATCGCCGCCATCGCCGGCTACTTTGCTGCAGCGAAGGGAGCGCGCCCATGAAACGCCGTCAATTCGTCCAGGCAGTGAGCGCGGGCGCCGCGCTCGGCAGCGCATCCCTTGTCGCCGGCTGCGCCGGCATGGGGTCCGGCGGCCCCAGGGTCGTCGTCATCGGCGGCGGCTATGGTGGCGCCACCGCCGCCAAGTACCTGCGTATGTGGTCCGACCAGAGCATCAATGTGACGCTGGTCGAGCCCAATGCCTCGTTCATCTCCTGCCCCATCTCCAACCTGGTGCTCGGCGGCAGCAAGACGATGGCCGAGATCACAAGCCCCTACGACGGCCTGAGCAGCCACCATGGCGTTCGCATCGTGCGCGACATGGCCACGGCCATCGACACCGACAAGCGCGTCGTGCGGCTCGCAGGTGGAAGTGAACTGCCCTACGACCGCGTCATCGTCTCGCCGGGCGTCGATTTCATCTGGGACAACCTGCCCGGCATGAACCGGCCGGGCGCGCAGGCGCAAATCCTTCACGCCTGGAAAGCCGGGCCCCAGACGGTCGCGCTGCGCCGCCAGCTCGAAGCCATGCCCGATGGCGGCGTCTATGCGCTCAACATCCCGCTCGCGCCCTACCGCTGCCCGCCCGGCCCTTACGAGCGGGCGTGCCAGGTGGCGCATTACTTCAAGCAGGCCAAGCCGCGCAGCAAGGTCATCATCTTCGACGCGAACGACGACGTCACCTCCAAGGGGCCGCTGTTCAAGAAGGCCTGGGCCGACCGCTACGCGGGCATCATCGAATACCGGCCCAAGCACAAGGTGATGGACGTGGACGCCAGCACCGGCACGCTGAAGTTCGAGTTCAACGACGACTTCAGGGCCGCGGTGCTGAACGTGCTGCCCGACATGCGTGCCGGCGACATCGCTGCGAAGACCGGCCTGGCGACCGCCAACAAGCGTTGGTGCGAGGTGGACTTCCTGACCTTCGAATCGAAAGCCGTGAAGAACGTGCATGTACTGGGCGACGCCATCCAGATCGCGCCGGCGATGCCCAAGTCGGCGCACATGGCCAACCAGCATGGCAAGACCTGTGCCGCAGCCGTGATCGCGCTGCTGACCGGCAAGCCGGTGAACCTGCAACCGCTCTACAACAACACCTGCTACAGCTTCGTCAGCGACAAGGAAGTCGTGCACGTGGCCAGCGTGCACCGCTATGACGAGGCGCAGAAGACCATGGTCACTGTTGCCGGGTCGGGCGGCGTGTCGGCCGCTGCCAGTGAAGTGGAAGGCGCGTACGCCATGGCGTGGGCACGCAACATCTGGTCGGACACACTCGCTTGAGATTCTTCGTCCTCGGCCTTGCAGTACTGGCCGCAGCGCTGACCGCGAATGCCCAGTCCCCTGCCGCACCGCCCGTGGTGGCGCGGCAGGTATCGGCGTCAGCCTGGTATGTCGAAGGCCTGTCGGCACTCGGCACGCCGGCCAACCGCAACTTCATCTCCAACGCGGGCTTCGTCATCACGCGCGATGGCGTGGTGGTGATCGACGCGCTGGGTTCGCCGCAACTGGCGCGGGACCTGCTGGCCGAGGTCCGCAAGCACACGGACAAGCCGGTGACGCATGTGATCCTCACGCATTACCACGCTGACCACATCTATGGCCTGCAAGCCTTGAAGGCGACCGGGGCACGCATCTTCGCCCACCAGGCGGCGCGCGAGTACATCAACTCCGACCAGGCGCGGCTGCGGCTGGAAGCGTCGCGCAAGGACCTCGCGCCCTGGATCGACAACGACACGCGCCTCGTGACGCCTGACGAGTGGCTGGATGGCGCGCGCGAGTTGGTGGTGGGTGGTGTGCGGCTGCAAATCAAGCCTGTCGGGCCGTCGCACACGCCCGAGGACCTGGTCATCTACCTGCCGCAGGAGAAAGTGCTGTTCGCGGGCGACCTGGTGTTCCGCAACCGCATCCCCTTCGTCGGGCAGGCCGACAGCCGCCAGTGGATCAAGGCGCTGGATTCGCTGCTGTCCTTCGACACGGTCGCCATCGTGCCGGGGCATGGGCCCCTGTCCACCGAGGCGCGCAAGGACATGGAACTGACGCGCGACTACCTCGTTTACCTGCGCAGCGTGATGGGCAAGGCCGCCAGGAACCTCGATCCGTGGGAAGAGGCCTACCAGGCGGCGGACTGGAGCCGGTTTGAAGCCCTGCCGTTGTTCCGCGCAGCGAATCGCATGAACGCATACAACACGTACCTGCTGATGGAACGGGAGGCCAATTGAAGCGACGCCATGCAATTGCAATGCCGTTCGCTCTCGCCGGCTTGGCGATGGGCCCGCGCGCCGCGCTGGCGGCCGAAGTGACGCTACCTTCGCCCGCGTCCCTGCGGGCTGAACTGGACGCCGCGCTCAAGGCCGGCAAGCCGCTGGTCGTCATGGCCAGTCTCGAGGGCTGCCCTTATTGCAAGCTCGTGCGCGAGAGTTACCTCGCGCCCATGCTGCGCGAAACCGGCCAGCCCATCGTGCAACTGGACACCGGCAGCGCCGCTGTAGTGCTCGACTTCGCCGGCCGCGCCACGACGCACGACCAGCTGCTGAAGGCCTGGGGCATCAAGGTGACGCCCACCGTGCTCTTCTTCGGCAAGGGCGCGCGCGAGGCCGCGCCCCGGCTGGTCGGCGCTTCCATTCCCGACTTTTACGGCGCCTACCTGGAGCAACGCGTCGCTACCGCCCGCGCCAGCCTCGGCTGACGAACGGCACGCCCCGCTAGCGTAAACCCCAAGGACGAGCGTGGACCCAGCGTATATATTGTTGAATCTGCATATACGGATTCATAAGCCCCATGACCCCCGGCCGGCTGCGCAAGGCGCCTGAAAATTTCATCGACCGTGAAGGCGCCGCGCAGGTGTTTTCGCAGGCGAAACAGGGACGGCGCGATTTCCTGCGTGGCGCGTTCGCGGCCGCGGCAGCCGGCGTCACCGCGACCGCAGCGCGCGCGCAAGTCCCCGCCGGCGACCCGAACATCCTGCAACTCCCGGAACACTCGACCGGCCTGGGCCAAAGCGTCGCCACCGACGGCTACGGCAAGCCTTCCAAATACGAGAGCAACGTGCAGCGCCGGCCCAGCCCCGGATTGACGCAGACGACGCAGGCTTCGGTTTCGTTCGCGCCGCTGCAATCGCTCTTCGGCATCGTCACGCCCAGTGGCCTGCACTTCGAGCGACACCACCAGGGCTGGTGGGACATCGACCCGGCGAAGCACCGCCTGATGATCAACGGGCTGGTGAAGTCCCCCAAGGTCTTCACCATGGACGACCTGATGCGCCTGCCCTCGGTGTCGCGTTTCCACTTCATCGAGTGCGGCGCCAACACCGGCATGGAATGGGGCAACGTGGCCGTGCCCACCTGCCAGTACACGCACGGCATGCTCTCGTGCAGCGAATTCACCGGCGTGCCGCTGGCGAGCTTGCTCGACATGTGCGGCGTCGATGCCGGGAAGGCAAAGTTCGTGTTGGCCGAAGGCGCGGACGGCTCCTCGATGACGCGCACCATTCCGCTGAGCCTGATCCGCTCCGGCGAAGTGCTGGTGGCCTACGGCCAGAACGGCGAGATGCTGCGCCCCGAGAACGGCTACCCCTTGCGGCTCGTGGTGCCCGGCGTGCAAGGCGTGAGCTGGGTGAAATACCTGCGCCGCATCGAGGTGGGTGACCAGCCTTACGGTGCAAAGGACGAGGTCGTGCACTATATCGACCTGCTGCCCGACGGCCGGCATCGCCAGTACAGCAGCATCCAGGAGTGCAAGAGCGTCATCACCACGCCCTCCGGCGGGCAGGTGCTGATGGACAAGGGCTTCTATACCGTGAGCGGCCTGGCCTGGTCGGGCCGCGGCAAGGTCAAGCGCGTCGACGTGTCGGTGGACGGCGGCCGCAACTGGCGCACCGCAAAGCTGGAGACACCCGTGCTGTCGAAGTGCCTGACGCGCTTTTCGATCGACTGGGTGCGCGACGGCAAGCCCGCCATCCTGCAAAGCCGGGCGATCGACGAGACCGGTTATGTGCAACCCGACACGCGCCAGCTGCGGGCGGTGCGCGGCACCCGCTCGATCTATCACAACAACTCGATCCAGTCGTGGCTGGTGGAGGAAAGCGGCGAGGTGAAGAATGTCCAGCTGTCGTAAGGCCTTGCGCACTGGCATCGCCCTGCTGGTGCTGGCCGCCTGCGCAACGACTACCTTCGCGCAAGGCAAGACAGGCTTCCCCGGAATCGGCCGCACCGCCACGCCCGCTGAAGTCGCGGCATGGGACATCGACGTGCGCCCCGACTTCAGGGGCCTGCCCGCCGGCTCCGGCAGTGTTGCCAGGGGACAGGAAGTGTGGGAGTCCAAATGCGCTTCCTGCCACGGTGTGTTCGGTGAGTCGAACGAGGTGTTCAACCCCCTCGTCGGTGGCACGACAGCGACCGACATCAAGACCGGCCGGGTCGCCAGCCTGATGCCCGGGGCCTATCCGGGCCGCACGACGCTGATGAAGGTGCCGTATGTCTCCACGCTGTGGGACTACATCAATCGTGCGATGCCGTGGACGCAACCCAAGTCGCTCAGCGTCGAAGAGGTGTACGCCGCCACCGCCTACCTGCTCCACCTGGGCGGTGTGCTGCCCGCCGACTACACGCTCTCGGACAAGAACATGGCGGAAGTGCAGCAGCGCATGCCCAACCGCAACGGCATGACCACCGACCACGCGCTGTGGCCGGGCAAGGAGTTCGGCGGCCAGGCGAGGCCCGACGTGATGGCAAAGGCTTGCATGAAGGACTGCGCGCCCGAGCGAACGCCCTCCACGCTGCCGGCCCATGCGCGCAACTCGCACGGCAACCTCGCCGACCAGAATCGCCCCTGGGGCCCCCAGCGCGGTGCGGACACGGGCCGGCCGCAAACGGTGGCCGTCGCGCCACCAGCGCCCGCTGCGCAGGCACTCGCCCAGAAGAACAATTGCACCGCCTGCCACGCGGCCGACCGCAAGATCGTCGGGCCGAGCTGGGCCGAAATCGCGAAGAAGCACGAAGGCCGCGCCGACTACCTGGCGGGCAAGATACGCGCGGGTGGATCGGGCGCCTGGGGCGCCGTCCCGATGCCGCCACAATCGCTGAGTGAAGGCGAAGCCAAAAGCATTGCAAGCTGGCTTGCCACAGGGGCAAAACCCTGATGAACGAGTGGCGCAGGGATATCCCCCATGCGGCTGCCACAGGCATTTATTAGTATCGACTTAATCATCTGACACCCGAAGGAGCGCAAATGCAAACCCGCCGCGAATCAATCAAGCAGGGCGCCATCGTGGCCGGCCTGCTGGCCAGCGCTGGCCTCTTCCCGCAACAGGCGCTGGCCTGGAACAAGAACGCGTTCGACGCCAAGACCGTCGCCGACGCGTGGAAGGCCCTCGGCATCGCAGCGCCAGTTGCCAGCAAGGACGTCACGCTCACCGCGCCCGACATCGCCGAGAACGGCGCCGTGGTGCCCATGGGTGTTGCGACGACGTTGACCGGCGTGAAGCACCTGCTGGTGCTGGTGGAAAAAAACCCGAGCCCGCTGGTCGCGAAGTTCGATGTCAGCGACGCGGTCGATGCCAACTTCCTCACCCGCGCCAAGATGGGCCAATCGTCCGACGTGTACGCGGTTGCGATCATGAACGACGGCAAGGCCCTGTTCGCGAAGAAGGAAGTCAAAGTCACCCTCGGCGGCTGCGGCGGCTGACCAGAAAAGATAAGGAGCACACCATGTCCGATCCGATGCGCATTCGCGCCCAGGCAGCCGGCGGCAACGCCACCGTTCGCGTCCTCATGAGCCATGAGATGGAAACCGGCCAGCGCAAGGACGCTGCCGGCGCCACCATTCCCGCCTGGCACATCACCGACGTCACCGCCACCCACAACGGCAAGCCGGTGCTCACCGCCGAGTGGGGCCCCGCCGTGGCCAAGAACCCTTTCCTGCAGTTCAACATCAAGGGTGCCAAGGCCGGCGACAAGGTCGCCGTGACCTGGAAAGACAACAAGGGCGACACCCGCACCGACGAAGCGGTGGTTTCCTGATGAAGGCGGCACACGCAACGCTGGCGGTGGCCCTCGTCGCGCTGGCGGCGAGCGCCTCGGCCCAGAAATCGGCGACGGAGTCGATCGAGGAATACCGGGCCATGCTGGCCGACGGCAATCCGGCCGACCTGTTCGAAGCCAAGGGCGAGGCGCTGTGGAAGCAAAAGCGCGGCCCGAAGAACGCGTCGCTGGAGGCGTGCGACCTGGGCAAGGGCCCGGGTGTCGTCAAAGGTGCATTCGTCCAGCTGCCGCGCTACTTCGCCGACACGCAGAAGGTGCAGGACCTGGAATCGCGCCTCGTGAGCTGCATGGCCACGCTGCAGGGCTTTGACGCCAAGGCCATTGCCGACACGCCCTTCGGCCGCGGTGAGCAGAACAACGTCACCGCACTGGCCACGTACGTGGCTGCCGAGTCTAAGGGCATGAAATTCGACCTGCCGCAAGGCCACCAGCAGGAGAAGGTGGCCTATGAAGTGGGCAAGCGCCTGTTCTTCATGCGCGGCGGCACGCACGACTTTGCCTGCGCCTCGTGCCACAGCGAAGACGGCAAACGCATCCGCCTGCAGGACCTGCCCAACCTCACCAAGCAACCCGGCGCCGGCAACGGCTTCGGCGCATGGCCGGCCTATCGCGTCTCCAACGGCCAGATGTGGGGCATGCAACTGCGCCTGAACGACTGCTACCGCCAGCAGCGCTTCCCCTACCCTGGCTTCGGCAGTGACGCCACCATCGCACTGGGCGTGTACCTGGGCGTCAACGGCAAGGGCGGGACCTCCACCGCGCCGACCATCAAGCGTTGAGCGAGGGACACACCATGAAAAAAATCAAGACACGCCACATCCTCATCGCGCTCGCATCGGCTGCGGCCGTAGCCGGTTGTGCATCGCTGCCGAGTTCGGCAGAACTCAGCCAGCTCACCGCGCAGACCGTCAAGGCATCGTTCCGCGACCAGGGTCCCGTGAAGATCGATCGCCTGGTGCAGGACGACGCCAACCGCGAATGCAGTGAAGCGCAGGCCGAAGGCCGTGAGCTGCCCGCGGCAAGAGCCAAGGCCATCGAGGAAGCCAACCTCAAGACCGTGAAGTGGCCCAGCGACGGCAAGTTCATCGGCGACTGGAAGGTCGGCGAGCAGATCGCGCAGAACGGCCGCGGCCTGACCTGGACGGACGACGCCAAGGTCGCCGTCGGGGGCAATTGCTACAACTGCCACCAGATCACCAAGGAAGAAATTTCCTTCGGCACCATCGGCCCCAGCCTGTACCAGTACGGCAAGATCCGCGGCGTCACCGACCCGAACAGCGCAGCAGCCAAGCCCATTGTCGAATACACATGGGGCAAGGTCTGGAATTCCAAGGCGTACAACGCCTGTTCCAACATGCCGCGCGCGGGCCATGCGGGCATCCTGAACGAAGCGCAGGTCCGCCACGTCGTCGGTTTGTTGCTCGACCCGCAGTCACCCGTCAACAAGTAGCCGCCCGTGAACCTCAGCAAGCGCGAGTTCCTGCAGGTGCTCGGCGCGGCATCGGTGTGCGGCATGGGCCTGGGCCGCTGGTCCGATGCCGACGCCGCCACGGCCGCCGACCGGCTCTACGACATCCCGAAATTCGGGAATGTGTCGTTCCTGCACATGACCGACTGCCATGCGCAGTTGAAGCCGATCTATTTTCGCGAACCCAGCGTCAACCTCGGCATCGCAGGCATGGAGGGCCGCCTGCCACACCTGGTGGGCGATCACCTGCTGAAGGTGGCGAAGGTACCGGCCGGATCGGCCAGCGCCCACGCCCTCACCTGCCTCGACTTCGACAAGGCCGCCCGCCGCTACGGCAAGGTCGGCGGCTTCGCGCATCTCTCCACGTTGGTCAAGCGCATGAAGGCCAGCCGGCCCGGTGCGCTGCTGCTCGATGGCGGCGACACCTGGCAAGGCTCGGGCACCGCGCTATGGACCAAGGGCCAGGACATGGTGGACGCCGCCAAGCTGCTGGGCGTGGACATCATGACCGGCCACTGGGAATTCACGCTGGGCATGGACCGGGTGAAGGAAATCATCGACAAGGATTTCGCGGGCAAGGTCGAGTTCCTGGCGCAGAACGTCAAGACCACCGACTTCGGCGACCCGGTGTTCAAGCCCTACACACTGCGTGAAATCAACGGTGTGCCTTGCGCCATCATCGGCCAGGCCTTTCCGTACACGCCCATCGCCAACCCGCGCTACCTCGTGGCCGACTGGAGCTTCGGCATCCAGGACGAGAACATGCAGAAGGTGGTGGACGAGGCACGCGCCAAGGGCGCACAGGTGGTGGTGCTGCTGTCGCACAACGGCATGGACGTGGACCTGAAGATGGCCACCCGCGTGACCGGCATCGACGCGATCATGGGCGGCCACACACACGACGGCATGCCGGTAGCGAGTGTCGTCAGCAACGCCGGCGGCAAGACGCTGGTGACCAACGCAGGCTCCAACGGCAAGTTTCTCTCCGTGATGGACTTCGATGTGCGCGGCGGCAAGGTGCGCGACTTCCGCTACAAGCTGCTCCCCGTCTTTGCCAACATGCTGCCGGCCGACAAGGAGATGGACGCCCTCATCAACCGCATGCGCGCGCCCTACGAAGCCAAGCTGGCCGAGCAGCTGGCCGTGACCGAAGGCACGTTGTACCGCCGCGGCAATTTCAACGGCAGCGG
>DATHWV010000358.1:0-3120 GCA_035460205.1 Ramlibacter sp.
GCGGCCAGCCAGTGCGCCACGGCTTCGATCAGCCGCGAAGGGCGCAGCTCGCCCTGGCCGGAAACCAGCGGGTCCCCCATCGCGTTGCGCTTGCCCACGATCACCGGCCGGTTGGGCGCGTTGTAGAACATGTCGCGCAACTGCGTTTCGACGACGGGGCCTTTTTCCTCGATCACCATGACCTCGCGCAAGCCGTTCATGAACTCGCCGATTCGCACGGGCTCGATCGGATAGGTCAGGCCCAGCTTGATGATGCGAACGCCATGCTGCGCGAGTGTTTCGGTCGAGATGTCCAGCCGCCGGAGCACCTCCATGAAGTCGAAGTGGGCCTTGCCGGCGGTGACGATCCCGCAAGTGGCCTGCGGGCTGTCGACGATGGTGCGATCAATGCTGTTGACGCGGGCGAAGGCGCGCACCGCATCCAGCTTGGCATGCAGGCGCTGTTCGATCGTGAGTGAAGGCAGGTCGGGCCAGCGGTAGTGCAGGCCGCCCGCGGGCCGCTGGTAACCGGTGATGGCGTCGATCGTCGCAGCGTCCTGCCACGTGGCCACGCGCGCATTCGTCAGGTCCAGGTCCACCGTGCTGCCGCTCTCGACCACCTCGGAGAGGGCGGTGAAGCCGACCCAGTTGCCCGAGTAGCGCGACAACGCCCAGCCATAGAGGCCGAACTCCAGGTACTCAGCGACATTGGCCGGTGAGACGACGGGCGCGTGCCATGACTGGAAGGCCTGGTCGCTCTGGTGGGGCATGGACGACGACACGCAGCCGTGGTCGTCGCCTGCCACCATCAGCACACCGCCGTTGGGCGACGCGCCATAGGCATTGCCGTGCTTGAGCGCATCGCCTGCGCGGTCCACGCCGGGGCCCTTGCCGTACCACATGGCGAACACGCCGGCGCAGGTGCGCAGCGCATCGGACTCGACGCGCTGCGTGCCCAGCACCGCCGTCGCACCCAGCTCCTCGTTGATGGCCGGCAGGAAGCGCAGACCTTGCTCCTCGAACTGCCTGCCTGCCTGCCACACCGCCTTGTCCAGCATGCCCAGCGGCGAGCCGCGGTAGCCGCTGATGAAGCCCTGCGTGGCCAGGCCCGCAGCAGCGTCGCGCTGCCGCTGCATCAGCATCAGGCGCACGAGCGCCTGGGTGCCGGTCAGGAACACCTGGCCGTCGCGTGCCCACAAGGCGTCGGAGAGTTGGTAGCCGGGGCGCAGGAGCGTGTCTGTCATGGCGCCAAGGCTAAGGGGGTGGCCGGAGAATTTGCTTCTTTTCTTCTCCGATTTCATACTCCCGGTAGAAAACTGTTCTACGCGCCCAAGGAGACAAGAGAATGGAAGAGCTGGATCGGCAGGACGTGGTGCTGCTCACGGAACTGCAGCGCGACTCGCACCAGACGGTGCAGCAACTGGCAGACCGTGTCGGCCTGTCGAGCACGCCGTGCTGGAAACGCATCAAGGACATGGAGGCCAGCGGCGTGATCCGTGGCTACACGGCGCTGATCGACCGCGAGCAGGTGGGCCTGGCGCTGTGCGTGATCGCTGAAGTCAACCTCACGCGCCACAGCGAAGACGTGGTGGTGCAGTTCGAGAAGGAAGTGGCCGGCTGCCCGCAGATCGTGAGTTGCTACTCCACCACCGGGCAGGCCGACTATGTGCTCAAGGTGCTGATGCCCGACATCAAGGCCTATGAGCGCTTCCTGCACGAGGTCGCCTTCCGGTTGCCGGGCGTGACGCACGTGCGTTCCAGCGTGGTGCTCAAGGAAGTGAAGGCCGACACGCGGCTGCCGATCGAGTTGCCGGGCAAGCCGCGGGCCAAGGCAAAGCGCCGCTAGGTCAGGTCGGCCGTTTGGGAATGTTGAGGCCGCGCTCCACCGCAGGCCGCGCGACAAAGGCCGCCAGCGTGCGATTCAGGTGCGTGAAGCTGTCCATGCCCACCAGCTCGCCGGCGTTGTAGTTGGCGACCAGGTTGCGCACCCACGGCAAGGTCGCGATGTCGGCGATGGTGTAGTCGTCGCCCATGATCCAAGCGTGGTCGGCCAGCCGGTCATCGAGCACCTTGAGCAGCCGCTTCGATTCCTCCACATAGCGGTCACGCGGGCGCTTGTCCTCGTACTCCCGGCCGGCGAATTTATGGAAGAAGCCGATCTGCCCAAACATGGGCCCGATGCCGCCCATCTGGAACATCAGCCATTGCAGGGTTTCATAGCGCGCGGCCGCGTCGCGCGGCATGAGCTGGCCCGTCTTCTCGGCCAGGTAAACCAGGATCGCGCCGGATTCCCACAGCGGTAGCGGCTTCCCGCCCGGGCCGTTCGGGTCCAGGATGGCCGGAATCTTGTTGTTGGGGTTGAGCGAGAGGAACTCCGGCGAGAACTGGTCCTTGCTGTCGAAAGAGACGCGATGGACCTCATACGGCAGTCCGGTCTCTTCCAGCATGATGGAAATTTTCACGCCATTGGGGGTCGGAAGTGAGTAAAGCTGCAGCCGATCGGGGTGTTGGGCGGGCCATTTGCGGGTGATGGGGAAGTCGGAGAGTTGGGTCATGCGGCCCAATATAAATGCACAAGCGAGCGGCTGTCCTGCGACATGTAGGAAACCAAACTCAACGCTGAGGGGATAGCGTCCTACACCCCTGCCTACCCGTCGAGCTTTACCTTTGGGGCCAGCAGTCCTTATCAAGCAGTACCCCAATGACCACTTTCAATGACTCCGGCGAGTTCGAAGTCAACAGCACCACTTCCGGCGACCAGCGCGCGCCCACCATCGCCAGGCTCGATGACGGTTACGTCGTCGCATGGCAATCGTTCAACGGCCACACCGATCTGCACCTGCAGCGCTATACCGATGGCGGTGTTGCCGTGGGCGGCGAAGCTGTCATCAATTCGACGACGCTGGGCGAGCAATCGCAACCCACCATCACCGGCACCGCAGGCGGCGGTTTCGTGGTGGCATGGGCGTCCGACCAGGGCGGCAGCGACTTCGGCGTGTACCTGCAACGTTTCGACAGCCAGGCCCAGCGCGTGGGTGGCGAGACGCTCGTCAACGCCACACAGCCGCTGAACCAGGAGCATCCGGGCGTGGCCGCACTGGCGGGCGGCGGCTTCGTCGTCACCTGGTTCTCGGACACGCA
>DATHWV010000359.1:0-7559 GCA_035460205.1 Ramlibacter sp.
CGGAAGTCCTGGCTGAACACGGCCAGGCCACTGGCCTCTTCGAGCATGGGCATCAGCGGCGTGAGTTGCGTGAAGTGCTTCCTGACGACGCGGATGCCGCTGGCGTCATCGGCGGCGTGCTTGTCCGCCACCAGCAAGCGCGGGGCTTGCTCGTAAGACAGGTTGGCTGGCTTGTGCAGCAGCAGCGTGACCGGCTCCAGCGCATCGAGCGAGGCCGTGGCGTCGAGCGCCACCACTTGCGCATCGGCGACGCGCGCCTGCGGCTGGTCGACCACCTGGCCGTCCACCCGCACAAAGCCGCCTTCGATGTACTGCTCGGCCTCGCGCCGCGAGCACGGCACCATCGCGGCGACGCGCTTGGCGAGGCGTACCGGTTCAGCCATTGCCCTGCGCCAGTCCCATGGATTCGATTCGCTGCACGTGGGCTAGCAACGAACGGCGCGCCACCGGCCACATGCGCGGCGGCACGTCGTCATAGGCGAGCTCGACCCAGTCTTCCAGGCTGCCGGCGGGCCTGGCCCGCATCGCCGCGACGATCTTCGCCTCGCGCTTGAGGCGGTGCTGCTTCAGGTGCGCGATGGCGTCGGCGGCCGAGCCCAGCACGTAGCCGTGGGCGGGCAGGATGAACTCGATGTCCTGCGCACGGCAGGCGGCGGTGAGCGCGTCCAGGGAATCGAGGTACGCCGTCATGTCGCCGTCCGGCGGGTCCACCACCGTGGTGCTGCCGTTGAGCACATGGTCGCCCGAAAACAGCAGGCCGTCCTCCAGCAGCACCAGGCACAGGTGGTTGGCCGCATGGCCGGGGGTGTGGATCACTTGCAGGGTGTGCCGCGCACCACCGCCTTCGAGCACCAATTGCTCCCCGTGCGCGAGCGCCCGGTCGGGCGTGAACTCGCTGGCGGGCCGCGCGGTGGGCGCGGAAGGCAATCCGAGGATGGGGGGCTTGTTGGTGCACAGCGCCTGCAGGGGCTTGGCGCCGGGCGAATGATCGGCATGCGAATGGGTGCAGACGATCAGGCGGATGTCGCCATTGGCTGCGCGCCACAGGCGCTGCAGGTGCTCCGGCTCGTTCGGTCCGGGATCGATCGCGATGTAGCCGGTGGCCGGGTCGCCCACCAGGTAGCTGTTGGTGCCGGGGCCGGTCATCACGCCGGGGTTCGGGGCGGTGAGGCGCATCAGGTTGCGCAGGAGAGCCACCGGCTGGTTGGTGTTCCAGTCGAGGTGGTGCACCTGCTGGCCGTCGGGGCTGACCAGCGCCAGCTCGCCGAAGGGCGATTCGTGCTCCATGTAGCGTGCATCCGCGCCATTGAGCAGGCCGGCGCGCGGGCAGCTGGTCCACAAGGGCTGCTCCGAGGCGCAGGCTTGCAGGATGGCCTCCACGGTTTCGAACTTCGCCAGCCGCTCCAGCGTGCGGATGGTCGGGAAGATCATGAAGAAGCTGCCGGCCTGGTGGCGCGCCAGGGCGTCGGCGGGGCGCACCCACACCGGCTCGAACTGCTCGGCTTCGTCGGCCACCGGCGTCTGGCCCCCGGGCATGCGCGCGGCCAGGAAGGGCACGTCGAAGCGGCGGGGCAGGTCGCGGTCGGTGATCCAGTGCGCCAGCACGAACACCTGGTCGGCGGCCAATTGCAGGCCGCGCGCGCGGCACTGCTCGACCAGCGGCTGGTGGCGGTCCAGCGCGGCGACCTCGGCGGGTGTGACCGGGCTGCCATCGGCATGGCGGGCCAGCAACACGCCGAGTTCCTCGAAGCTTTCGCGAATCGCGGCAATCGCCTGCGTGAGCCGCAGGTCGTCCTGGCTGGTGCGGCGCGCGGCCAGCGCATGCACTTGCGCATCGGCCGCGTCGATGGTGCCGCCGGGGAACACATAGGCGCCGGGGGCGAAGCTGGCGGTGGCCGAACGGCGCGTCATCAGCACCTCGGGGCCGCCCGTTGCATCGCGCAGCAGCAGCACCGTGGCGGCCGGCCGGGGCGTTACCGGCTCGCGCTGCGGGTGGAGAAGTTGGGAAGGTCGCACCATGCCCGCATTATGGGCACGGCGCACTCACTCTTCCGGCGTGACGCCCAATGCCACCAGGAAGCGGGCCACCATGTTGTAGGTGGCGATGGCGGCCGTGAGTTCGACCAGTTCGGTGGTGTCGAAGCGCGCCTGCAACTGGGCGAAGAGGTCGTCCGGAACGGCGACGTCCAGCGTCATGCGGGCGGCGTACTGGGCCACCAGCGACTCGATTTCGCCCAGGCCGCTGGGCACGCCGCCGGTGGGGGTGGCGGCGTAGGCCGTCAGCGCGTCCAGCTCGGCCTGGGTGCCGCCGAACTGCAGGAACACCGGCGCGTGGTGGTGGTATTCGTAATGCGCGCCGGTGAGCAGGGCGACGGCGCAGATCGCGAACTCGCGCAGCTTGCCACTGCCGCCAAACGCGGTGCGCACGTTCTTAAGGTAAACGTTCCAGCCCCGGGCCAGCGGCTCGCTCCACAGCAGCGCGCGGTCCAGGTTGATCAATGCGCCGCCACGGCGCTCGAGCACGGCCTTCACCAGGTCTTCGGGCTGGGGCTTGCGCTCGGGAGTCCAGTCGGGGATTCGCATGATGATTGCTCGCGATGATAATCCCCCCATGCGAATCCGCTTCACCAAGATGCAGGGCGCGGGCAACGACTTCGTCGTGCTCGACGAGACGCGGGGCCTGCTCGGCCTGTCGCCTGCCCAGTACCAGTACCTCGCCGACCGGCATTTCGGCGTGGGCGCCGACCAGGTGTTGTCGGTACGTCCCTCTCCGGCCACCGGCATCGACTTCGAATACGTGATCCACAACGCCGACGGCGGCGAGGTGGAACAGTGCGGCAATGGCGCGCGCTGCTTCGTGCGCTATGTGCGCGACAAGGGGCTCACCGCGAACGACAGCGTGAAGGTGCGCACCATGTCGGGCGTGATCGAGCCGCGGCTGAACGCGGACGGCCGCGTCACGGTGGACATGGGCGCGCCGGTGTTCGAGCCGGCCGCCGTGCCCTTCGATGACGCGGGTTTGTCGCCGCAAGCCGACGGAAAGTGGGAGAAGTGGCATCTGGCGCTTGGCACGCGCGCCGATTCCGCTATCATTTCTGTAGCGATCCTGTCGATGGGCAACCCGCACGCGGTACAGGAGGTGGCGGACGTGGACGAGGCGCCGGTTCGCACGCAGGGGCCGCTGGTGGAAAACCACCCGCGCTTCCCGAACCGGGTCAACGCCGGCTTCATGCAGGTGCTGGACCGCTCCCATGTGCGCCTGCGCGTCTGGGAGAGGGGCGCGGGCGAGACGCTGGCTTGCGGCACGGGTGCATGCGCCGCGGTGGTTGCGGGCATCCGGCTGGGACGGCTGGATTCGCGGGTGGATGTGCAGACGCGCGGCGGGCCGCTCACGATCGAGTGGGCCGGCGGCAACAGCCCGGTCCTGATGACGGGTCCCGCCGTCACGGTGTTCGAAGGCGAAATAGAGGTACCCGACCTATGATGAAAACAGACGGCATGAACCCGATCACCGAGGACGACATCGCCAACTACCTGGCGAACACCCCGGACTTCTTCTCGCGGCACGCGCAGATGCTGGCCGCCGTGCAGCTGACTAGCCCGCACGGCACGCGCGCGGTGAGCCTGCAGGAGCGGCAGGCCGAGATGCTGCGCGAGAAGATCAAGGCGCTGGAGCACCGCCTGATGGACATGGTGCGGCACGGCAACGAGAACGTGATCATTGCCGACCGGCTGCACCGCTGGGCGCGCAACCTGTTCCAGGTGGCGTCGGGGCGTGCGCTGCCGGCGACGATCGCCGCCGAGATCGCCAACCAGTTCATGGTGCCGCAGGTGGCCATCAAGGTCTGGGACGTGGACAGCCGCTACGGCGCCGAAGTGTTTGCCGAAGGCGTGAGCGATGACGCCAAGACCTTCGCCTCGTCGCTGACGCAGCCCTATTGCGGCGTGAACTCCGGCTTCGAGGCGGTGAACTGGCTGGAAGACCCGGCCCTCGCGCTGTCGGTAGCGCTGATCCCGCTGCGCGAAGGTGCGGCCAACGGCACCGGCCCGGCTTTCGGCATGCTGGTGCTCTCATCGCCCGACCCGCACCGCTTCCAGAGCGGCATGGGCACGGACTTCCTGGAGCGCATCGCCGAACTGGCGAGCGCGGCGCTGTCGAGGCTGCGGGCGAAGTAGGCTGCAACATGAGCGCGGGCCTGGTCGAGCGTTATCTCGAACATGTGCGGGTCGAAAAACGGCTCGCGGCCCGCACGGTGGAGCTTTATTCGCTCGACCTGCAAAAGCTCTCCGACAACGCGGCGAAGGCCGGGGTCGAACTCACCCGCGTGCAGAACGCGCACATCCGCCGCTGGGTCGCCCAGATGCACGGCGGCGGCCGCAGCGGACGCGGCATCGCGCTGATCCTCTCGGGCTGGCGTGGCTTCTACAACTGGCTGGGCCGCGAGGGCCTGGTCGAAGCCAACCCGGTGACGGACGTGCGCGCGCCCAAGGCCGCCAAGCCGCTGCCCAAAGCGCTGAGCGTTGACGACTCGGTGCAGCTCGCCACTTATTCCAATGAAGATGCCGACCCGTGGCTGGAAGCGCGCGACGCTGCGATCGTTGAACTGCTCTACGGCTGCGGCCTGCGGGTGGGCGAACTGGTGGGGCTGGATGCCGCGGCCAGTGGCACTGCGCGCGGCTGGATCGACCTGCAAGCCGGCGAGGCGCATGTACTGGGCAAGGGCAGCAAGCGGCGCACCGTGCCAGTCGGGCGCAAGGCGGCCGAAGCGCTGAAGCACTGGCTGGCCGTGCGTGAAATCGAGGGCAGGCCGAACGATGCGCTTTTCACCGGCCGCAACGGCACGCGCCTCTCGGCGCAGGCGGTGTGGCTGCGCCTGAAGCGCCGCAGCCTGATGGCGGGGCTGGCGACGCCGGTGCACCCGCACATGTTGCGTCACTCGTTCGCCAGCCACGTGCTGCAGTCCAGCGGCGACCTGCGCGCGGTGCAGGAGTTGCTGGGCCACGCGAACATCACCACCACGCAGGTCTACACCCGGCTGGACTTCCAGCACCTGGCCAAGGCCTATGACGCGGCACACCCGCGCGCACACCGGAAACGCTAACTCGTCAGCGTGAACACCGCCCGCTTGGAATCGGCGGGCACGTTGTTCAGGAGGGCGGCGAGCCGGTCGATCACCTGCTGCGCGTCGGCGCGCTCGGTCGGCACCATGGTCTGCGCCACGCGCACCTGGGCCACCCATTCGATCGGCTTGCCCTTGAACGGCATCAGGCAGCGGGCCACCACGCGCGGGCCTTCCGACGCCGCGTCTTCCGGCGAGAGCGGGCCTTCGATCAGCATCCCGAAGCGCAGCTCCGACAGGCGCGCCACGCCGTCGATCTCGCGCGCCGCGGCAAGGAGCCGGCCCGCCACGCGCAAGGGCAGTTCCTCGGCCGAACGCGCGCCGAAGTCGCGCCGGATCGACTCGGCGTTGATGATGTCCACCACCAGCACCGCACTCTGGAACTTGAGCCGTTGCGAGCGAACCATCATGCGCACCAGCCGTTCGTGGAACACCTGCGCATTGAGCAGGCCGGTGGCCGGGTCGATCCGGTCCAGCCCCTGGATGCGGCGGTTGTTCTCGCGCCGGTGCTGGCTGCGCAGCATCAGGATCACCAGCAGCACTGGCAGCTCGATGGCAATGCCCACCTGCATGCCGTGCATGGTCATGAAGCTGACCGGGATCAGCCCGGCCAGCCGCATCGTCGGGAATGCCGCGCCGACCATCACGGGCAAGGTGCCGGCCATCAGCCACAGCGCGTAGCGGTCGCCTCGCACGGCCGCCCAAATCACCGCGCCCGCGCCCACCGTGGACGCGCCGGCGATGTAGGCGATCATCAGCCGCATGCGCGACGACGGCTCGATGAGCATGATGCCCAGCGCCACGGCCACCGACAGCAGCGACAGGCCGGTGACCACCAGGTACAGCCGGCGCGACCGCTCGGTCATCGACACCGTGGCCGCGAAGAACCACAGCGACGCGCCCACGGTGAGCACCGGGAGCACCAGGGACGACACGTCGTTCCAGGCCGGCCAGTTCGGCCACAGGTGCAGGCCGCCGATGCCGGTCATTGCCGCCTGGGCCAGGGCCATGAGCGTCACGCTCAGCGCGTAGAAAGCATAGGCTTCGTCGCGCAATGAAATGGCGCTGAGCATGGCCACGACGGCGGCCAGTCCCGCCAGCCCGAAGTAGATGCCCAGGATCAGGGAAGTGCGCTGCTCGTGCCGGCTCAGGTAGCTCTCGCTCACGAAACTCAGCGGCGCGCTGAAGCTATGGGCGTTCTGCACTCGCAGCAGGTACTTGCGCGGCTCTTCGGCGGACACCGCCACGGGCAGCAGGGGATGGCGGTGCGGCACCGGCCATTCGGCCACGGGAAGCAGGTCACCGGCCGCCTGCGGCGACCACTGCCCGACGCTATCGGGCGTGTAGAGCGTGACGCGGTCGACCGAAGAGTAGGGAATTTCGAGGTACCAGCGCTCGGCATCCGGGGCCGGCGGGATGGTGAAGCGGATCCACAGGGCCTTGCCGGTCCCGAGCGAATAGATCGCGCCCTGGCGGGTCGGCTCCCAGGCGATGCGTCCGTCGGTGGCGACGTTGTCGACGATGGCGTCACCACTGGCGTCGATCCAGCTGTCGCCCCAGTCCTGCAGCTGGACCGGCTGCCGCGCGGGATCGAGGTCCAGCACCGTGCGCGCCACGGCCGGCGCCGCTACCACTGCGGCCAGCAGCAGTGCAGCCGCCAACAGCCTCCGGCCGACGTCCTTTAACCCCATATTTTTCTGTGACTCCTCAGGCCGGTATTGTGCTCTGCCGGCCCGGTGGGCGCGTTGCAGTGCCGCAAGGCCGGACAATAGGCACCATGAAAATCATTCGCCTGAAGGACGGCAAGGAGCGCTCGCTGCTGCGCCGCCACCCCTGGATCTTCGACTCCGCGATCGCCAAGGGCGGGGCTGACCCGGGCGAAACCGTGCGCATCGAGTCGCACAAGGGCGACTTCCTGGCCTGGGCGGCTTTCAGCCCCGAGTCGAAGATCCGCGCGCGCGCCTGGAGTTTCAGCGAGGGCCAGCGCATCGATGCAGCATTCATTGCGGCCTTGTGCGAGCGCTCGGTGCAGGCGCGCAGCCGCTTTGACATCCCCAGCGACAGCATGCGGCTGGTCCATGGCGAGTCGGACGGCCTGCCGGGCCTGATCGTGGACCGCTACGGCGACACGCTCGTTGCCCAGTTCACCGCGGCAGGCGTCGAGCGCTTCAAGGCGGTGATCGCCGATGCGCTGCTGAAGGCCACCGGGCTGTCGCGCCTGTATGAGCGCTCGGATACCAGCTCCCGCTCGCTCGAAGGGCTGGCGCCTGCAGCCGGCTGGCTTCGCGGCGAGGGGCCGACCGAACTGACGATCCGCGAGCACGACTGGACCCTGACGCTGGACATCGCCACCGGCCACAAGACCGGCTTCTACCTCGACCAGCGTGACAGCCGCGGCAAGTTCGCCGCTGCCGCGCGCCGCCTGGGCTTGCAGCGCGT
>DATHWV010000360.1:0-19752 GCA_035460205.1 Ramlibacter sp.
TCGCGCGTTGCGAACGTCGGCGGCACGCCGACCGTGCAGATCGACGAAGGCTTCGACCGCGCCTGGCGCCGTGTCGGCCTGACGCTGGACCGCACCGGCTTCACGGTGGAAGACCGCGACCGCGCGCAAGGCACTTACTTCGTGCGCTACGTCGAGCCGAATGCCGACAAGAAGGAACCCGGCTTCCTCGCCGGCCTGTTCAAGTCTGAAAGCTCGTCGCCGCCGCTGAAATTCCGCATCAGCCTCAAGAGCCAGGGCGAATCGACCACGGTGACGGTGCTCAATGCCTCCGGCGCACCCGAAACGTCGATCAACGCGCAGCGCATCGTGCAGGTCATCGCGGATGACCTGAAGTAAGGTGGGAACGGGGGGCCACGCCCCTCGTCCTTCGCATGCTGCGATTCAAAAGTCTGGGCAGTGGCAGCTCTGGTAACGCCACCATCGTCCAGGCACGCAGCGACAGCACGCTGACCCACCTGCTGGTGGATTGCGGCCTCGGCATCCGGCAGCTGGAAACCCGGCTGGCGCACGCCGGCATGCTGGCCGAGCAGGTCGACGCCATCTTCATCACCCACGAACATGCGGACCACATCGGCTGCGCGCGCCAGTTCGCGCTGCGCGAACGCATCCCCGTGTGGATGAGCCATGGCACCTACATGGCCATCGGTGAACCCGACTTCGACGGCCTGCTCCACATCGCACGCGACACCGAGGGCATCGAGGTCGGCGCCATTCAGTTGCGCCCCTTCACGGTTCCGCACGATGCGCGCGAACCGCTGCAACTGACCTGCACCGA
This sequence comes from Ramlibacter sp., assembly GCA_035460205.1. Taxonomy (GTDB): domain Bacteria; phylum Pseudomonadota; class Gammaproteobacteria; order Burkholderiales; family Burkholderiaceae_C; genus Ramlibacter. The sequence goes on from DATHWV010000360.1 coordinate 797, forward strand.
TGGTGCAAGGCGCCTGGGCATCCTCACCGACCTCGGGCATGCCACAAGCCATGTGCTGGAACAGCTCATGGGCTGCTCGTCGCTGCTGCTCGAATGCAACCACGACCCGCAGCTGCTTGCGGACTCCAGCTACCCGCCCTTCCTCAAGCGCCGCGTGGGCGGAGCCTGGGGCCACCTGGCCAACGAAGCCGGCGCGGAGATCGCCCGGGCCGTGCAGGCCGCAGGCCTGGCGCAGGTGGTGGCAGCACACCTGAGCGAGCAGAACAACCGGCCCGAACTCGCGCGCCGGGCACTTGCGGCGGCGCTGGGCTGCGCCGAGGCCGACGTGCTGGTGGCCGACGGCCCCAGCGGCTGCGGCTGGCTCACCGCCTAGCGCCGTGGGCAGGCAACAAAAAAGCCGCCCGAGGGCGGCTTTTTTGCGAACCGGAAGAACCGATTACTTGGCGGTGCCGCTGGCGGGCGTGGAAGCCGCAGCCATCGAAGGAACAGCCGGGCCCGAAGCAGCGGGAGCAGCGCCGGAAGCGGCGTTGGCAGCACCAGCGGCAGCAGCAGCAGCAGCGGCGCCGGAAGCGGCGTCGGCAGCCGGGGCGGCAGCGGCGGGAGCCGGGGCGGCGGCGGGAGCCGGGGCCGGAGCAGGCGCCGGCTCTTCCTTCTTGCCGCAAGCGGCCAGCGCTGCGGCTGCAATCAGGGTCGCCAGTACAAGCGATTTCTTCATTTCAGGTTTCCTTTTATGGGGGAGAGAAAAACAATTTCCGGAAATTGTCATTGCCGCCGGACGGCGGCCTTGACCGAGCACAAGCACTCGAGCTCTTGCTACTCAGCCCGAAATTATATGCCGGAAAACCCTTAGGGACCGGGGGTTGGGCCCCGCCTGTCCTAGAGGCCCAGCCGCTGGGCGGGAAAGGCGGGCGAGCTGCGCTGCAGCCATTCGTTGATGTTTTCGCGCAGGAGCACACGGCGATCGGGTTCGGTGCCGCTGTAGCCGTTGCAGCGGACCGGGTCCAGCCGCTGCATCACCCAGGCGGGGCTCCAGATCGCGCTGGGCAGCTCCAGCGGGTCCGCGGATGAGCAGCCGCGCGCGTCGATGATGTGCGACCACGTCCGGCGCCAGGTCACGAAGCGCGCATGGCGCAGCATCACCTCGTCATAGCGCTTGGCCAGCAGCACGCACTTGCGGCCCGTTTTCGACCAGGATTGCAGCGACTCGGCCACGGCGCGTTCGCCCAGGGGCCAGTCGCCGAAATCCGCGTCGCAAAGGATGAGCTCGCGCCAGCCTTCGCGCGCGGCGCACGCCAGCGCGTCGCGGATCATCTGCTGGAACCGGGTGCGGCCTTCGAAACGCCCGGAATGCAATGCCGGCGCGGCGTCGTCCGCAGGCTTGTCGTTGTCGGGCGTGGTGCTCATCGCGATCCCTTTCCCGGCTCCAGCCAGCCGGCTTCGCGCCAGTTGCGCAGCAGCGCGAGCGCATCCTGGCTGGCGCGCGCCAGGTCTGCGGGTTCCAGCCGCCGCCGGTCGGCCAGCAGCCGCATCAGCGCGGCATCGGCGCCGGAAGCCCGGTAGCTCTCGCCGTTGATGAAAACGTGGCGCGCGTCGTACATCATGTTCGTGCGACGGTCCAGCACCGCTTCGCGCAAGGTGCCGCGCGCGGTGCCCGGCTCGAACCACACGCTGGCCTTCGGCTCGGTGAGGTATTCACCGAGCGAGCGCTGCATGGCATGCGGGTCTTTCATCGCGGCGGCCACCGCGTCCTGCGCGAAGGCCTGCAGCGTGTCGGGGATGGCGCCGGGCCCTTGGGTCGCGGCCTGCCCCGGGTCGGCGTACACGCGGTCGCCGGCCAGTTCGCGGGCGTCGTCGGCCAGGCGCAGCAGCAGTTCATGCGCCAGCTCGCCGCGGCCGGGGGAGCGAAAGCCGATCGAGTAGGTCTGGCACTCCCCGTCGGCAATGCCGTCATGCGCATAGCGCGGCGGCAGGTACAGCATGTCGCCGGGCTCAAGCAGGTATTCCTCCTCGGGCTCGAAGCGGTCCAGGATCTTCAGCGGCACACCTTCGCGCAACGCCAGGTCTTTTTGCCGGCCGATGCGCCAGCGCCGCCGGCCCTGCGCCTGCAGCAGGAACACGTCGTAGCTGTCGAAGTGCGGGCCGACGCCGCCGCCGTCGGTGGCATAGCTGATCATCAGGTCGTCCAGCCGGGCCTGCGGCACGAAGCGGAACTGCTGCAGCAGCGCATGCGCAGCGGGCAGGTGCAGGTCCACGCCTTGCACGAGCAGCGTCCACTGTGGCCGTGACAAGGGCGGCAAGGCGCGCCGGTTGAAAGGGCCGCGCCGGAACTGCCAATCGCCACCGGACTGTGCGACGACCCGCGATTCCACTTCGTCGCGCGCGGCCATTTCGAACAGCTCGTTGCGCGACACCAGCGGTGCGAAACCGGGAATGGCGCCACGCACCAGCAGCGGCTTCTTCTGCCAGTGCCGTTTCATGAACTGGCTGGGCGACAGGCCGGCCAGGAGGGAGAGGGGTTGTGCGATATCCATGGGGAACTGCGACAATTCTCCTATGGAAATCACACCGCAATGCGTCGTCGCACTGACCTGGACACTGAAAGACACCACGGGCGAGCTGCTGGACGAACTTTCAGAGCCCGTCGAGTTCCTCGTTGGGGGGGACGACCTGCTCGCCAAGATCGAGGAGGCCTTGCAGGGCCATGAGCCGGGCGACCGACTCGACCTGCACCTGGAGCCGGAGGAAGCGTTCGGCGACTACAACGAGGAACTGGTGTTCCTCGAGCCGCGCACGCTGTTCCCGGCGGAGCTGGAAGAAGGCATGACCTTCGAAGGCTTGCCGGCCGGAACGAACGAGGAGGCCCCGAAGGACCTCCTGTACACCGTCACCGAAATCTATCCCGAGCATGTGGTGCTGGACGGCAACCACCCGCTCGCAGGGTTCGCGTTGCGCCTGCACCTGAAGGTGGAGGCCGTACGTGAAGCCACCGAGGAAGAGGTCGGGCGCGGCAGCGCCGGCACTGGCTTCTTCAAGGTGCAGCGCGGCGAGGCGCCCGGGGGCGCCACGCTGCACTGATCGCCGGCATTACGCCATGTAGATCACGCCGTTCTCGATGCGCACGCGGTCGCCGGCACGCAGGTCGCCGGTGCCGTTGACGTCATAGGTGCGGAACTGGCCCTGGTCGGTTTGCACCGTGATGCGGTAGACCGGGTAGGCGGCGTTGTAGGAAGGGCTGTTTTGCGTTGCCACGCTGTTGCCCACGACCGCGCCGGCCGTCGCGCCCAGCACGGTGGCAGCCGCACGGCCGCCGCCATGGCCGATCTGGTTGCCCAGCAGGCCACCCACCACCGCACCAATCACCGTGCCGGCCGCGCTGCGGTTCGGGGTGACGGCGCTGGTGCCGGGGCTGACCAGCGAGACGTTCGTCACGCGGCCGAATTCAACGTAGCCCGCAGGCTGCTGCTGGACCGGATAGCTGCCGTAGGGATACGAGCCGGCCGGGTAGGTGCGGGTCGTATCAACCGACGACACCGGCGACACCGGGTAGTTGTTGGGGCCGTACGGGTCGGCCGTGCCGCATGCGGAAAGCGCGGCGGCGAGGGCCATCGCCGAAGCGAGGGGGATGAGGCGGTTGGACTTGATCATGAGGGTCTCCTGAAGGACGTGCTTCTGGCACAGCCTCAGTGGCCGGCCTTGTGCAGCCATTGGAGACGCTCGCGCCTGGGTGCGGCGGCAGGGAATGCCGCGCATTCCTGTAGGAATTCAGGCCTTGCCGGTCGAGCCGTAGCCGCCTTCGCCGCGCTGCGTGGCGGGGAACTCATCCACGATGTTGAACTGCGCCTGCACCACGGGAACAATGACCAGTTGCGCCAGGCGCTCCATCGGCTGCAGCGTGAACTCGACGTCGCTGCGGTTCCAGGCGCTCACCATCAATTGCCCCTGGTAGTCGCTGTCGATCAGGCCGACGAGGTTGCCCAGCACGATGCCGTGCTTGTGGCCGAGCCCCGAACGCGGCAGGATCATGGCGGCATAGCCCGGGTCCTTGATCCAGATCGAGATGCCGGTCGGCACCAGCCGCCAGGCGTTGGGCGCCAGCGTCAGGGGACCGTCCAGGCAAGCCCTCAGGTCAAGGCCGGCACTGCCCGGCGTCGCATAGGCAGGCAACTGGTCCGCCATGCGCGGGTCCAGGATTCTCACGTCGATTTTCATAGTCGTCCGGCGATTTCGGCCACCAGTTGGCGGGCCAGTTCGAGTTTGGGGGCGCGCGGCATTTCCTTCGCGCCCTGCGCGTCCACCAGCAGCAGCGCGTTGTCGTCTGCGCCAAATGTAGCGGGGCCGATGTTGCCCACCAGCAGCGGCACGCCCTTGCGCGCGCGCTTGGCCTGCGCGTTGGCCAGCAGGTCGTGGCTTTCGGCCGCGAATCCCACGCAGAACAGTGCGCCGGATTTCGCGCGCGGCGACTGGGCCACGGCGGCGAGGATGTCGGGGTTCTCGGTGAAGGTCAGCGCAGGCGTCTTGCCCGAACCGTCCTTCTTGATCTTCTGGTCGCTCGCGCTGGCCGGCCGCCAATCGGCCACCGCGGCCGTGGCGATGAAGATATCGGCGAGCTGCGCCTGCGGCTCGGTGGCCCGCAACATGTCCTGCGCCGACTTCACGTCGATGCGGGTGACGCCACGCGGCGTGGGCAAGCTGACCGGCCCCGCGACCAGCGTCACGTTCGCGCCCGCCTCGCGCGCCGCGCGTGCGATGGCGAATCCCATCTTGCCGCTGGACAGGTTGGTGATGCCGCGCACCGGATCGATCGCCTCGAACGTCGGCCCGGCGGTGACCAGCACCTGCTTGCCGGCCAGCCGCTTGGGCTGGAAGAACGCAATGATGTCCTCCAGCAGCTCGGGCGGCTCCAGCATCCGGCCGTCACCGGTCTCGCCGCAGGCCTGGAAGCCCGAGCCTACGCCCAGGATGTGCGCGCCGTCGGCAGCCAGCTGGACCATGTTGCGCTGGGTGGCCGGGTGCGCCCACATCTCGCGGTTCATGGCGGGGGCAAGCAGCAGGGGCACCTTGTCGATGGGGCGGGCCAGGCACATCAGGCTCAGGAGTTCGTCGGCGCGGCCGTGCAACAGCTTGGCCATGAAGTCCGCGCTGCACGGCGCAATGAGGATGGCGTCCGCCTCGCGCGAGAGGTTGATGTGCGGCATGTTGTTCGGCTCCCGGCTGTCCCATTGCGAGCCATAAACCGGCCGGTTGGACAGGGCCTGCATGGTCACCGGCGTGATGAACTGTTCGGCCGCTTCGGTCATGACCACCTGCACGGTGGCGCCCTGCTTGATGAGCGCGCGGCACAGCTCCGCTGCCTTGTAGCAGGCAATGCCGCCGGAGAGTCCCAGGACGAAGTGTTTGCCGGCGAGGTCGAGCATGGGCGCAATGTAGCAGAGGGAATTAGCCCACCCGTATAATCCCAATTTCCCACCTACTGGAAGCAATGCTTCCGGCCATGACATGACCAAATTTGTCTTCGTCACCGGCGGTGTGGTGTCCTCCCTGGGCAAGGGAATCGCCTCAGCCTCCCTCGCCGCGATCCTTGAATCGCGAGGCCTCAAAGTCACCCTCATCAAGCTCGATCCGTACATCAACGTCGATCCGGGCACCATGTCTCCCTTCCAGCACGGCGAAGTGTTCGTCACCGACGACGGCGCCGAGACCGACCTGGACCTGGGCCACTACGAGCGCTTCGTGACCACCCGCATGGGCAAGGTCAACAACTTCACCACCGGCAAGATCTACCAGTCGGTGCTGGAGAAGGAGCGCCGCGGCGACTACCTCGGCAAGACGGTGCAGGTCATCCCGCACATCACCAACGAGATCCAGGAATTCATCAAGCGCGGCGCGCGCTTCGGCGAGCCCGGCGCAGCCGACGTGGCCATCGTGGAGATCGGCGGCACCGTGGGCGACATCGAGTCCCTGCCCTTCCTGGAAGCCGCGCGGCAGATGAGCCTGCGCATGGGAGCCAATAACACCGCCTTCGTCCACCTCACCTACGTGCCGTGGATCGCGGCCGCCGGCGAGCTCAAGACCAAGCCCACCCAGCACACGGTGCAGAAACTGCGTGAAATCGGTATCTCCGCCGACGCCCTGCTGTGCCGCGCCGACCGCAAGATTCCCGAGGACGAACAGGCCAAGATATCCCTGTTCACCAACGTTCCCGAGTGGGGCGTGATCTCCATGTGGGACGTGAACACGATCTACAAGGTGCCGCGCATGCTGCACGAACAGGGCCTGGACGGCCTGATCTGCGACAAGCTGCGCCTGAACACGCCGCCGGCCAACCTGAAGCGCTGGGACGAGCTGGTGTACGAAACCGAGCACCCGCGCGGCGAAGTCACCATCGCCATGGTGGGCAAGTACGTCGACCTCTCCGACAGCTACAAGTCGCTCAACGAAGCGCTGCGCCACGCCGGCATGAAAAACCATGTCCGCGTGAAGATCGATTACGTCGACTCTGAAACCATCACCGCCGACAGCGTGCGCCAATTGGCGAAGTACGACGCAGTGCTGGTGCCCGGCGGTTTCGGCAAACGCGGCATCGAAGGCAAGATCGCGGCGGCGCGCTTTGCCCGCGAGCAGCGCGTCCCCTACCTGGGCATCTGCCTGGGCATGCAGGTCGCGACCATCGAATACGCCCGCGACGTCGCTGGCCTGCAGGACGCCAACAGCACCGAGTTCGAGCCCGAAACGCCCAACCCGGTCATCGCCCTCATCACCGAGTGGAAAGATGCCGACGGCACGATCAAGACGCGTGACGCCAACTCCGACCTGGGCGGCACGATGCGACTGGGCGCCCAAAGCTCTGACGTCGCCAAGAACACCCTGGCCCACAAGATCTACGGCGACGTGGTCACCGAGCGGCATCGCCACCGCTACGAAGCGAACGTCAATTACCTCAACAAGCTGCGCCAGGCCGGCCTCGTGATTTCTGCGCTGACCCAGCGCGAGCAACTGACCGAGATCGTCGAGTTGCCGCAGGACGTGCACCCCTGGTTCATGGGCGTGCAGTTCCACCCCGAGTTCAAGTCCACGCCCTGGGACGGCCACCCGCTGTTCAATTCGTTCATCAAGGCAGCCGTGGAACACCAGGCTGCAGGCAAGAGTTCGCTCAAGGCCGTGGCATGAAGCTCTGCAACTTCGAAATCGGGCTGGACAAGCCCTTTTTCCTGATTGCCGGTCCCTGCGTGGTCGAAAGCGAACAGCTGCAGATCGACACCGCCGGCACGCTCAAGGAAATCACCGCCAGCCTGGGTATCCCCTTCATCTTCAAGAGCAGCTACGACAAGGCCAACCGCACTTCCGGCAGCAGCTTCCGCGGGCCGGGCATGGAAAAGGGCCTGGAGATCCTGGCGAAGGTGAAGAAGGATTTGCAGGTGCCGATCCTCACCGACGTGCACAGCGAGAACGAGATCGCCGCGGTGTCGAAGGTGGTCGATGTGCTGCAGACCCCGGCTTTCCTGTGCCGCCAGACAGACTTCATCCGCGCCGTGGCCCAGTCCGGCCGGCCGGTGAACATCAAGAAGGGCCAGTTCCTCGCGCCGCACGAGATGAAGAACGTGATCGACAAGGCCCGTGCTGCTGCAAAGGAAGCCGGCCTGCCCGAAGACAGCTTCATGGCCTGCGAACGCGGCGCGAGCTTCGGCTACAACAACCTCGTCTCCGACATGCGCTCGCTTGCGATCATGCGAGAGACCGGCGCGCCGGTCGTTTTCGATGCCACGCATTCGGTGCAACTTCCGGGCGGCCAGGGCACGAGCTCCGGCGGCATGCGCGAAATGGTGCCGGTGCTGGCCCGCGCGGCCGTGGCCGTCGGCGTGGCGGGCCTGTTCATGGAAACCCATCCCGACCCGGCCAAGGCCCTCTCCGACGGGCCCAACGCCGTACCGCTCAAGCACATGAAGGCGCTGCTGGAAACGCTGCTGGCCCTGGACCAGGTGACCAAGAAGAACGGCTACCTCGAAAACAACTTCCAGGCGTGAACATGGCCAGCGCGTACATCATCGCCAACGTCGAAGTTACGAACCCCGAACAATACGAAGAGTACAAAAGACTCTCTACCATTGCGATGAAGGCCCATGGCGCGGAGCCCATCGTGCGCGGCGGCAAGCTGCGCATCATCGTCGTCGAGGGTGCCTGAACCGCTTTCCAACTTTGAGAAGAGAAACCTGCAATGAGCGCAATCGTTGACATCGTCGGCCGCGAAATCCTGGACTCGCGCGGCAATCCCACCGTTGAATGTGACGTGCTGCTGGAATCGGGCACCATGGGCCGTGCGGCCGTGCCGTCCGGCGCGTCCACCGGCTCGCGCGAAGCAATCGAACTGCGCGACGGCGACAAGGCCCGCTACGGCGGCAAGGGCGTGCTCAAGGCCGTCGAGCACATCAACACCGAGATCTCCGAATCGGTGCTGGGCCTGGACGCCTCCGAGCAGGCCTTCCTGGACAAGACGCTGATCGACCTGGACGGCACCGACAACAAGAGCCGCCTGGGCGCCAACTCCATGCTCGCCGTGTCGATGGCGGTGGCGCGCGCGGCCGCCGAGGAATCGGGCCTGCCGCTGTACCGCTACTTCGGCGGCATGGGCGGCATGCAGCTGCCGGTTCCCATGATGAACGTCGTCAACGGCGGCGCCCATGCGAACAACAACCTCGACCTGCAGGAGCTGATGATCATCCCGATCGGCGCGCCGAGCTTCCGCGAAGCCGTGCGCTACGGCGCTGAAGTGTTCCACGCGCTCAAGAAGATCATCCACGACAAGGGCATGAGTGTGGCGGTGGGCGACGAAGGCGGCTTCGCCCCGAACGTGGCCAACCACGAAGCGGCCATCAGCATGATCCTCGAAGCGATCGAGAAGGCGGGCTACCGCCCCGGCGAGCAGATTGCCCTGGGCCTGGACTGCGCGGCGAGCGAGTTCTACAAGGACGGCAAATACCATGTGGAAGCCGAAGGCCTCGTGCTCGACTCCGGTGAGTGGACGAACATCCTGGCCTCGTGGGTGGACAAGTACCCCATCATCAGCATCGAGGACGGCATGGGTGAATCCGACTGGGACGGCTGGAAGACCCTGAACGACCGACTGGGTAGCAGGGTGCAGCTGGTGGGCGACGACCTGTTCGTCACCAACACCAGGATCCTGAAGGAAGGCATCGAGAAGAAGGTTGCCAACTCCATCCTGATCAAGATCAACCAGATCGGCACGCTGACCGAAACATTCGCCGCCATCGAGATGGCCAAGCGCGCGGGCTGGACGTCGGTGATCAGCCACCGCTCGGGCGAGACCGAGGACTCGACCATCGCCGACATCGCGGTGGGCACGAACGCCGGCCAGATCAAGACCGGTTCGCTCTCGCGCTCGGACCGCATGGCCAAGTACAACCAGCTGCTGCGCATCGAGGAAGACCTCGGTGACGTTGCCAGCTACCCGGGCCGCTCGGCCTTCTACAACTTGCGCTGAAGCACTTGGGCAACCGGCTCATCCCCGCCATCCTGATCGCACTGCTGCTCATCGTCCATGCGCAGCTGTGGTTCGGCCGGGGGAGCATCGGTAACGTCGCGACGCTGCAGCAAAAGCTCGACGCCCAGAAAGCGGCAAACCTCCGGGCGCAGCAGGCCAATGACCGCCTGGCCTCGGAGGTGCGCGACCTGAAGGAAGGCCTCGAGATGGTCGAGGAACGCGCCCGCATGGAACTGGGCATGGTCAAGCCCAACGAAATCCTGGTGAACGTGGGCAAGTAGTGCCTGAATTCGTCTTCGCCGAAGCCTTCACGCTCTGGGGCTCGCCCACCACGTGGCTCGAAATCGTCGCCGTGGTGCTTTCCCTCGTCATGGTCGGCTGCAACATCCGCGAGATCCACTGGGGCTGGCCGCTGGCCATCATCAGTTCGCTGATGTACTTCGCGATCTTCTGGCGCAGCAAGCTGTACGGCGACGCCACGCTGCAAATCTTCTTCGCCGTGGTGGCTCTGTGGGGCTGGTTCCAGTGGCTGCGCGGCACCAGCGACGACGGCACGGCCCTGCATGTGACGCGCCTCTCCCGCAACGGCATTGCCTGGGTGTTGCTGGCGTGCGCCGTCCTCTGGCCGGCCACAGGCCTCTTCCTCAAGACCTTCACCGACACCGACGTGCCCTGGTGGGATGCGTTCCCCACCGCGGTGAGCCTGGTCGGCCAATACCTGCTGGGCCGCAAGTACCTCGAGAACTGGGCCGTCTGGGTCGGCGTCAATGTGGTGAGCGTGGGCCTGTTCGCGCACAAGGACCTGTGGCTCACCGTGGGGCTTTACTCCCTCTTCATCGTGCTCAGCGTCATCGGCTGGCGCGAATGGGCGCGCAAGGCTGCGGCATGAAGATCGCGCTGCTGGGTGCCGAAAGCACCGGCAAGACCCAGCTCTCCGGCGACCTGGCCACCGCCCTGCGCGCGCGGGGCCACGGCGTGGCGGTGGTGGCTGAAGTGCTGCGCGAGTGGTGCCATCGCGAGGGCCGTACGCCGCGCCCAGAGGAACAGATGCCCATCGCGCAGGAGCAGGAGCGCCGCGTGGTCGAGGCCGCGAAGACGAGCGACATCGTGATCTCGGACACCACCTCGGTGATGGTGGCCATCTACAGCGGCATGTTATTCAACGACGGCAGTCTCTACCAATTCGCGCTGGAGAGCCTGCGGGACTACGACGTGACACTGCTCACCGGGCTGGACCTGCCCTGGGTGGCGGACGGCCTGCAGCGCGACGGCCCGCATGTGCGTGAGCCGGTGGATGCGCTGATCCGCGATGCGCTGGCCAAGGCGGCCATCCCGTATCGAGTGATCTATGGCCAGGGTGGCGAACGCCTGGCGCAGGCGCTGGTGGCCATTGACTCGATGACTGGTACGGCCCGCACGGCGCAGGACGCCGGCGCCCCAAGCCGCCCGTGGGTCTGGTTGTGCGACAAGTGCAGCGACCCGGACTGCGAGCACCGGTTGTTCGCGGCAGTTGCCCGGGACAAAGCGCCGCGCTAGCCGTGCATTGCGGCGCGCATTTCGTTGCACGCCGTACGCCACTGCAGGATGGAGCTGCGCAGGCGCGGCAGCTCACGCCCGGCGATCAGCCGTTGGGCCATCGGCAGCAGGCCGTTCTCCTCGCTCTCGATGTGGCGCACGTTGGCCTCGATGAAGTCTTCCACGTCCGCACTCGACAGCGCCGCCGACTGGCCGGTGCAGATGGCCTCCAGTTGCGGGCGCAGGCGCGCCCACATCCGTTCGAGCCCGCTGTGCTGGCGGGCCAGCGTCGAAGTCATCTCTCGCAGGCAATCGGGCTCGGTGCCTGCCATCGAGTCCAACAAGGCCGGAAACAGGCAGGCCTCTTCTTCCACGTGGTTCTGCGTGGCCTCCTGGTCGAAGTGGCGCAGGATGTCCCGGCTGGCCTGCTGCGCCCGGGTGCTCCAGCCGGTTTCACGCAGCAGGAGCACGAGCTTGCGCAGGTCCAGGCACTCTTCCAGCGTGCGCGCATGGCACTGCGAGAAGAGTCCCAGCGGGCTGGCGCCGGCGAACCTCAATCGCCGCTCCGCATCAGGCGCAGGGCACGTGCGCTGAGGTTGCGGCGGATCCCGGCCGTCATCCATTGCGGCCCGGCAACGTGGCTCGCGACCGGGCGGGCGGGGGAACGTGGTTGCGTCGGGCGCATGGCGACGGGAGCGCGAAGGGGCAATGTGGTCATGTGAATTTCCTTTCGATGGGAAGAATTTAGGTCCGGCCATGACAAAAGTAAAATGACTTGTATTGGCTTTAAATGCAAAATAACTGCATATGGACATCACCCTCGCCCGCACCTTCCTGGAGATCGTTTCCAGCCGCAGCTTCGTGCAGGCCGCACAGCGCCTGCACGTCACGCAGACCGCGGTCAGCGCACGGGTCAAGACGCTGGAAGACCTGCTGGGCCGCCAGCTGTTCGTGCGCAACCGCGCCGGCGCCGCGCTGACGCCGGCCGGTGAGCAGTTCGTGCGCCACGCCCAGACGCTGGTGCAAGTGTGGGAGCGCGCCCGCCACCAGGTCGCAGTGCCGTCCGGGCGGGAAGCACTGGTGACGGTGGGCTGCGAAATCAGCCTCTGGTACCCGCTGATGCGCGACTGGCTGGTGTGCATGCGCAAGGACGCGCCGCAGTATGCCTTGCGTACCGAGATCGGTGTCGCCGAAAACCTGCTGGCTTTCGTGGCCGACGGCGCGCTGGACATCGTCATCGCGTATGCGCCGCGCCAGCGATCGGACCTGCGCATCGAACTGCTGATCGAGGAAAAGCTGGTGATGGTCACCACCCTGAAGGGCCAGCAGCTGCCGCGGCCCGCCGACTACGTGTACGTGGACTGGGGCCCGGAGTTCGCGGCCCAGCACAGCCTAGCCTTTCCGGAACTCTCCAGCGTCGGCGTGTCATCCAGCCTCGGACCACTGGGCCTGGAGTACCTGCTGGCCGTTGGCGGCGCCGGCTACTTCCGCCAGAACGTCGCGCAGCCCTACATCGAGCAAGGGCGCCTGCGCCGCGTGGAAGGCGCGCCCGAGTTCCTGTACCCGGCCTACGCCGTCTATGCCGCCAACGCGGACATGAAGCTGCTGGCGCCTGCGATGAAGGCGCTCCGGCAAGTGGCCAAGGGCGCCACCAAGGGCGTTATTGCACGGTCGGGTTCACGGGCGGCTGGTCGCCGCGCGAAGTAAAGAGCTGCGCGGCGTCCACCGCGTCGAAGCGGTATTGCTGGCCGCAGAAGTCGCAGCCCACCTCGATCTCGCCCCGCTCGGCGACGATGCTCCCGGCCTCGTCCGCGCCGAGGTTGCGGATCATGTTGGCAACGCGCTCGCGGCTGCAGGTGCAGGCAAAACGCGGCGTTTGCGGCTCGAAGCGCAGGACTTTCTCTTCCCAGAAGAGCCGCTGCAGGATGGTGTCCACGTCCAGCTCCAGCAGTTCCTCACGTTTCAGGCTGGCCGCGAGGATGGCAATGCGGTTGTAGTCCTCGTTCAGGCCGATCTCGTCCTCGTTGGCGCGGGACACCAGGCTGCCGGCCAGGTTCCCCTCGCCCTGCATCGGCAGCCGCTGGATCAGCAGGCCCGCCGCGACCTTGTCGTCGGCCGCCAGCACCAGGCGGGTGTCGAGCTGCTCGGACTGGAGCATGTAGTGCTCCAGAACCTCACTGAGGCTCTCGATCTTCTCGCCGTGGTCGCCATAGAGCGGCACCACGCCCTGGTAGGGCTGCTGTCCCGGAAACTTGTCCTTCGGGTCCAGCGTGATCGCGCAACGGCCCTTGTTGCCCTGGTTGACCATCTGCGACAGGCGAGCGTCCGCGGCGACGTCGCCCACTACCTTGGCCGTGACGCGCAGCCCGAGGTCGTGCTGCACCTCAGCCACCGCCACCTTCACCGGGCCGTCACCGAAAATCTGCAGCACCAGGGCGCCGTTGAACTTGATGTTGGACTGCATCAGCGCGCCGGCCGCCGCCATCTCGCCCAGCAGCTCGGTCACGGGTTGCGACCACGCGCCGGTGGCGGTGTTGGCCTTGCGGCGCGCCAGGACTTCCTGCCAGGCATCGGTCAAGCGCACGATGCTGCCTCGCACCGGCAGGCCGTCAAAAATGAATTTGTGCAGTTCCGACATCAGCCGATCTTCTTGAAGCTGCGCTGGTAGCGCACGGCGTTGTCGACGTAGTGCTGCGCCAGGTGCGACAGCAGCGTGACCTGTTCGTCGGTCAGTTGGCGAATCGCCTTGGCTGGACTGCCGACGATCAGCGAGTTGTCCGGGAACTCCTTGCCTTCGGTCACGACGCTGCCTGCGCCGACGATGCAATTGCGACCGATCTTCGCGTTGTTCAGTACCACGGCCTGGATGCCGATGAGCGATCCGTCACCGATGGTGCAGCCGTGCAGCATCACCTGGTGGCCGACCGTCACGTTATCACCCAGCGTCAGCGGAACGCCGATATCGGCATGGAGCATCGACTGGTCCTGGATGTTGGTGTTGCGGCCGATGCGGATGGTTTCGGTGTCGCCACGGATCACCACCCCGAACCACACGCTGGCGTTTTGGCCCAGTTCCACTTCGCCGATCACCTCGGCACTGGGCGCGACCCAGGCGCCTGCGGCCAGCCGCGGCGTCTTGCCGTCGAGTTCATAAATCGCCATGGATTCTTCTTCCTTGTGTGCTGCAACCTAGAATTGTAGGGATGGAGCTTCGCCACCGTGCGCTGCAGGTGCTCTGCCTCGCCGACCCCCAACTGAAAGCAGCGCAAGCGATTGCACTGCAAGGCGAGTGCGCTTCACTTTTGATAGCATCCGAAGCGCCTGCAGCCACGTCTCCCCTGCCCGGCCGCCCCTTGCGGCCGGAACTCATCCATCCCGCCAAGGTGGCACGCCGCTCGCCTTTCAAACCCGAGGGCCTGGCTGCGCTGTTGCATGCCATCGCGCACATCGAGTTCAACGCGATCAACCTGGCGCTGGATGCGGTGTGGCGCTTCGACGGCATGCCGCCCGCCTATTACCTTGACTGGACGCGGGTGGCGGCCGAAGAGGCTTACCACTTCACCCTGTTGCGCGAGCACCTTGGATCGCTGGGCCATGCCTACGGCGACTTCGCCGCCCACGACAACCTGTGGTCGATGTGCGAGCGGACGAAAGACGACGTCGTCGCGCGCATGGCCCTGGTGCCGCGCACGCTGGAGGCGCGCGGGCTTGACGCATCGCCACTGATCCAGGAGCGCCTGCGCAAGGTCGCCACGCCGGCAGCGCTGCGCGCGGTGGACATCCTGGAGATCATCCTGCACGATGAGATCGGCCATGTCGCCATCGGCAACCGCTGGTACGCCTGGTTGTGCGAGCGCGAAGGCCTGGATCCCGTGCCGCACTACGGCGTCCTGGTGCAGCGCTACGACGCGCCGAAGCTGTATCCGCCATTCAACGAGGCGGCGCGCAAGCAGGCGGGTTTCAGCGACGCGGAACTCGCCTGGCTGATGGGCTGATCGCTCAGTCCAGCTGCAGCTTGCGCTCCTTGATCAGGCGCGCCCATTTTTCATTTTCCGTCTTGACGAAGGCCGCGAATTCGGTCGTCCCCAGCGAGTGCACCTCGGCGCCCGCCGCGCTGAACTTGGCTTTCACCTCCGGTTGCGCGAGCACCTTGGCCAGCTCCGCTGCCAGTTTGTCCACCACCTCCTTGGGCATGCCGGCCGGCCCGACCAGCCCCTGGAAACCGACGCTCTCCATCGCACCCAGCCCGAGTTCGCGCACCGTAGGCACCTCCGGCAGCTGTGGGTCGCGGCGCGGCCCCGTCACCGCCAGCGCCTTGAGTTTTCCGCCCTTGATCTGCGGCAGCAGCACCGTGCCGGCGTCGATCAGCAGGTGCGTCTGTCCGCCCATCAGGTCCTGGATGGCGGGCGCGCTGCCCTTGTACGGCACGTGCGTCACGTCCAGCCCCGTGGCCTGGTTCATCAACTCGCCATTGAGGTGCGTCGACGTGCCGTTGCCGCCGGACGCGAAATTGACCTTGCCCGGATTGGCTCGCGCCCAGGCAGCGAACTCCTTGAGGTCGCGGGCCGGATGGTCGGGCCGTGTGACGGCGATATAGCTACCCTGGCTGATCTGCCCGATGTAGGTGAACTGCTTGACCGGGTCATACGGCAGCTTCGACTGCAGGTACGGCGCGATCGCGAATGGGCCGGTGTTGGCGAGCAGCAGCGTGTAGCCATCTGGCGCGGCACGGGTCAATTCGCCCGCCGCCAGCATGCCGCCGGCGCCCGGCTTGTAGTCCACCACGATCTGCTGCTTGAGTGCATCCTGGAGCGGCTGCTGGATCGTGCGAGCCGCAAAGTCGATGCCACCGCCCGGCGGATAGCCGACCACCAGCCGTATCGGTTTGCTGGGCCAGGCTTGGGCGCCCGCAATGCCCGCCGCGGTGGCCAGTAACAGCATCGAAAGAATCTTCTTCATCGTGAACTCCTCTTGGGTAATGCACCCTGATTATGTTTCCCCCCTACCCCCGCGGATGATGCTGCGCATGCAGCTGCTTGAGGCGCTCGCGCGCGACGTGGGTATAGATCGTCGTGGTGGAAATGTCCGCGTGCCCCAGCAGCATCTGCACCGCGCGCAAATCGGCGCCGTGATTGAGCAGGTGGGTCGCGAAGGCATGCCGCAAGGTGTGCGGCGACAGGGGTGCGGTGATGTCGGCCGCGCGCGCATGTTTCTTGACGATCATCCAGAACATCACGCGCGTCATGCCCTGCCCGCGCGCGGTGACGAACAGGTCGTCGGTCTGCTGGCCGTTGAGGATCACCGGGCGCGCGTCTTTCAGGTAGCGCTCGATCCAGTCGCGCGCCACCTGGCCGAAAGGCACGAGGCGTTCCTTGTTGCCCTTGCCGAACACGCGCAGCACCTGTTCGCCCATGCTCACGTTGAAGGTCTTGAGCGACACCAGCTCGCTCACGCGCAGGCCGCTCGCGTACATCAGCTCCAGCATGGTGCGGTCGCGCAGGCCCAGCGGCGTGTCCAGGTCGGGTGCGCCCAGCAACGACTCCACTTGGGCCTCGGTCAAGGTCTTGGGCACGCGCAGGGGCTGCCGGGCCGACTGCAGTCGCAGCGTGGGGTCGGAAGTGATCAGCCGCTCGCGCAGCGCCCACCGGAAATAGCGCTTGAAGACCGTGAGGCGGCGGTTCGCGGTGGTCGCCTTGCTGTGCGCGTGGCGGGCCGCGAAATAACCGTTGATGTCGGATTCGGCGGTGCTGTCCAGGCCCCGCCCTTTTTCCGCCAGCCAGGCCGCGTACAGCGACAGGTCACGCCGGTAGGCCGCCAGGGTATTGCGCGACAAACCCTCCTCCAGCCAGAGGGCGTCGATGAAGGCGTCGATGGCGTCAGTGGCGTGGGAAGTGCCGGGCATACCGGCATTCTCCACGCCCGCTCAATCCAGCTTCAGCTTGGCCGAATCGACCACCTTCTTGTACACCTCGAATTCAGCCTTGATCTGGGCCGCGAACTGCGCCGGCGTGTTGCCCACGATGATCGAGCCGGTGTCCTCGATGCGCTTGCGCACCGCCGGGTCCTGCAGCGCCTTGAGCACGCCGTCATGGATCTTGTTCACCACTTCCTGCGGCAGGCCCTTGGGGCCGTAGATGCCGTAGTAGGCCATGCGGTTCACCGGCTCCAGGCCCACTTCCTTGAAGGTGGGCACGTTGGGCAGCGCGGCCAGCCGCTGCGGCGCGGCGACCACGATGGGCACCAGGCGGTTGTCCTTGATGAAGGGCAGCGCCGAGGGAATGTTGTCGAAGATCATCGGGACCTGGCCGGCCACGGTGTCATTGAGCGCCGGGCCGGCGCCGCGGTAAGGGATGTGCGTAACGAAAGTACCCGACAGGCTCTTGTACAGTTCCATCTGGAGGTGGCCGATGCCGCCGGTGCCCGAGGACGAATACGAGTAGCGGCCCGGTGCGCGCTTGAGCTCGGCGACGAACGCCTTGTAGTCCTTGGCCGGGAAGCTCGGGTGCACGGCAATGATGTTCGGCGTCGCGGCGATGTTGATGATCGGCGTGAAGTCGGTCGTCGGGTTGTACGGTGTCTTGGGATTGATGGCCGGGTTGGCGGCCGTGGTCGACACGGTGGCCACGCCCAGCGAATAGCCGTCCGGCACGGAACGCGCGGTTTCCAGCGCGCCGATCACGCCGCCGCCGCCTGCCTTGTTCTCCACGATCACGCTCTGGCCCAGGGCCTTGCCCAGCGGCTCGGCGATGACGCGCGCAATGATGTCGGTCGTGCCGCCCGGTGCGAACGGGACCTGCAGCTTGATGACCTTGTTCGGGTAGCCCTGGGCGAGCGCGGGACCGGCGGCAATGGCCAGTGCAGCGGCGGAGAGGGCGAACCAGTGGCGGCGTTTCATGGAAGCTCCTTGGGAGATGGAAGACGGATACGGGATGCGGAATGCAAAGCTGTCGTGAATCCTATAAGCAGAATCGCCCGGCCGGGCTGTGGAATCCACATAGGGGCTAACCCTGAATGGGCTTTGCCCCTATCCTAGTGGCGTGAACCTTGCGCTGCTGCTCGTCCCCGATTTCTCGCTCATCCTTTGCGGCTACCTGGTGTGCCGCTACACCGCCCTGGACCGCAGCGTGTGGCAGCCGGTGGAAGGGCTGGTTTACTACTTCCTGTTCCCGGTGCTGCTCTTCCAGTCGGTCACCAAGAGCCCGCTGGACATCGCCGCCGCGTCCAGCCTGCTGGCCGCGGGCGTGCTGATGGCGCTGGCCGCCATCGCAATGGCCTACTCCCTGCCATACCTGCCCTGGATCGGAAAGCACATCGAAGCGCGCGACCATGCAGCGAGCGCGCAGGTGGCGTTCCGCTTCAACTCGTTCATCGCGCTGGCCCTGGCCGACCGGCTGGCGGGTTCGCAAGGCTTGCTGCTGATCGCGATCCTCATCGGCTTTTGCGTACCCATTTACAACGTGGCGGCGGTGTGGCCGATGGCGCGCCATGCACAGCGCGGCTTCGTTCGCGAACTGGTGCGCAATCCGCTCATCATCGCAACGGCCTCGGGACTCACGGCCAACCTGATGGGGTTCTCCATGCCGGCCTGGCTGGAGCCGGCCGTCAGCCGCATCGGCGCCGCTTCGCTGGCGCTGGGCCTGATGGCGGCGGGAGCGGGCATGCAGTTCGCGAGCCTCGCCAATGCCAGGACCCTGGCCATCTCGGTGCTGGCCATCCGCCACCTCATCACGCCGCTGGTGGCGATGGGCCTGGCGCGCGCGTTCGGGCTCGATGCGATCCAGACTTCGGTGCTGATGGCTTTCTCCGCCCTGCCCACCGCTTCCAGCGCCTACGTGCTGGCGGTTCGCATGGGCTACAACGGCGCCTACGTGGCGGGGCTGGTCACGCTGTCCACGCTGCTGGGGATGGCGAGCCTGCCTTTCGCGCTCGGCGTGCTGCGTTAGGA
>DATHWV010000361.1:0-26726 GCA_035460205.1 Ramlibacter sp.
GATCCTCGATGTGATGGCGCCACAGTGGCCGTCCCGCGAAGCGCCGTTTGCGCAAGCCTTCGACGCCATCTACTGCGCGAACATGCTGCACATCTCGCCGTGGGCCACCTGCGCTGCGCTGATGCAAGGCAGTGCCCGGCATCTCGCGCCGGGCGGTGTACTCGTCACCTACGGCCCTTACCTGGAGGACGCTGTCGCGACGTCACCCGGCAACCTCTCCTTCGACCATGGCCTGCGTGAGCGCAATCCGCAGTGGGGTATCCGCAGGCGCGAGGACGTGGAGCGTGAAGCACAGCGCGCCGGGTTGGTGCTGCGCGAACGGCACGCCATGCCGGCGAATAACCTGCTGCTGGTCTTCGTCCGGCGCTGAGCTGCGTGATGCGTTCAGCCAGCGTTCGCGCGAACGCTGGACAGCGTCTCCCCGGGAAACATCACCTCCACCTTGTACGCCGGGTCCTTCTTCCAGCCCTGCTCCTTCAGCAGCCACGCCGTCACGAATTCGCGCACTGTCTGGCGCCCTGCGTCGATTGCCAGCTGGCGGATGGCCGGCGTGGCAGCGCGCCCCTGCAGTTCAGGCGTGATGGAACGCTCCAGCGCCGCCAGGTTCTCGTCCTTGTTGAAGCGCGCCCAGCCGTTCTGCGTGTACTTCTCCATCTTCGAGGTGTCGAAGGCCACCGGCAGCGAAGGTTTGACCTCGGCGGCTCGCACGGTGGCGGTCTTGCCGTCGATGTAGATTGGCCATTCGCGCGCCAGCTCGATGTGGTAGCGGTAAGTCACCGGCACCTGGATGATGGACACCGTGGTGCCCAGCGAGACGCCCCAGAAGTCGCGCGTGTCGGTTCGCTTGAATCGCTCGTACACCGTCACGGTGGCGATTTCCAGCAATCCACCGGCACTGCGCATGACCACCGGAATGCCCGAGGCGACAACGCTGGTGTCGGTGACCGTCCGGCTGCCAACCAGCCTGTCGTACGCGAGCCAGCCCGTGACGGCGAACACCACCGCCAGCACCACGACGGCTGCGGAGACGCGCGTGACGTTGTTGAGCATGGAACTCCTTTTGGCGACGTTGGCTGACACCAGTGTGCCTGCTGGCGGGTTGAAATGGTGTCACAGCCTTAGGAGAACTGCCATGCAACACGCCATCATTCGCGGGGAAGTGTGCTTTCGGGCCGGCGACGGCGTGACCATCCCGATCCCGCCCGGGCCGGTGGAGATCGAACTGGCCGACGACAGCGCCACGCTGGGCTGGACCGACGAGAAGGGCACGCCCGCCCACACCGCCATCACCCGCGACGAATACGAGCGCTACGTGAAGGAAGGCAAAATCCGGCTCACGCCCGACTGAGCTTCGCGCCGGCCGCTGCGGCCGGCTCGGCCAGGGCACGCCCCTAGAATCGGGCGATGCGCCTGCGCCTCATCCTCACCCACCTGTGGCTGGCCCTGGCCCTCGCAAGCGGCAGCGCGCGGGCTGACGACGCTGCCTACCCCGAGCGGGCGGTCACGGTCATCGTGCCGTTCCCGGCGGGCGGGCGCGCAGACCTTTCGGCGCGGCTGCTGGCGATGCGGCTGCAAGCTGCCTGGCAGCAGCCGGTCACCGTCCAGAACCGGCCCGGCGCCGGCGGCGCCATCGGCGCGCGGGCCGTGGCCGATGCCCGACCGGACGGCTACACCTTGCTCTTCATCTCCTCCGCACTGGTCTCGGCGCAATACCTCGTCGACAAGGCGCCGCGCGTTGCCGAATTCCAGCCGCTGGGCATCATCGACATCACCTACCCGGTCGTGGTGGCGCGCAAGGGCCTGAACCTCTCGCTGAAGAACCTGGCAGGCGCCGGCAACAACCTCACCATGGGCACGGTGCCGGGCGCCTCCACGCAGATCGCGGCCGACGGTTTCCTGTCGCTCGGCAAGCTGGCCGCAACCCGCATCCCGTTCAAGGGCGAGTCGGACACCATCGCCGCACTGCTGGGCGGCCACATCGACCTGGCGACCGCCGGCTGGCAGACCGTCCAGGCCCATGTGAAGGCCGGACAGCTTGAGGCCCTGGGCGTCGCAGCCCCGGCTCGCGTGAGCGAATTTCCGGCAGTGCCGACCCTGCGCGAACAGGGGATGGACCTTTCGCTGGAGTTTTTCCAGGGGCTCTTCGCCGGCAAGGATGTGCCGCGCGCCATTGCAACCCGGGTCGAGGAAGCGGTCGCGCGGGTCATGGCCGACGACACCATGGTCCGCGACATGAAGAACGCCGGCATCGTGCCGCGCTACATGAACGTCGCCGACTCGCGCGCGCTCATCACGCGCCAGGACTTGCAGTTTCGCGAACTGGCCAGCAGGTAAGCCATGGGCCACGCGAACTTCGGCGACATCTTCATCGCAATCTCGAAGCGCCATCCCGGGCGCCCCGCGGTCGAGTCGCCGGGCACGCGCCTCACGTGGCGCGAGTTCGTCGCCCGTGCTTCGCAGGTCGCCCGCGACCTCGCCAGCCGGGGCGTCCCGGCCGGGGCGCGCGTGGGCATCGCGAATCGCCGCAACGAAGACACGCTGGTGCAGATGTGCGCCGCGTGGATGCTCGGCGCGGTGGCCGTGCCGATGGACTTTCGCACCAAGGGCGCCGAGCGCGCCGCGCTGGCCAGCGAGTTCGAGCTGCACACCATCCTCGAAGACCGCGCCGCCGCAGGCTCCGGCGGCTATCGCAGCGTCGTCACTGATGCGGCGTGGCTGGACGCGGTTTCGCAACAGCCCGCGGCGCCTCACTACAGCCCGGAGCAGCAGGCGCCTGCGCTGGTGCTGCTCACGTCCGGCAGCTCGGGCAAGCGCATGGGCGCGCTGCTGACCCACGAGCAGCTGTTCATCCGCACCAGCTTGCCGGCCGGCCTCGGCCAGCGCGATGCGGGCGGCCGGCTCCTCAATCTCGGGCCCTTGAGTTTTTCGGGCGCGATCCACAACACGCTGGCGCACCTGCGCAACGCCGGGACGATCATCTTCTTTCCCGTCATCTTCAGCCCGCAGGAAGTCGCCGATGCCATCACCACGATGAAGGTGAGTTCGCTGGTGACGGTGCCGACGGTGGTGCGCGGCCTGCTGGACATCTACCGTGGGCGCGACACGCCCGCGTTCGACCTGACCTACCTGTATTGCGCCGGCGCGCCGATGGACGCCGCCGAAAAGCAGCTGGCCATGCGCGTGCTGGCTGCGAATTTCATCGAGCTCTACGCCTCGGCGCTGACGGGGCGCATCAGCTTCCTCGACTCGGCCGACGCGCTCACCCATCCCGGCAGCGTGGGCCGCGTGCTGCCGCAGGTGAACCTGCAGGTGCTGGGCGCCGATGGCCGCGAACTGCCGTTGGGCGAACCCGGCGTGATCCGCGTGCGCTCGCCGGGCATGACGCTGGCGCTGTGCGGCGACGGCATAGACCGCCAGCGCGGCGACCGCATCGCGCAAGGCTGGGTCTACACCGGCGATGTCGGCCGCGTCGACGAGGAAGGATTCCTCTACCTGCTGGGCCGCGACTCCGAGATGATCATTCGCGGCGGCGAAAACGTGTACCCCGCCGAGGTGGAGGCCGTCGCGCTGGCGTTGGCGGGCGTGAAGCAAGCCGTGGTGGTGGGCTTTGCCGCCGGGAACGTGGGTGAGGAGATCGCCATCTTCATCGTGGCGGACCCGGCGCTTACCGAACAGGCCGTCGGCGCCCACCTGCGCGCGCGGCTGGTCCCCAACAAGACGCCGCGCGTCATTCGCCTGTTGGACAAGTTGCCCCTCAACGAGAACGGCAAGGTGAGTTACGCGCAGCTGCGCGAGGAACTGGCTTCGCCATGAGCCGCGCGCACGACCTGGTGTCGCGGTCGGCACTCGGCCTGCCGCTGCCCTATGAGGCGCCCGCCCCCGGCAGCGCGGAAGACCGGATCGCGACGGCGTTCGCGCAGTGCCTGCGCATCGACCAGGTCGGCGCTGTCGACTGCTTCTTCGACCTGGGCGGCGACTCGATGTCGGCCGTTGAATTGCAGCTGATCATCCACGCCGACATGGGCCTGTCGTTCCCGGTCTCGCTGCTGGCGGAGACGAGCACGCCGCGCGAGCTCGCGGCGGCGCTGGCGCCCGGCGCATCCGCTGCGGCGCCGCAGGCGCAGGCCACCGGCGCGCGGCCGCCGATCTTTGCGGTGCACGGCAAGCAGGGTTTCATGCTCCCGCTCAAGGAGTTCTTCGACGGACTGCATCCTGGGCAGAAGTTCAACATGTTCGAGCTGCCGGGCTTGCGTACCAAGGCCGCCAGGCTGCGGCGCATCGAGGACATCGCGCAGGCCTACTGCGATGAGCTCACTGCGCAATATCCGTCGGGGCCGGTTTACCTCGCGGGCTTTTGCATCGGCTGCCTGATCGCCATCGAGATGGCGATTCGCTTCTCGGCCGCCGGGCGTCCCGTGGCGCGGCTGGTGCTGGTCGAGCCCAACCTTTCGGAAGCGCTCGCGGACCTGTACCGCGATGGGCTCTGGGACGATGCGCAAGCCTGTGCGCGGCACCAGGACGAAGGATTGCGCCTGCGCTTCGAGCGGGTTTATCGCACCGAGCTGCTCGGGCAGCGGGAGCGCGACCGGGACCGGCTGGCCATGCGCCACCCGGGCCACGAGTTCTCCATCGATGCGCGGGCCAAGCTGATGGCCAGCTACATGGTGTACAAGCCGCAGGCGGTGCCGGTCGAAGCGCATGTCGTCATGTCCACGGGCCGCAACCGCATGCTCAAGGTGGACACCGCCAACCCGATCTACTGGGACCGCATCATCCCGCGGCGCAATGTCTACATGTCGGGCCAGACCCACGACGACCTGCTGCACAAGGCCAGCGGCGCCACCGCGGCGCTGATCCAGCGCATCTTCGACGGCACCGCGTAAAGGCCCATGTCGACCGCGACTGCCTCGTTCATCACGTACGCCTGGATTCCCATCGTCCTGTGGGCGGCGCTGGCGCAGACCGCGCGCAATGCCGCCCAGCGCTCGCTGGTGGCGCAGGCCGGCACGCTCGGGGCGACGCTCGCGCGATTTCTCTACGGCCTGCCTTTCGCCGCCGTGTGGGTGCTGGTGCTGCACGCCCTGCCGGCCACCGCGGCTGCGATTCCCCCGTTCGATGCGCGCTACTTCGGCTGGCTGATGCTGGGCGCGATGGGCCAGCTCGCGGCCACCGCTTTCCTGCTCGCTGCGATGAAGCAGCGCAACTTCGTGGTGGGCGTCGCCTACTCCAAGACCGATGCGCTGCAGGTGGCGCTCTTCGCCACGCTGTTCCTGCGCGAGGTGCCCGGCTGGATCACGATTGCAGCGATCGGCCTGGCGACCGCAGGCGTCGTCATGTTGTCACTGCCGCAAAAGCCCGGCGCAACGCCGGCCGCCGGCACGGGCGCATGGGCCGGGCGCGCAGCCCTTTATGGCCTGGCCTCGGGCGCGGGTTTCGCGTTCTCCGCCGTGGGCTACCGGGGCGCCGCCTTGCAGTTGCCCGAGGTTTCGCCGTGGCTGATCGGCGCGTGGGGCGTGTTGTGGGCGCAGGCGGCGCAATCGTTGCTGCTGGGCGGCTGGCTCGCGCTGCGCTCGCCCGGCTCGTTGCGCGCCACCGCCACCGCATGGCGTGTTTCCACCGTGGCAGGGCTGGCCGGCGCGCTGGCCTCGATCGGCTGGTTCACCGCTTTCGCGCTGACCTCGGCCGCCAACGTCCGCACGCTGGGCATGGTGGAAGTGGTGTTCAGCTACCTGGTGTCGCGCCGCCTGATGAAGGAAAAGCTGACCCGTGCCGAGCAGGCCGGGCTGCTGCTGGTGCTCGCGGGCATCGCCGCGCTGTGCCTGCAGTTGTAGGCTGCTTCGTTCAGGCGCCCGGCGGCGGCACAAAAAAGTGGAAGGTGGCGCCCTTGCCGGGCTGCGCTTCCGCCCAGATGCGCCCGCCATGGCGGGCGATCGCGCGGGCCACCGTCGCCAGGCCGATGCCGGTGCCTTCGAATTCGTCCGTGCGGTGCAGGCGCTGGAAGGTGCCGAACAGCTTGTCCGCGTACGCCATGTCGAAGCCGGCGCCCGTGTCGCTGACGAAAAACTCGCCCTTCTCGCTGGACCCGCCGACGACGATCGACGTCGGGTCGTGGTGGGCGGTGAACTTCCAGGCGTTGCCCAGCAGGTTCTCCATCACCGATCGCATCAGCCGCGCGTCGCCGGTCAGCGTCAGGCCCGCCTGCACCTGCCAGGCGACGCGGCGCTGGGGGTGCTCGGCCTGCAGGCCGTCGAGGATCTCGCTGGCCAGGTCGCTCAGGTTCACGCCGCCAATCACCATCTCGATCTCGGACACCTGCGCCAGCGCCAGCAGGCCCTCGATCAGCTGCGACATGTAGTCGGCGTTGGCGCGGATGCGCGAGAGGTAATGCTGTGCCCGTCGCGGCGCCTCGGTACCAAGTTCGCCCTCCAGCAACTGGGCAAACGACGCCATGCGCTGCAGCGGGGACTGCAGGTCATGCGACACCGAATAGGAGAACGCCCGCAACTGGTCGTTCGCGATGCGCAACGCCGCTTCGTTCGCGCGCAGCTCGGTGGTGCGGCGCGCGATCTTCTCCTCGAGGCCGAAGTTCAGCTCCTGCACCTGCGCCATCAGGCGCACGCGCTGGGTGATGTCCTGCTGGGCACCCTCGATGCGCACCACCTTGCCGCTGTCGTCGCGCACCGCGCGGCCGATCGAGCGAATCCACACCGGCCGGCCCGTCGCGGTGAACATCTCGACCTCGACGTCGAACGGCGTGCCGTGCTCCATGCACTCCTCCACCGCCTGGACGGTGCGCTCGCGGGACCTGGGCGCAAAGAGCTTGAACACCTGCTCCAGCGAAGGCTTGCTGCCGGGCGGCATGTCCAGGATGGCGGAGGCTTCGTCCGACCAGGTGATGGTCTGCTGGACCGGGTCCACCACCCAGGCCCCCATGCGCGCAAGCTGGCTCGCCATGCTCAGCAGGTCGGCCTGGGCCTTGAGCTGGTCCTGCGCCTGCTTGAGGTCGTCGATGTCGGTGGAGGTGCCATGCCACGAGACCACCTGCCCGGCGGCGTCGCGCGCGGGCACCGCGCGCAGCAGTTGCCAACGGTAGATGCCGTCATGGAAAAGCAGGCGGTGTTCGCGCTGGAACTCGAAGCCCGCCTCCATCATCCTGCCCATCACGCGCAGCGACTCCTTGCGATCGTCGGCATGGATGAAGTCGGCCCAGCCGGTGCCCAGGGCCGTTTCCGGGGGCCTGCCCGTGGCCTCGGTCCACCGGTCATTGATGAAGCGCACCTGGCCCTGCGGGTCCGCCATGAACACGATCTGCGGCATCGCCTGGGCCAGCTGGCGATAGCGCAATTCATGCCGCTCATGGCGCCTCGACTGGCTTTGCAGCAGGCGGGCCAGCACCGCGGCAGCCAGCACCGCCGCCAGCCACACCGCCGTGGTCAGCGTCGCGAAACGCCGCCACGGCGCCAGCAGGGCGTCATAGGGCGAGCCCACGGCAATCACGAGCTCCGGGAACGAGGGCAGCACGCGCCAGGCAATCACGCGCTCGAGGTTGTCGATCGCGCTGTGCACCACCGTGGAGCCTTGCGGCGCCTTGAGCAGGTAATGCGTGAACAGCGAGATCTGGGAGTAGTCCTTGCCCATGGCCTGGTCGTCCGGCGGACTGCGCACCATCAGCTGCCCGTTGCGGCTGAACAGCGAAACCGCGCCGCCCTCACCCAGGTCGATGCCGCGCCAGACGCTTTCGAAATACGGCGGCTCCACCGCCGCGACGATGATCCCGCGGTTGCGCCCCGACCGGTCCACCAGCGGACGCGATGCGCTCATCAGCCAGGTGCCGGTGCTGCGGCTGCGCACCACGGGGCCGATGAAAAAGCCGGTCTCGGGGTGCTGCCGGTAAACCTGGACGTACGTGCGGTCGGCCACCGACATCCCGATGTTGCCGACGTCGGAGTCCAGGACGATCACGCCCTGCGGGTCCACGACCCAGATCGCCCGCACGAAAGGCAGCCCGCGCAGCTGGTCGCGCAGCATCGCCCGGGCGGTAGTCTCGTTGAGCACCCCCTCCATTTCCATGGCCGCCAGGTCGCTCGCGGCCAGCTTGAGGCGTTCGTCGATGGACTGCAGGGTGCGGCTGGTCTGCTCCGCCAGGACCTGCGCCAGCGATTCGGTGAGACGCTGGCCGGTGCGCAGCGTTTCGCCGCGCAGGTAGAACAGCGCCAGCGCGATCAGCGCGGCGGAAGCGACGACGAAGACGCCCTGCAGCCACGGAAGTGAGGCACGGGGGTGCGCCTCAACGGGGTCTGCGGGAAAAGTGGTTTGCTGGAATGCGGAATCGCCTCGGCCGGGCCAACGCATCGGGACGCCTCTCCTCTGGGCGTAGCCATCATGCCCCCCCGCCCAGCGGCGCGCAATACGGCCTTGGGGCTACTTAGGCAGCCCTTCAGGCCGGCTTGTCGCCGGCGGTCGGCCGGGCCTTTTCGGGGTCGGGCGGCAGGTCGTCCAGGGTGAAATTCCGGAACGGCTGGGCCATCGCCGCGTCCCGCCGGGCCAGGCTGCGCGCCCAGATGCGGCAGGCCAGGTCCTCGTCGTCCCGGTCATCGAAACGCGCGTTCCATTTGTCGGAAAGCGATTCAAACTTGTCGCTGGACATTGCAACTTCCTTTCAGATTGCAAGGGATGCTAGGTGCGGCAACACCGCGGACACGTAGGACCGGGCCGCCTGTTCGCGCGCGCCTTGCCCTATGGCGCCGGTACGGGCTTGGTGCCGGCCACGGCGAGCCGGAGCGCGGCGCGGGCCAGCAGCCGCGTGGAGTCGAGCGTGGGCAGGGCCGAATTGGCATCGCCCAGGACCAGCGGCAGTTCGGTGCAGCCCAGGACCAGCGCGTCGCAGCCGTCGCGCTGCATGCGCGCAGCCACTTCCTGCAGGCGGGCCACGCTGGTCGGCTGGACGATCCCGCGGACCAGTTCCTCCATGATGATGCGGTCCACGTCGGCCCGCTCCTGGGCCGTCGGACGTTCCCAGGCGAGGCCCAGGGCGGCCAGCCTTTGCGGATACACCTCGCTGTCCACCAGCCAGCCCGTCCCGGTCAGGCCCAGGCGCCTGAATCCGCGCCGGGCCGCCTCGGCGGCCACCACTTCGGCAATGTGCAGCCAGGGCAAGGGCGAGCGCGGCTGCACATGGCCGAAGGCCTGGTGGATGGTGTTGTCCGGGCAAATGAGGAAATCGGCGCCTGCAGCCGCCAGCCGGCGGGCCGAATCCAGCATCAGGTCGCCGACCGCCTGCCAGTCGCCGCGGCCCAGGTGCTCCACGTACCGGGCCAGCGGCGGGGTGTGCATGCTGATTTCCGGGTGGCCGTGCGGGCCGAGGAAAGCCTCCCCTTCGGCGCAGAGGGTCCGGTAGCAGAGGGAGGCGCCTTCGGCGGAGCAGGCGACGATCCCGACGTGCAGGGGCGGGGGGCCGTTCACCGCCCAAGCTTAATGCAGGGCTGGCGTCAACGCGACCGTATGCAGCCGCGTTACAAGCTGGCAGCCCGAAGCTGGGCAGCGAATTTAAGACCATCCATCCACGGAAAGACTCACATGAACAAGCTCCTCGCCATCCTGGTTGCCTCCCTCTTCGCCACCGCCTCGTTCGCCGCTTCGCACGCTGGCGCCCCGATGGCCGGCGCTTCGGGCGCCAAGCCCGCCGCTGCTGCTACCGCTGCCACCCCGGCTACCCCGGCCGCCCCGGCTGCCAAGGCTGACGCCGCTGCCGACAAGAAGAAGGCTGACGCTGAAGCCAAGGCTGCCAAGGACGCCAAGAAGAAGGCCGACAAGGAAGCCAAGGCCGCCAAGAAGGCTGAAAAGGAAGCCAAGGCCAAGGCTGACAAGGAAGCCAAGGCTGCCAAGAAGGCTGAGAAGCCCGCTGCTGCTGCCGCCCCGGCCGCTTCCGCCAAGAAGTAAGCTTCCGGTCCAGGCCGTTTCGGCCGAAACCACCAAAAAGCCCGCCAATCGGCGGGCTTTTTGTCGTCTGGGCCCACATTTTCAGCGTGACACCTTGCTTTTGCCCGCAGGGGCGGCCTTGGCGCGCCCGGAACCGCTCTTCTTGCCGCCCCCGGTTTCCTTGTTGACCGTGGCCCAGGCCCGCCTTTCGGCCTCCTCCTTGCCCACCCCCCGGTCCTCGTAGCCTTCCTCGATGTGCGCGGCCTGGCGCTTCTGCTTGTCCGTATAGGAAGATTTGTCACCGCGTGGCATGTTCAGCCTCCATGAAGTGAAGATGGATCCAATCTAGGACTGCTGCCGGTGGCGGTCAGTAGGAAAACTTCGCCAAAAAATGCTAGAAGCTGGCATGACGAAAAAAACCAGTCCTCCCGCATCCGCCGCGCCCGGCACCGGCTTGCGAAAGGGCCTGACGAGCTACGGCGACCAGCAGTTCTCCCTCTTCCTGCGCAAGGCCTTCATCAAGGGCGCGGGCTACACCGACAGCGCGCTGGACCGCCCGGTGGTCGGCATCGCCGACACCGGCAGTGCCTACAACCCCTGCCATGGCAACGCCCCGCAACTCATCGAAGCGGTGAAGCGCGGTGTGATGCTGGCCGGCGGCCTGCCCATGCCGTTCCCGACGATCTCGGTGCACGAGAGCTTTGCCTCGCCGACCAGCATGTACCTGCGCAACCTCATGGCGATGGACACCGAGGAGATGATCCGTGCGCAGCCGATGGACGCCGTCGTGCTGATCGGTGGCTGCGACAAGACCGTGCCGGCCCAGCTGATGGGCGCCGCATCGGCGGGCGTGCCGGCCATCCAGCTGGTCACCGGCTCGATGCTCACCGGCTCGCATCGCAGCGAACGGGTGGGCGCCTGCACCGATTGCCGCCGCTACTGGGGCAAGTTCCGCGCCGGCGAAATCGACGCGCAGGAGGCTGACGCGGTGAACAACCAGCTGGTGGCCAGCGTGGGGACCTGCTCTGTGATGGGCACGGCCAGCACCATGGCTTGCATCGCGGAAGCACTGGGCATGACGGTGCCGGGCGGTGCGTCGCCCCCCGCGGTGACGGCCGACCGCGTGCGCGTGGCCGAGGAAACCGGGGCGCGCGCAGTGCAGATGGCCAAAGAGCGGCTGACCATGGACCGCATCCTCACGCCCGAAGCTTTTTCCAACGCGATGCGCGTGCTGCTGGCCATCGGCGGTTCGACCAACGGCATAGTGCACCTGGCCGCGATCGCCGGGCGCGTCGGCCTGGAGATCGACATGCAGGCCCTGGACCGCATGGGCCGCGAAACGCCGGTGCTGCTGGACCTCAAGCCTTCGGGCCAGCACTACATGGAGGACTTCCACAAGGCCGGGGGCATGGCAACGCTGCTGCGAGCCCTGAAACCCCTGCTGCACCTGGATGCGCTCACCGTCACCGGCCGCACGCTCGGCGAGGAAATCGACAACGCGCCTGCGCCCTTCGCGCAGGACGTCGTGCGCCCGCTGGACAAGCCGATCTACCCGCAAGGCGGCATCGCCGTGCTGCACGGCAACCTCGCACCGGGCGGCGCGATCATCAAGCAGTCGGCCGCCGACGCGAAGCTGATGGAGCATGAAGGGCGTGCCGTCGTGTTCGAGAACGCGCAGGACCTCGCGACGCGCATCGACAGCGACGGACTCGACGTCACGGCCGACGACGTGCTGGTGCTGAAGAATATCGGCCCGAAGGGCGCACCCGGCATGCCCGAGGCCGGCTACCTCCCGATCCCGCTGAAGCTGGCGCGCGCCGGCGTCAAGGACATGGTGCGCATTTCGGACGGCCGCATGAGCGGCACCGCGTTCGGCACCATCGTGTTGCACGTCACGCCGGAGTCCGCCGTGGGCGGGCCGCTCGCGCACGTTCGCAATGGTGACCGCATCCGCCTGAGCGTGAAAGAACGTTCGATCAGCTTGCTGGTTTCCGATGACGAACTTGCCAGGCGCGCGCGCGAGAACCCGGTGACCGAACCGACTGCCGAACGCGGTTACCACAAGCTGTTCCTGCAAACCGTGACCCAGGCCGACCAGGGCGTCGACTTCGACTTCCTGCGCGCCGCGAAGATCACCGGCAAAGCGCCGCGCGGGTAAAGGAGAGATTTCCATGTTGTTGACTTCCAGCGTGCAAGGCGTCCTGCCCATCGCCCCCACTCCCTTCTTCGACGACGGCCGCATCGACACCGCGTCGATCGACCGGTTGATGGACTTCTACCTGTCCATAGGCTCGACGGGCGTCACGGTGCTGGGGCAGCTCGGCGAAGCGCCCAAGCTCGAACACGGCGAGTCGGTCGCCATCGCCACGCAGGTGATCCGCCGGTTCGGCGCCTTGCCTGTGGTGGTCGGCGTGTCGGCCCCGGGCCTCGCGGCCATGCGCGCCCTTACCGCCGAGGTGATGGCTGCGGGCGCGGCCGGCGTGATGATCGCGCCGCCGAACACCTTGCGCACTGACGACCAGGTGGTCGGCTACTACAAGCAGGCGGTGGATGCCATCGGCGCCGACGTGCCCTTTGTGCTGCAGGACTACCCGCTGACTTTCTCGGTCCAGATGGCGCCCGGCGTCGTCAAGCGCATCGTCAACGAACTGCCCTCCTGCGTGATGCTCAAGCATGAAGACTGGCCGGGCCTGGAGAAGATTTCCACGCTGCGCGGCTTCGAGCGCGACGGCTCGATGCGGCACATCTCCATCCTGTGCGGCAACGGCGGCCTGTTCCTCGACTACGAGATGGAACGGGGCGCGGACGGCGCCAACACCGGCTACGCCTTTCCCGACATGCTGTGCGACGTGGTGCGGTTGTCGGCGGCGGGCCGGCGCGAGGAAGCGCATGACCTGTTCGATGCCCACCTGCCCCTGTTGCGCTACGAACAGCAGCCCGGCGTGGGCCTGGCCGTCCGCAAGTACATCATGATGCGGCGCGGCCTGCTCAGCAGCGCGGCGCAGCGAAAGCCGGCGGCGCCGCTGACGCCGGCGGCCCGGGGCGAGGTCGAGCACCTGCTGCAGCGGCTCGCGCGCCACGACCCCCGCACCAGCTTCCCAGCGGTCTAGGGCCCCGCTCCCGGTGCACATCGGGTGTGCTTTTCGTGAACTACCGCACAACTCCTCCGGTGCTAAATTGCATGGCGTTCCGGGGTGAAAGTGGCAAACTGCGCCCATGGGCTTTGCTGTCTCCCTTACCCGCTTCACGCAATACGTCCAGGTGGCCGTAGCCGGGCCTGCGGCCATGAAGAGCTTTGTCGAGCTGGTGGAGACCATGGGCCAGGAAACGCTGTTCTGGTCCGACCGCCGGGTGCTGGTGGACCTTCGTGACGTCGAAGGCGCCTTGAACCCTACCGAACAGGTCTTCCTGGGCGAGCTGGTCGCGCAGGACCTGCCGCACCTGGAGCGGATCGCCTCGGTGGTTCCCGCCGACCGCATCACCCGCAACAGCGAAACGGCCGCGCAGGACCTGGGCATGCGCCTGCGGGTCTTCACCTCCAAGGACGAAGCCATCGCCTGGCTGACGGCCGAAGTGCCCCGCAGCATGCCCAAGCCCGCGACCGCCAGTACCCATCCCGGCGACCTGCCGATAGTGTGAAATCATCGGGGGATGACCACCCCCGCCCCGGGCTTTGACGCCCTCCCCCTGAATCCGGCCACGCTCGAGAACCTGAAGCGCCTGGGCTACCTCGCGATGACGCCCATCCAGGCGGCCAGCCTGCCGCCCGCATTGCTGGGCAAGGACCTCATCGCCCAGGCGAAGACGGGCAGCGGCAAGACGGCCGCATTCGCTCTCACGCTGCTGGCCAACCTCAATGCAAGGCGCTTCGCGGTGCAGTCGCTGGTGCTGTGCCCTACGCGCGAACTGGCCGACCAGGTCACCACGGAGATCCGGCGGCTGGCCCGCGCAGAGGACAACATCAAGGTCGTCACGCTGTGCGGCGGCGTGCCGTTGCGCGGCCAGCTTGCGACGCTCGAACACGGCGCGCACATCGTAGTGGGCACGCCGGGCCGCGTGATGGACCACCTGGCGCGTGAAAGCCTGAAACTGGACGCGCTCAACACGCTGGTGCTCGACGAGGCCGACCGCATGCTCGACATGGGTTTCTTCGACGACATCGTGACCGTCGCCAGGCAATGCCCGAAGACCCGGCAGACCTTGCTGTTCTCGGCCACCTACCCCGAAGGCATCGCCAAGCTGGCTTCCCAGTTCATGCGCGAGCCGGTGACGGTGAAGGTGGACGCCCAGCACGCCGGCGGCCAGATTGAGCAGCGCTGGTACGAGGTTCAGGACGGCGAGCGCATCGGCGCAGTGAGCCTGCTGCTCGACCACTTCCGGCCGGCCAGCACGCTCGCGTTCTGCAACACGAAGGCGCAGTGCCGCAAGCTGGCCGACGCGTTGAAGTCCCAGGGCTTCAGCGCGCTGGCCCTGTATGGCGAACTGGAACAGCGAGAGCGGGACCAGGTGCTGGTGCGCTTTGCCAATCGCAGCTGCTCGGTGCTGGTGGCCACCGACGTGGCGGCACGCGGCCTGGACATCGCCAACCTCGCCGCGGTGGTCAACGTCGACGTCACACCCGACCCGGAAGTGCATGTGCATCGCATCGGCCGCACCGGTCGCGCCGGTGAGACCGGGTTGGTGCTGAACCTGGCGAGCATGGACGAGATGGGCTCGGTCGGGAAGATCGAGCTGCTGCAGGGCCGCGAATCGGAATGGCACAAGCTGGCCGAGCTCAAGCCCACCGGCAAGGGCCCGCTCGCCCCGCCCATGGTGACGCTGCACATGCAGGGCGGGCGCAAGGAAAAGATCCGCCCCGGCGACGTGCTGGGCGCGCTCACCGCCGACCTGGGCTACACCCGCGAGCAGGTCGGCAAGATCGACGTGAACGAGTTCTCAACGTACGTCGCGGTGGAACGGTCCATCGGCCCGGAAGCCGCCAGGCGCCTGAACGACGGCCGGATCAAGGGCAAGAGCGTGAAGGTGCGCCTGCTGGACGACTGAGCCGTGGGGTAACGGGCTATGGCTGAGCTACATCGGGCAGCCTGACACGCTACGATCCGCGGTTGCTTTTTGGAACACCAGCCACCGCGATACCGCAATGATTTCCTTTGGACGCAAGAGCCCCGTTGACTTTCTCGCAGGGGGCGGCGAGATGGGCGCGTTGATGCGCATCCGTGACTGGAGTACCTCACCCCTGGGCCTGCCGGAGAAGTGGCCGCAAAGCCTCAAAACGGCCGTGCGCCTGATCCTCACCACCGGGCACCCGATGTTCATCTGGTGGGGGCCGCGCCTGATCCAGTTCTACAACGATGCCTACCGGCAGTCGATCGGGCCGGAGCGCCATCCCTCCGCGCTGGGCCAGGAGGGCCGCCGCTGCTGGGACGAGATCTGGCCCATCATCGGTCCGCAGATCGAACAGGTGATGAGCGGCCGAGGCTCCACCTGGCATGAGAACGCGCTGGTCCCGATCACCCGCAACGGGCGGCGCGAAGACGTCTACTGGACGTACAGCTACGGCCCCATCGATGACCCGTCCTCTCCCACCGGTGTGGGGGGCGTGCTCGTGGTGTGCACCGAAACAACCGAGCAGGTCCTCGCGCAGCGCAAGCTGGCCAACGAGCGCGAACAGTTCTCGCAACTGTTCGCGCAGGCGCCGGCCTTCATGGCCATGCTGCGCGGGCCCGACCATCGCTACGAGCTGGCCAACCCGGCTTACACCCGCCTGGTGGGGGATCGCCCGGTGCTGGGAAGGACCGTTGCCGAAGCGCTGCCGGAAGCCGTGACGCAGGGCTACGTGGCACTGCTCGACGAGGTCTATCGCAGCGGGGAGCCCTACACCGCGAACGGCAAGCGCTTCACCTTCCGCAAGTCCCCGGACGCCGAGCCGACCGAGCGGGTCGTCGACTTCGTGTACCAGCCGATCAAGGACGCGGGCGGCCAGG
Source organism: Ramlibacter sp. (assembly GCA_035460205.1). GTDB lineage: Bacteria > Pseudomonadota > Gammaproteobacteria > Burkholderiales > Burkholderiaceae_C > Ramlibacter. The sequence goes on from DATHWV010000361.1 coordinate 15,903, forward strand.
TCACCGGGATCTTCGTGCAGGGCGTGGACATGACCGACCGCACGACGCGCCTCACCACGGTGCATGACGCGCACTCGAACGTGGCGCAGCGGGAGCCGGGGCTGACGCTTTCGTAGTAGTCCTGCGCGACGCATCAGTGGCACGGCTTATGCACTGGTGCACGCATGCGAGGAGTTCCCGTGGCCCAGGCAACAACGCTGGATGGCAAGGAAGTCATCGGGGATGGCGTCGCCGCCGCATGGAAGCGCCTCTGGCGCCGGCGCGACGGCGAGAGCGCCGACGGCCAGTACTGGACCTCGGGCGTCACCTACCGCGGCTACCTGGGCGCTGACGGCGGCGTCTCCGACCTCTGGTTCTCCGAAGAGCAGCTCAAGGAAACGCAGGCGCTCCTGCGCATGGCGGCGGCAGCCGGCCGCCTGGGCGCGTGGTCGGTGGAACTGGCCGGCCAGGCCTGGGTGTGGTCCGACGAGGTGAAGGCCATCCACGAAGTCCCGCTGGACTTCGTGCCGCACGCGCAGGAGTCGCTCGCCTTCTACACCCCCAGTTCGCAGGACCTGCTGGTCGAAGCATTCGAGGGCTGCGCCCGGCACGGCGCGCCGTTCGACCTCGAGCTCGAGCTGGTCACGGCCAAGGGCCGCAACGTGTGGATCCGCGCCATCGGCGAGGCCGACCGCAACGCCGACGGCAAGATCACCCACGTGCGCGGCGCCATCCAGGACATCAGCAAGTTCCGCGCAGTGACCGACGAAGCACGCCGCACCGCCGAGCGCTTCACGCGCACGCTGGAAGGCCTGCCGGACGGCTTCATCCTGCTGGACCACGAGTGGTGCTTCATCTACGTGAACCCCGCCGCCGAACGCATCCTGCGGCGCGACCGCTCCGCGCTGGCGGGCCGCTGCCTGCTCACCGAATTTCCGGAAACCGCATCGGGACGCTTCCTCGAAAAGTGCCAGGACGCCAAACGCGATGGCCGCGCGGTGGAATTCGAAAAGTTCTATGCGCCGCTCGGGATCTGGGTCTACATGAAGGTATCGCCCAGCGACGACGGCCTCACCCTCTGCATCCGCGACGACACCGAGCGTGTGACGTCCCGGCGCGAACTGCTTCGCCTGAAAGCCGAATTGGGCAGCCGCAGGGCCTGAGGCCCAAACCGGCGCTCGTCCTACAGCGCCAATCGACTGGCCGGGCCTACCATGGCGCAAGACGAATTCGCACCGAAGGAGTCGCCGTGCACGACCCGGCTTTTCGCACGCTGCTGTACCGCTATTTCTTTTTTGGCTGGCTGTTCAAGGACGCGAGCCGCGGGAACATGTTCGAGCGCGCGGCCGCCTGGCGCCACAACCGCGAGCGCTCGCACTGGCTGCTCACGTACATGCGGCGCTGGCTGGCCTGCGGCGTGCTCCTTTACGGGCTGGGCGGTGTCACCGAGCTGCTGCTGCAGTCGCCCGGCCTCTCCGCGTTTTTCTATGTGCCCAGCGCCCTGAGCGTTTCCGTGAACGCCGTGATCGGCGCGGCGTGGCTCGGGTTCAAGGCATTGCCGGGGCCGTTCTGACGAGCCTCAGTCGCGCGTCATAACTCGCGCGTCAGGTACACCGCCTCGCGGCCGACAATGGCCGTTCGCGCGGGCATGAAGATCGTGCAGTCGTCGCACGGTGCGCGGATTTCGTCGGCCCCGTCAGTGGCGATCAGTTCGTCCTTCGCGAAAGTTTCCAGGCCGATCACCGGTCGCACGAATTTGAACGAGGTCGTGCGGATGACGGACGTCGACAGCAATTCGAATCGCCGCGCACCTGCCGACGGGAACGCGGCCGCGCGCGGGGCGACCAGGCCGAAGTGCGCGAGGAAGCGCATCGTCACGTCAATCGCCATGTCGGCGGAAGCCTGCAGGAAATGCTGGCCGCATTCCGCGACCAATGCGACGCCACTTCCTTCGGGGCGGCCATGCACGCCGTGCTGGATCAGGGGCGTGCCGGTGCTCATGCCCTGCGGCATGACGAGGTGGATATCGGGCGTGCCGATGGCCAGCGCGGCTTCGCTGTTGCGCGAAAACCCGGGATAGACCCAGAACGGTGTGGCGGACTGCGCCGTCGAATGGATGTCCAGGATATGGTCCGCAGCGGCCACCACCGGGCGCAGTGCGCGGGCGCGCCGCAACTCGGGGCTGTCCTGGCCGCCATCGAGCCATTCCGGCGACCAGATGCGATTGAGGTTGTGAACAAGTTGCCGGCTTGCGAAGGGCTGAGCCGGGTCGAAGGACTCGTAGGCTTCGACATTCGCGAAACTCACCGTGAGCGTGCCCACCAGTGGCCTCACGCCGGAGTCGAGCAGGTGGGCGGCAGCGACCATGCCGCACAACTCGTTGCCGTGCGTGAGCGCATTCACCAGCACGTGGGGGCCCGGCTTTCCGGATTGAAAACGATGGACGTACTCGATGCCGGTATTGCCCTTCCTGTACCCCGAAAGGTCTCGGGGGAGGACTTCAAAAACCGCGGTTGGATTGTTCATTTTGGGGGCTGGCACATTTCGACACAATTCGTTACTATAGGTGGAATAACAAGAACACGTGCCGGTACTTTTTGGCGCTCAAGGAGTAATTGATGAGTTTCGTGGATTGGCTTTTCGGCCGCAAACCCGCCGCTACCAAGGGTTCGAAAGGGCATGCGCATTCGCAACCCGCGTCGAGCCCCGCTTCGAACCTTGCGACGTCGCAGTCGCTCTCGCATTCGCTGAACCACCCGCACGCCGGCGCGTCGCCGGTGTCGACGCGCCGCGAGATGCTGCGCGTGGTGTTGCGCGACACGCTCAACCGGCACGGCATTCCCACCGCCTGGATCACCGCCGACATGCTGGTCGCTACTTCGCGTGCGAAGGAGCCCGGTATCCACTGGCGCCTGTCTGTCAAGCACTGGGATCCGCGCCTGCTGAACCACACGGTCGCACTGCAGAACAACCTCATCAAGCGGGTGATGTCGTTCGACCCGCTGGCCACCAACTGGCTGATGGGAATTTCGTGGCAGCTCGCGCTGGAAGACGAATCGGAATGCCCACCGATGCCGCATCCGGGGATCTGGACCTCCGATGCGCACGCGCCCATCGTCGCGGCAGCCGCGCCCGAGGTTGCGGGCGGCGTCATCGAAGGGCCGGTGGTCATCGCGTCGAAGGCTCCCGATCCGCAGGCCGACAGCGCGGCCAACGCGAAGGAAGACCTGGAGCGGCTGTTCAAGATCCGCGACGAGGACTTGCTGCGCAACGGCGGGGCGGACGGGCCGCGGCATACCTTTGCCGCCACCGAACCCGCGAAGCTCTAGCACCTCTGGATCGGCGGCGCGACACCGTTTACCATCTGCCCCGGACAGTCCATACAACGACAACGGAGCGACCATGGCTAAAGGTGATCAGCGCAGCAACAAGATGGCGAAAAAGCCCAAGAAAGACAACACGCCGCCCAAGCAGGGCGGCACGTCCGACCGTCCCACCCCGCCGGTCACGACGGTGATGCCGCGCGGCAAGGAAAAGAACAAGGCCTGAGCGCCTTCGCCACGGCAATCAGCCGGTGACGTCCTCGAGGATGTCCACCACCAGGTGCAAGCCCTTGGACACCAGCAGGATGTCCTCGCCCGCCATCAGGTACTCATAGCCATTGGGCGCAGGCGGCAGCTTGGCAGCGATCGGATCGGGGACCGGGTTGGGCTTGACGGCCGGTTGCAGCATCTGGCCCACCGCCCAATAGCGGCCTTCGACCGGCGGAGCGCAACCCTTGGCGCCGCGCTCCATGCCGGCGGGGCAGTCCTTGCCCTTGCCGTAGCGTTGCGCGAAGGCCGTGCGCACGGCCTTCCTGTGCTGGTCGTTGAAAAAACCGCCTAGCTTCACGCCGTAGTTGGCCTGCCCCCCGGGAGCGGCGGCCACGGCCTGTTCGGCCGACGCTGCGGCAGCGGGTTTGGGGGCGGTCTTGGCCGAAAGCGGTCCTGCCGCGACCAGTGCACAAACCGCGAGCGCCATGATGTGGCGCCGGTGCTGGGATGACTTCATCTTGTGGATCTCCATCAGTGAGCGAACCCCCTGAATGTCGGCGCGCCGGCGGATTCTGCCTGTAGGACAACGCATGAAAAAAGCGCCTCGCGGCGCTCTTTCTGCGGATCCGGCAGCTGCTTTAGCTGACCAGGCCCTGGATGATGTCGATGATCAGGTTGCCGTCGATCTGGACCATGACGACGTCATTGCCGATGCGGACATAGCGGTAGCCGTAGGGCACCGGCTGCAGGCGGACCAGGACCGGCTGGGGAACGGTGTACACCGTGATGCCCTGCGGGATCGGCTGGCCGACGTTCCATTTCTTCGCCTGGCCAGGCGGCATGCAGCCGTTGTTCTTCTTGGCGAGGCCGGGCGGGCACTTGCCGCCGTGGCCGTACTGTTGCGTGTAGTACTGGCGCACATGGGTGCGTTCCGCCTCGGTGAAGTAGGCACCGTGCTTGATGTCCTTGCGCGCCTGCTTGTCGGCGTGCTTCTGGCCCTTGTCATATTCCTTCTGGGCATGCTTGGCTTCTTTTTCCTCGTGCTTGTTGCCCTGGTCCTTCGCAAAGACGGGGGCGGCGAGGAAGGCTGCCGAAACGGCCAGTGCCGCGAAACGGCGGGCGAGTGTGAAATGCTTGTTCATGGTTGTGCTCCTGGCAATTGGTGCCGGTATGTACAACGTGGACTTTGGACTCAGCGTTGACCCATCCATGTAGGACGGTGCCGCGAAGCTCAGCGGCGGGTGCTGGGCGGCGGGCCCGCGCGGCCGGCGATGTGGCGGAAAGTGATGCGTCCCTTGGTCAAATCGTAAGGAGACATTTCAAGCGACACGTTGTCACCCGCGATGATGCGAATGTGGTGCTTGCGCATCTTGCCGCCGGTGTAGCAGATCACCTGGTGGCCGTTTTCCAGCGTCACGCGAAAACGCGAGTCGGGCAGCACCTCGTCGACGTGCCCCTTCATCTCGATCAGTTCTTCCTTGGCCATGGTGTGCTCCTGTTTCTGAGTGTTTACTGCGCGGCGAGGGCCGGGCCCTGGACGCTGGTTCGGGTGTGCTGGCCAAGCCAGTTCAGGCCTTCGGCGGTGGCATAGCCCACCGCGGCAAGCCGGGACTGGAACAGGCGCGTGAGGCGCAGCACGCGGTCATGCGTGCCACTGCCGGAGCCGGAGCGGATCGAGACGGAACAGGCGTACCAGCCGTTCTCGAGCATGCGGGTCAGCGGTGATATGAGGTACTTGCCTACGGTGATATTGTCTTTGGCGTTCATTGTTCTTGTGGAATCGGGTCATGCGGCCGCACGTGCGGCCGCTGGAAGAGTGTGTGGAAGCTTGCTTGGGCAAGCCGGCGCTTATCGATCCCGGTGGCATGGGCCTCGTATCGAGGGCCGGGAGAGCGTCTGGAAGGATTGCCCGGCTTGGCTGGCCGGTGCGGTTGGCTTTGGGATGCCCGAGGACGCGTTCGAAGCCTCTATTGTACCCGCTGCGCCCTTTGGGCGTGGGCGCGGCCAAACCAAAGCCTTACCCAGCCACCGGAGGGCCGCGGGCGGCTCAGACAGCGGCGAGCGCAGGCGCGATGGCCGCCCTGGACAAGCCCAGCCGTTCCGGCGACACGTACTGCTGGCGATACATCTCAAAAGGCATGCTGTCGCCCGCTTCGATGGTCTTCTGGTCCTGGATGGACTGCTCGCTCATGGCCGCAAACCGGGCCTGCAGGGCCGTGCTGAACGGCAGGCTGAGCAGCTTGGCCTTGGTCTGCTGCGATTGCGCGCGGGTGAAGGCGGTGAATGAATTGCCGAAGTCCTGCTCCATCACGGCCAGCACACGCGCGCTGGGCAGGAGGTCGGGCTGGCCCAGCAGGGCCTGCGCGGCGCGCAAGGCATCGGAGTAATCGGCGCCCTGGTTCGCTTCGTCCAGGCCGGCGGCGATGGGTGCGAACGACGCGACCAGCTCGGCGCCCCACTCGGCCAGCGTCACTTCGCCGCCGGCGCGTTCGAGCTTGAGTCCCGGCTCGCGGCCGAACGCGGCCGTCTTGTGCTGGTTGCGGCCGAGCGCCGCGATCTCCTGCGGCGTGTCGGGCGGGCTGTCCGACAGCAGGCAGTGCAGCAGGAACATGTCCAGGAAGCGGATGGTCTGCGCCGTGATGCCCGTCGGCACGAACGGGTTGAGGTCCAGCAGCCGCACTTCCACGTATTCGACGCCGCGCTCGCGCAGCGCATGCAGCGGCCGCTCGCCGGGTCGGATCACGCGTTTGGGCCGGATGGTGCCGTAGAACTCGTTCTCGATCTGCAGCAGGCTGGTCGCGAGCTGGTTGTATTCGCCACCGGGGTTCATGATGCCCACCGCTTCGTACGCGGCGTAGGGGCGAGTCAGCGCCTCATGCAGCGACTGCGCATAACCATCGAGCCCGTTGTAGCTCACGGCGAGGCTGGCCTGCGCATCGCTCTGGTAGCCCAGGCGCCCCATGCGCAGCGAGGTACCGTGAGGCATGTACATCGTGCCCTGCCCCAGCGACTGCAGCTCGTGCTGGCGGCCGGCCACGAAGGTGGAACACGACGCCGGCGAAGCACCGAACAGGTACAGCAGCAGGAAAGCGTGGCGCCGGAAATTGCGGATCAGCGCGAAGTACTGCTCGCTGGACACGTCGGGCAGCGACCAGTTGTAGTGGATGCCCGAGATGGTCTGCATGCGCCGCCCATAGCGGTGCGCCAGGCCCATGCGATAGACGCTCTTGGCGCGCCCGACGTTGGACGAGCCATAGCGACCGATCGGGATGTTCTCGTCGGCGGGCAGGTTGCACGGCATGCTCGAAACCCACAGCATCTCGTCGCCCAGCGCGCGGTAGGTGAACTGGTGGACCTGCAGCAGTTCCTCCAGGCAGCTCTCGGGCGTCGCATGCACGCCGGTGATCAATTCGAGTTGCGCTTCGCTGTAGTCGGTGGTGATGTGCGGGTGCGTCAGCGCCGAACCCAGGGCATGGGGGTGCGGCGTCAGGGCCAGGGCGCCCTCCTGCGTCGCGCGCAGGCTTTCTTTTTCGATGCCGCGGCGAATCCCCTTCAGGCGGTTCGGCGACAGGGCGGCCAGGCGGGCCTGCAGGGTGCTCATGGAATACGTCGGTTTGTCTCGTGTGGGCGGAAGTTAGCACGCCTGCGGATTTCATGCAGCGGGACGGGACAGCGCGAATCTGGTAGGTATTTCCTAGACGGGCGCCCCTAGGCAAAAGCCGCCCATTAGGTCGACCGCACTAGGGCCCATCGACAGAATGGGTGCATCAACCCTGAACCCGGAGCCTTGCCATGAACACCCACGCCTTTTCCGCCACCGCCACCACCGCCGTCGCCAATTTCGGCAACACCGCCCACCAGGTCATCTCCATGTACCGTGACGGCGGCGAGCGCATCGCCCGCACGCTGGAGCAGCGCTGGAACGCCGCGCTGAAGGAAGCCGCCCCGAAGCTGACGCCCGAAACCCGCAAGAACGCGGCGCGCGCGCAGCAGAAGTTCAGCTCTTTTTACGCGCGTAGCCTGGCGATGACCACCGACGGCGCGCAAGTCGTGGTGGACACGCTGGTGGGCGCCACGGTGTCGGCCATCGAGCGCGCCGCCACCTACGCGCAAACCCACAAGGGCGCCTGAGGCCCGGCTCCCTGCGGGGGCGTTCCGGCGCGCTGGCACAATGGCTGCGCCGACCCCACCCTAACGAGGAGCACCACATGTCCGTCACCGTCAACATCGACCTGGGCTACGAGTTCGACGTCAAGGCCAAGGCCGCTGATGTCTTCGAAGTGCTGGCGGACGTTCCGACCTCGGTCTCGCACTTCCCCAAGGTGGACAAGCTCACCGACATGGGTGGCGGCGTCTACAAATGGGAGATGGAGAAGGTGGGCACCGCGCAGGTGAACATCCAGACCGTCTACGCCAGCAAGTACGTCGCCAACAAGACCAAGGGCACGGTGGTGTGGACGCCCGTCGAAGGCGTGGGCAACGCCCTGGTCGGCGGCCACTGGAAGATCAAGGACAACAAGAAGTCGACCGGCATCGAGCTGCAGATCAAGGGCGAGATCACCCTGCCGCTGCCCGGCTTGATGAAGATGGTCGTGGCGCCTGTGGTCGAAAGCGAATTCGAGAAGCTGGTCGACAAGTACATCGCCAACCTGATCAAGAAGTTCGGCGGGGAAGCTTAGTTCCCCCTAGCCTTTCGCCAGCACCTTCACCAGCCAGCGGTTCATGTCCGCGATTTCTTCCATGCACACCGAGTGCGCCATCGGGTACTCGTGCCACTCCACCTGGTAGCCCAGCGCCTGCAACGCGTCGCGTGACTCGCGCGCGCGCTGGATGTCGATCACCCCGTCCTGCAGGCCGTGCGCCATGAAGACCGGCGTGAGCGCGTTCGCGTCGCTGCGTTCCGCAGCCGTCGTGGCGGCCAGCGGCAGGTAGCCCGACATGCCCAGGATGCCGCCCAGCCGTTCCTTGTGCCGCAGTCCGGTCAGCAGCGACATTGCGCAACCTTGCGAGAAGCCGGCCAGCACGATCCGGTTCGAAGGCGTGCCTCGCGCCACCTCATTGGCGATCAGCTCCTCCACCTGCCCGAGCGAACGGCGCAGCCCCGCCTCGTCCTCGCGCCGCACAAGCTCCATCCCCAGGATGTCGTACCAGGCGCGCATGCGGTAGCCGTTGTTGATGGTGACCGGGATGACCGGCGCATGCGGAAAGACGAAACGCACCGGCCCGACGGCGGACAAGTCGAGCTCCTGCGCGATCGGCACGAAGTCGTTGCCATCGGCGCCCAGGCCGTGCAGGATGATGATGGTGGACTCCGGCTTCGGACCGGTCTGGGATTCGATGATTTCAAGCGCAGCCATGTGATTTTCTCCAGCGAAAGGCGAGCATACAGGCTCTGCAAGGGCCGCCCGCGGCGGGGCCCGGCGAGGCGCGTCCGACACCTGCTTGCAATGATTCCTACACCGCCGGCGCGCCGCGGTGCCACACTGGATGCAGCCACAAGAAAGGGATCCAATCCATGCAAGTACAAGTCAACACCAGCAACGGCATCGAGAACAAGGACACGCTGGAGCGCTGGGCCGGCGACTTCCTCAACGAGTCGCTTGCACGCTTTCGCCAGGAGATCACGCGCGTCGAAGTGCAGCTCAGCGATGAGAACCCGCTGCAGAAGGGAGCGGCCGACAAGCGCTGCATGCTCGAGGCGCGCCTGAACGGCCACGAGCCGCTGGCCGTCAGCCATCACGCGGAGAGCCAGGACCTGGCGTTCCGTGGCGCCGCGCAGAAGCTCATCAACTTGCTCGAGCACACGTTCGGCAAGCTCGACCGCCACGACCACCGCGTGCGCGAAACGATCCGCCGCGATCCCAGCGTGATCGAGTAACTTGCATTGCTCTGCAATACAAACCACCCCACGGCTTGCCCGCACGCGCGTATATTGAATTCGCGCCTGGGTGGGGTCATTGCCGCCGGCGCTTTGGTCAGGTCCAACACATCCAAGGAGCTTAGAAAATGTCAAACACGATGAAGAAGATGACATGCCGCGTACTGGTCGTCTCGCTGCTGGCGCTGTCATTCCAGACCGCCAACGCGGGCATGATCGGCGCCGAGCAGGCCGCCGCACCGAGCGCTGAACGCAGCATGGTGATGGGCGTGCTTTCGCGCGCCGATACCGCGGCGCAGCTGCAGGCGCAAGGCATCGACCCCGGCATGGCCCGCGAACGCGTGGCCGCGATGACCGACCAGGAAGTGAAGCAGCTCGCGCTCGACATGCAGGCCGCGCCGGCCGGCGCCGACGCCACCGTGGGGTGGATCGCGCTCGTGCTCATCGCAGGGTTGATCTGGTGGTACGCCTATCGCAAGTGACCGGCGCGCCGGCCGCATGACCGGACCGCGCTACCCAGCCCGCATCGCCGCGGGCTTTCTTGTTTGCGTGCTGCTGTGGGCGCTTTCGGGCTGCGCACAAATGGTGCCGCAGACCGTGTCGCTGCGCACCGGCTGGCCGCAAGGCGTGCCGCAGCAGGCCGAACTCCCCGGCGTGCCCTTCTTTCCCCAGGAGGAATACCAGTGCGGGCCGGCAGCGCTGGCCACCGTGCTGTCGTACGCCGGCGTGCAGGTCACGCCGGAGGCCCTGATACCGCAGGTGTACCTGCCGTCGCGGCAAGGCAGCCTTCAACTTGAGATGCTGGCCACGCCGCGCCGGTGGGGTCGCGTCTCCTACCAGCTGGCGCCCAGTTACGCGGACCTCCTGCGCGAAGTCGCCGCGGGCAATCCGGTCATCGTGCTGCAGGACGTCGGGCCGCTCTTCGCGCAGTGGCACTACGCCGTCGTCAACGGCTTCGACTACCCGACGGGAACGCTGCTGCTGCGCTCGGGCACGAAGCGGCGGTACGAGATGCCGCTCACGGCCTTCGAGCGCGAGTGGATGAAGAGCGGCTACTGGGCGATGGTCGTCACGCCCGCGGACCGCATCCCGGTCACCGCGACGGAGGAAGGCTGGGTCGCATCGGTGCTGGCGATGGCGCGGTCGGGCGATGCTGCCAGCGCGGCCACCGCCTACGCAACGGCATTGAAACGCTGGCCCGACAACCTGCCGGCCGCCATCGGGCTGGCCAACCAGCTCCATGCACGCGGCTCACTGCCGCAAGCCGTCGAGGTGCTGCGCGAAGCGCAGAAGCGCCATCCGCAATCGGTGATCGTCCTGAACAACCTGGCCCAGGCCCTCTCGGACCAGGGCCAGCACGAGCAGGCGCTGGCGGAGATCGACAAGGCGACCGACCCGCAAAACCCGTTTGCCTCCGAGGTGCGCAGCACCCGC
>DATHWV010000362.1:0-4330 GCA_035460205.1 Ramlibacter sp.
TTGCATCGCCGACGGCATCGCGCTGATCTCGGTGACCATGTCGCTGGTCGACGGCGGCGCCCCGCCGCCCGAGCGCAAGCGCAAGGAATCTTCGGCTGGCGCCGAGGACTGGATCGCCGACACCTTGATCAAGCCCTTTACCGACATGACGGTGAAGGCGCTGGGTGCGGCGGGCGAGGGCGCTGCCCGTTCGCTCGGCATGTTGCGCGATCCGCAGAAGGGCATCGCGGGTTCATTGGACCTCGCGAAGCTGGCCTACCAGGTGGTGAGCGACGCCGCGTCACTTGCGCTGATGCCCGACGATTCCAAGACCCGCCTCAAGGGCAAGCCCGGCACCGCCAAGCGCGTGGCCTGGTGCCAGCCGATCCCGCTGGATGAAGTGAAGGCGGTGGGCAAGGCGCTCAATTGCTCGATCAACGACGTGCTTCTCAGCTGCGTGGCCGGCGCACTCGGTGAATACCTGAAGTCCCTCGGAGACGACGTCACGGGCCAGGAAATCCGCGCGATGATTCCCGTCAACCTGCGTCCGCTGGACCAGGCCTACAAGCTGGGCAACCGCTTCGGCCTGGTGCCGCTGGTGCTGCCGATCGGCATGGAGAACCCGATCGAGCGGGTCTACGAAGTGCGCCGGCGCATGAACGCGCTCAAAGGCAGCACCCAGCCCCTGCTCGCGTTCGGCCTGCTCGCCGTCGCGGGTCTGCTGATCAAGCCGGCGCAGGAGGCCATGCTCAGCCTGTTCGGCAAGAAAACCACCGCCGTCATGACCAACGTGCCGGGGCCGCGCGAGAAGCTCAAGTTCCTGGGTGCCACGCTGGAGCAAAGCATGTTCTGGGTGCCGCAGTCCGGTGACATCGGGCTGGGCGTCTCGATCCTGAGCTATGGCGGCGGCGTGCAGTTCGGCGTGATCACCGACACCTTGCTGTGCCCCGACCCGCAGAAGATCATCGACGAATTCGAGCCCGAGTTCGCGAAGCTCTCCCTCGTCACCCTGATGCTGCCCTGGGGGGAGTGACGCTCAGCCTTCTGCCGAATTGATCGGCATCTCGCCCAGGCGGAAGCCGACGAATTCTTCCTCGTAGTCCTTGGCCAGCGAATTCTTCTGCGCCTCGGTCATCACCTTGCCGGCCAGCTGGAAGATCGCGTGCTCTTCGTCCTCAAGGTGGTGATATACCTTGTCGTGCAGCTTCCTGAAATGGGCCAGCCAGCCCGGTGAGCTGGCTTCCGTCTTGTTCAACTCGTCGACCAGCTCGTCCATCTCATGGTGCTCCGCCATGCCGTGGCGGGCCTGCGCCATGGTTTCGTCGAAGCCGATCAGTGGCGTGTAGAAGCAGCGCTCTTCCGCCGCGGCGTGGGCCGCGAGCTCATGCTTGAATTGGTTGAACAGGCGGTGGCGATCCGGTGAGTCGCCATGCGTTGCGAGGATTTGCGTGGCCAGCGCACGCTGGGTGTCGTGCGACAGGCGAAGGGCTTCGAAGATGTTCATGGGCCTGAATTCTGGGCAGGCCCATGCACCAGCCCTGTAGGCCCGCACGCCGACTTCGCGCGCTCAGGCTTCCAGTTCGGCTTGCGCCAGGTCGACGTCGAGGCGCTCCATGGCGTCCAGCGGCTTGCTGCCGGCCGCTTGCTCGTAAAGCTTGGTCGCCTCTTTCATCTTGCGCTCGCCTTCCAGCATCACCATGCCATTGGCGTACTCGATGAGGGCAATGGCCGAGGTCGGGTTGAGCTTGAGCGCCTCCTGGTAAAGCTTGAGGCCGGTTTCGCGCTTGGCTCCGTAGGTCATGCCGCCGATCAGCGAGCCGACCTTGTCGATCACTTCCGCATGGAAAGCAGCCAGCGCGATGTGGGCGTCCGCATGCCGGGGCTGGAGCTTGATGGTTTTTTCCAGCGCGTCCTTCACCTTGCTGCCCAGCCCCTGGGCCAGGGCCTTGGCCACGCTGATGCCCTGGCTGTAGCGGCCGAGCGCGTAGGCCTGCCAATACCAGGCGTTGACGTTCTTCGCATCCTGCGCGGCCTGGGCTTCGGCGCGCTGGGCGACTTCCATGAAGAGGTCCAGCTTGTGCTTTTCCTTCTTCTCGAGGTAATTCGCGTAGATGGCGGTCGCCTTGTTGGCCACCGTGATGCCGTCGCCGCCGGCCTTGAGCCCGGCTTCGGCTGCTCTCTGGAACTCGCCGCTGTGGAACAGCACCCAGGCCTCGAGTACCGGTTTTTCGGTGGGCAGGGGTTCGGCATCGCCGGCATGCAATCGCGCCCAATGCTTCCTTACTTTGGCGGCGTCGAACTGGAATTCGCCCAAGTGGGGAAAGGCGGTCCATTTGGCCATCGTCGTCTCCTTTCCGTTGTTTTACTTTTCAGGGTTGGAATAGGCCCCAACCAGTCCCAGCAGGTGCATGCGCTGCCCCTGCTCCAGGTAAGGCACAAGCAGGTTCAGCACATGGTGCGCGCCCCGCAACAGCGCCAGTTGCGCGCTTTCCGGCTCCAGAGCCCGCCTCGGGTCGCGCACGTACTCATAACTCAACCAGTAGGTCAGCACCACCACCATGCTGGTGGCCGTCGCCTCGACTTCGCGCGAGTCGATGCTCACGGCGCCGGCGCGGCTCATGCCGTCCAGCATCGCCTTGATCGCCCGGGTCTTGTTCTTCAGCACCCATTGGAAATGCGTCTCGAGGCGGCGGTTCTTGGACAGCAGGTCGTTGAGGTCGCGGTAGAGGAAGCGGTATTGCCAGATCAGCTCGAACAGCGTGTGCATGAAGAACCATGCGTCCTCCACGTCGCGCACGCCGTCGCTGGCATTGAGCAGTTCGCTGAGGGATTTTTCGTAGCGGTCAAAGAGCGAGTTGATCAACTCGTCCTTGGCCGGGTAGTGGTAGTAGAGGTTGCCGGGGCTGATGTTGAGTTCGGCCGAAATCAGCGTGGTCGAGACGTTGGGTTCGCCGAACCGGTTGAACAGGTCCAGCGTCACTTCCAGGATGCGCTCAGCGGTGCGGCGGGGAGCTTTCTTGACCATGGTCGTAGCGGATCAGGAAGGCTGGCCGGGGACCGGCTGCAATGCGTGCCCGAGGTCGTCCATCACCTCCTGCAGCGAAGCGATCGCACGTCCGATGCGTGTGGGCGAGGGCGGCGCGGCGACGAGGTGGCGCCTCGGGTCCGCCAGCACGTCCATCCGCAGCGCCATGCCGTGGCGGTGCAGCTTGGCCGAAATACTGGTGCGTCGCGAGCGCAGCATGCTGCGCGTCTGCTGGTAGGCGTGCTCGGCCAACTGGCGCCGGCGGCCATAGCCGAAGGTGTTGGCAAGGTACAGCTCTGGATCCCGGTGGTCGGGCTCGATCAGGATGATGTCGGTGCCGGGATAGGCGCGCTCGTAGTGCTTCATGCCCAGCGCCATGCGCGAATGGATCATCGAACGGAAGGTCTGGCTCAACACCGCAGGCAGGCCGCCGTCGGCGATGCGGGGGATGGCGCGCCGCATTACGCTCGGCGGGGATGCCTGTGTGGCGTTGAACGGCACCAGCGGGTTCAGGCACAACATGAGGTCCACGCCATCGTCCAGCGCCACCGAGGCGTGCAGCGTCTTCTTCAGCGCGCCGTCGACGAACGACTGGTCGTCGATCTCGACCGGCGGGAACAGGCCGGGCAACGCCGAGCTGGCCTGCACTGCCTTGGAGATGGGCACATGGTCCCAGCCCGTGCGGCCGAAAGGCGCGGCTTCGCCGGTGTCCAGGTTGGTCGCCACCAGGGTCAGTCGGCTTGCGAGCTGCCGGAAGTCGTTGGTGCGGCCCGCCCGGGAGAACCACTGCGCCAGCCGCTTGTCGATCTGCGCGTTGGAGAAGATGCCGGTCGGCAAACTGGGTCCCAGGCGTTCGAGCGACTGGCTCAGTGACTTGCCACCGAAGGCAGCGCGCCAGAGTGCCGAAGCCGCGAGGCCGGGGAACATGATGGCCCGCCGGGCGAATTCATCGTATGCGGGTTCCATCAGCCAGGCCGGATCGAATGTCTCCGTGCCTTCGCCACCGCTTTCGATGAACGATGCGCATAACTGGCGCGGCGTCATGCCGTTGGCCAGGCCCGCGGCGATGAAGCTGCCGGCCGAGACGCCGACATAGTGGTCGAGCCGGTTGAAATCGATGCCGGAAATCGATTCCTCAAGCGCGCACAGCGCGCCGATTTCGTAAATCGCACCCAGTGGACCGCCGCCGGCCAGTGCGAGCGCGACTTTCGGCGGGCTGGATTTCACGTTTCTCATGAAGGGTCAGTGTAGGCGGCTTGTTTCACGGTTCTTGTTGCGATGCAGCATGCAAAAAGGGCAACAAAAAAGGCGCCGAAGCGCCTTGGT
>DATHWV010000363.1:0-2526 GCA_035460205.1 Ramlibacter sp.
CGCTGGCTACAATCGCGGGCACATGAGCCTGATCACGCGCTGCCCCGCCTGCGGGACGATGTTCAAAGTCGTGCCGGACCAACTCAGGATTTCCGAAGGTTGGGTGCGCTGTGGCCACTGCGCCGAAGTGTTCGACGCGCAAGCGAACATGCAGGCCGATGACGAAGTGGGGGCCACCGCAACAGAGCCGCCCGCGAGCCAGCTGCCCGCCGACTCGGAAGGCTTCGAGTCCTCGCTCAATACCGAAGTCGGTGCCTCGATCATCGACCCGCCCGATTCGGCCCAGCTGGAAGAAGAGGCGAAGTCGCTCAGCGAAACGCCACTGGACCAGCCCTTCGAAATGCGGCGACCCGATGTCGCTTCGGCCGCCGAAGCTCGCCCTTCACCGGCCGCAAGGCCCACCGAACCCGAACCCGAATTGCATGACCTTTCGTTCGTGCGCCAGGCGCGCCGGCAGGCGTTCTGGCGCGGCGGCGCTGTTCGTGCCGTGTTGTTCATCGTGTTCCTGGCGCTGGGGGCCTTGCTGCTGGCCCAGGTCGCGCTGCATGACCGCGATCGCCTCGCGGCCGCCGAACCGGCGCTGCGGCCCTGGCTGGCGCGGCTGTGCGAGCCGCTGTCCTGCCGCATTGGCCCGCCGCGGCAGATCGACGCCATCGCCATCGAAAGCTCCTCCTTCAACAAACTGCGGGGCGAGGCCTACCGCCTCAACTTCACCGTGAAGAACCAGGCGCCCATCGAAGTGGCTATGCCTTCGCTGGAACTCACCTTGACCGATGCGCAGGACCAGCCCGTGTTGCGCCGCGTGTTGTCGCCGGCGGAGCTGGGCACGGTATCCGCGGTGATTTCCGCGGCATCCGACATCACGGGTTCCCTCACCCTGGCTGTCGCGCCCAACGGCGCCGGCCCGCGCATCGCGGGCTATCGCCTGCTGGCCTTCTATCCCTGATTCATCTACCGCGAGATTTCCATGGCAACCGTGATTTGTGGCTCCCTGGCCTTCGACACCATCATGTCCTTCGAGGGCCGCTTTGCCGAGCAGATCATGCCGGACCAGCTGCACATCCTGAACGTGTCGTTCCTGGTGCCGCAGCTCCGCCGTGACTTCGGCGGGTGCGCCGGCAACATCGCCTACAGCCTCAAGCTGCTGGGCGGCCAGCCGCTGCCGATGGCCACGGTGGGCAGCGATGGCGCCGGCTACATCGCGCGGCTGAAGACGTTGGGCATCAGTGCGGAATTCGTGCGGCAGGTCGACGACACCTACACGGCGCAGGCGATGATCATGACCGACCGTGACAACAACCAGATCACGGCTTTCCATCCCGGCGCCATGATGCAGGCACACATCACCCGCATCGAAGCGCGCAGCGACATCAAGCTGGGCATCATTTCGCCCGACGGCCGGGACGCCATGCTGCAGCACGCGCAGCAGTTCAAGGATTGCGGCATACCCTTCGTGTTCGACCCGGGCCAAGGCCTGCCGATGTTCGACGGCGCCGAGCTGGCGAAGTTCATCGAGCAGTCCACCTGGGTGACGGTGAATGACTACGAAGGCAAGATGCTCAGCGAGCGTACCGGCTGGAGCAGTGCGGAGATTTCGCGCCGCGTGCAGGGCCTGGTGGTGACGCTGGGCGGCGAGGGCTGCGAGGTGTGGGTCAATGGCGAAAAGACCTTGGTGCCTCCGGTCAAGGCCGGGGCCATCGTCGACCCCACCGGCTGCGGCGACGCCTGGCGCGGCGCGCTACTGCATGGCCTGGAGCAGGGTTGGTCGCTGGCGCGCTGCGCCGAACTGGGCAACCGCGTCGGCGCGATCAAGGTCGCGAGCCGCGGGCCCCAGAACTACGCGCTGGACGGGATTTAACCGCGCGCGAGCGTGACGCCGCCGTCGACCACGATGGTCTCGCCGACCACGTAGTCACCAGCGCGTGAGGCCAGGTAGATCGCGACACCGGCCATGTCCTCGTCGGTGCCGATCCGGCCCGCCGGGATGCGCTGGCTCACTTCATCGCCGTGGTCGCGGGCGGCCCGGTTCATGTCCGACGCGAACGCGCCCGGGGCAATGCCACTCACGACGATGTTGTCCTGGACCAGCCGCAGCGACATCCGCTTGATGAGGTGGATCAAGCCGGCCTTGCTGGCCGCGTAGGAGTAGGTTTCCATCGGGTTGACCGACACGCCGTCGATCGACGCGATATTGATCACCTTGGCCGGCCGCGTGGCCGCGCCCTTGCGCAGCGATTCGTGCAGCGCCTGCGTCAGGAAGAAGGGCGACTTCAGGTTCAGGTCCACCACCTTGTCCCAGCCGTTTTCGGGAAAGGTGTCGAATGCTTCGCCCCACGCGGCGCCGGCGTTGTTCACCAGGATGTCCAGCGAGCCTTCCTTCGCCGCGTAGGCGGCGGCCAGTCCGCGCGCGCCTTCCACCGTGGACACGTCTGCAGGCAGCGAGAAACAGGGCCCGAGGGCGGACAGTTCGCGCACGGTGTCGTCGCAGGCAGCGGCCTTGCGCGAGGAGATGTAGACGCGCGCCCC
>DATHWV010000364.1:0-1852 GCA_035460205.1 Ramlibacter sp.
GCTTCCACCACTACCCATGGAGATTAACCATGAACGCCACTGAAACCAAGTCCCTCTATGACCGCCTCGGCCGCTTCGACGGCATCACGCGCATCGTGCATGACGTGATGGACGCCCACCTGTCCAACCCGGTGATCGCGCCGCGCTTCGAAGCCGCCAAGGACCTCGACCATGCGAAGCGCATGGCCGTGGAGTTCTTCTGCGCCGGCTGCGGCGGGCCCGAGGCCTATACCGGCCGCGACCTGCTGGTGGCGCACAAGGGCATGAACATCAGCGAGCAGGAGTACATGGCCGCGATGGACGACATCCTGCGTGCGCTGGAGAAGAACGACATCGACCCCGGCACCCGCGGCGAAGTGACCAACGTGCTCTATTCGCTCAAGGGCCAGGTCATTCGGGTTTGAACAGGTCGTCCCACTTCTTGCCGCCGCCATCGGCCTGCTTCGCGGGGGTGCCCTTGGGGTATTCCTCCGCGATGCGGTCTTCCCAGTAGGTGGCCGGGTTCGGCGCGCTGCACAGGCGCCGATAGACCTCTTCCGGCACGTGCTTGTACGCGAGCACGCTGCCGCCTTCGAAGTGCAGGTCAAGCTGCTTCGTCGAAGCGTCGTAGTCGGCCTTGCGCAGGCGGCTTGAAGTGAAGGATTTCGACGGCATCCCTCAAGTAGAACCCATCTTGCCCTGGAGCACCATCACCAGGTGCTGCTTGGCCTCGGCCAACTGGGCCTTGTCGGCGTCGTGCACCTTGCGGAAGAACGCCGCGCATTCCGGCGACTTCGCCGCTTCGGCATCCTTGATGTATTGGTCATAGGCCAGCAGCGCCTGGGCCTTGTTCTGCATCAGCGTGATCCAGTCGTACGCGAGGTCGCTGAGCGGGTGGGGATCGTTCGATTTTTCCTGCATGGTAGCCTTCCTGAATGTCTTTGTTGAACTTGCAAAATCAGGATACGGCAACCACGCAGTGCCGTGGGGCTCAGCAGTGACGCCACAGGCGTATCGCGCGGCCTGGTTGATGCTGCTGGTGCTCATCGGCGGCTTTGCGCTCAGCCAGGCGTTTCGCACGGCGGCGGCCATCATGGCCCCGTCGCTGGCGCAAACCTTCAGCCTGTCGCCGCAGCAACTGGGCCTGTTTGCGGCGGCCTTCCACTTCTCGTTTGCCGGGCTGCAGCTCTTCATGGGCATGGCCATCGACGTCTACGGGCCGCGCCGCACCATCGTGGCCGTGTTCCCGCTGGCCATTGCCGGCGCGCTGGTGATGGCCGTCGCGCCCAGCTACAGCGTGCTCATCCTCGGCCAGGTGCTCACCGGCATCGGCTGCGGACCGGCATTTTTGGTGTGCACGGTGTTCATCGCGCGCAGCTTCCCGTCGGGCAAGTTCGCTGCGGTGAACGGCGCGGCACTGGGCATAGGCTCCGTCGGCCTGCTGCTGACGGGCACGCCACTGGCGTGGGTGATCGAAGCCTGGTCGTGGCGCGCGGGCTTCGTGGCGCTGGCCGTCATCGCGGTCATCGCGTGGTTGGCGATCTTCATCTACGTGCGTGACGGCACGGAGGCGACTGCCGACCACGGCGCCGAGCCGCGCCAGCAACTGAACGTGATGGCCGCCCTGCGCGGCTATGGCGAAATCTTCCGCCTGCCGCACACCCTGGGCATCTTCCTGCTGGCGATCACCACGTATTCGTCTTTCCTCACCTTGCGCGGCTTGTGGCTGGGTCCGCTGCTGATCGAGCGCCACGGCTTCAGCCTGGTGCAGGCAGGCAACGTGGCCATCGCCATCTCCATCGTCGGCATGTTCTCGCCGCCGCTGTTCGGCCGCATCGACCCCGGTGAAGAGCGCCGCCGCAAATGGATCATC
>DATHWV010000365.1:0-2190 GCA_035460205.1 Ramlibacter sp.
GATCAGGTGGTAGCCGTGGGACCGCAGCCTATCGGCACGTTCCCGGGCGAGATGCCGGGCCCAGCGGTAGACAGCCATCGCGGCTCCCAACAGTGTGGCGGCTGCGATCAAGGCTGGTATCAAGAGGTCATTCATTAATGCATCCCTGAGACGTGATGGTGACGTAAGCAGGTGCAACACGCTGTAGGACGAGACGCCGTCCGCGCCAAAGGCGCTCCCGGCGGCCTAGACGGCGACGGTGTAATTCAATGTCATCCGTCCGCCGTCCACCACCACGATTTCGCCGGTGATGTAACTGGCGCCGTCGCTGGCCAGGTAGGCCACCGTGTCGGCGATTTCGGAGGGCTCGCCCAGGCGTTTCATCGGCGTGCGGCTCATGATCCGCGCCTTGGCATCCTCGCTGGTCAGCACGGCCCTGGCGGCCAGCTCGGTGGCGATGGTGCCGGGCGCCACCGCGTTCACCCGCACGCCCTTGTCGGCCAGGGCCAGCGCCATCACGCGGGTCAGCTGGTTGATACCGCCCTTGCTGACGTTGTAACTGGCGATGGTGGGGATGGTGAGGACGCCGTTCACTGAACTCATGTTGACGATGGAGCCCTTGCCGGCCTTCGCCATTTCGCGCGCCACGGCCTGGCCCACGAGGAAAGCGCCCTTGAGGTTGACGCGCAGCACTGCGTCGAAGTCGGCCTCGGTCACTTCCAGGAAATCCGCGGCCTTGAAGATGCCCGCGTTGTTCACCAGCACGTCGATGCGGCCGTGCGCCTTCACCGTGGCGGCGACGAGCGCATCCACTTGCGACTTGTCGCCCACGTCGCAATGCACGTAGAGGCCGCCGACGTCGGCCGCGAGGGCCTTGCCGTGCGCGTCGTCCACATCGGCGACGACAGTGAGCGCCCCTTCGCGCGCGAAGCGGCGGATGCAGGCTTCGCCTATGCCTTGCGCACCGCCGGTGACGATGCAGACGCGGCCCTTCAGGCCAAAGGAAATCTCGTTCATGCCCGGATGGTACCCGCGCGCGCGGCGTTGAATTCGAGGGCGTTGCGCTTCACATCGGCGGCCGTCATGCCCGGCTTGTAGAGCGCGGAGCCGATGCCGAAGCCGTTGGCGCCCGCCGCCCGGTAGTCGGCCATGTTGGCGGTGGAAATGCCACCGACGGGCAACAGCAACGCGCTCGCCGGCAGCACTGCGCGCAGCGCCTTCACCGCAGCCGGCGGAATCATCTCGCAGGGGAACAGCTTGAGCCCGCTCGCGCCGGCTTCCAGCGCGGCAAACGCCTCCGTCGCCGTCAGCACGCCGGGCAGGCATACCAGCCCCAGGCGCAAGGCCTCGCGCACGACTTCCGCATTGAAATTGGGGGCAACGATCATCCGGCCGCCTGCCGCATGCACTTCGCGAACTTGCGTGCTGGTGAGCACTGTGCCCGCACCCACCAGCGCATCGGGAAAAGTTTGCGCCATCGCTTCGATGCTCTTGAGTGGCAGCGGTGAATTGAGCGGCACCTCGATGAGCTTCCATCCGGCGCTCACCAGTGCGCCGCCGACCCCCACCGCATCGACAGGCGGCAGGCCGCGCAGGATGGCGACCAGCGGGCAGGAGGCCATGGCGGCGGTGAAGGCGGGAAGGGCACTCATGTCGATCCTGGGGCAATTGCTGTTGAGCCGCATTATCCGCAGGTCACGCGGTCCTACGACGAAAGTTGGCAAGCACTGACCCTCGCGCGTTCGTGCGGGACGCACGCTGGGGTTGTTACTACAACAGGATGCCCGCCATGCGCCAATCCACCGATCCCCACAACGCCCAACCCGCAGACCCCGACCTGGCCGAGCAGGCCAAGCCCGGCCATGGCGTGCCGTCGCAGGACCCGGACCCTGCGGCCCAGGTGCCGATGGACGAAGCCCATGCGAGGGCTGAAGAGAAGTCCGTGTTCGTGGGTGGCGGCGTGATGGCCGGTGCGGCGACAGGCGCTGCAATCGGTGCGGCCATAGCCGGACCGGTGGGCGTGGTCGTTGGCGGGCCGATCGGGGCGGTTGCCGGCGCGATCGGCGGTGCCGCGGCAGGCTCGCTGCGTCAAAACGAGAAGGACAGCGAAGCCGGAAGCGAGCGCCCCTTGGCCTAGTCGGCGGCGCCTTCCGAACAGATCTTCCCGAGCAGCCACTGCAGCCCCGCAAGATGCTGCTGGTCATGGCTGCA
>DATHWV010000366.1:0-6274 GCA_035460205.1 Ramlibacter sp.
TACAACGCCGACTCGCGCGACGGCGGCAAGGCCGAGCGCATGGAGATCATGAACGCGGAAGAAGGCGTTTGGTCCTGCACGGCCGTGGGCTATTGCTCGGTGGTCTGCCCCAAGCACGTGGACCCGGCCAACGCGGTGAACCAGAACAAGGTGAACAGCGCGAAGGATTATTTCCTGCGTTTCCTCTCGCCGAAGGGAGCTGCGAAATGAGCCAACCGAATCCACCGCGGCGCGGCTACGTGCGGCCCATGGAAGGCTGGTGGCGCCATGACCCGTTCTTTGTGCGCTACATGGCGCGCGAGCTGACGGCGTTTGCGGTGCTGGTGTACGCCATCATCCTGGCCGTGGGGCTGGTGCGGCTGGCGCAAGGCGAAGCGGCGTGGGCCGGGTGGCTGGCCGCGCTGCGCTCACCCTGGTCGATCGCGCTGCACCTGGTATTGCTGCTGTCGATGGTGGTCCATGCGCACAGCTGGTTCGAGATCATGCCCAAGACCATGCCGATGCTGTTCCTGGGCGGCAAGCGCGTGGGCGACCTGGTGATCATGCGCACGGGCTGGCTGGCCGCGGTGGCGGGCACTCTCGTTGTGGGCGCGCTGGCATGGTGGTGGCACCCATGAGCAAGCGCTCCAACGCCCCGATTTTCTGGCTGCTGTTCGGCGCCGGCGGGATGTTGTCGGCCCTGTTCGGCACCGCTCTGGTATTTCTCACTGGCATCGCCGCCCCCATGGGCTGGCTGGTCGGCCCGGACTTCATGAGTTACCCGCGCATGCTGGCGTTTTCGCAGCACTGGTTTGCCAAGGGCTTCCTCTTCGCGATCGTCGTGCTGTTTGCATGGCACGCGGTGCATCGCATCAAGTGCAGCTTGCACGACGTCGGCATCCATGTAGGCCCCGCGGCCAAGGTTGTTTGCTACGGCACGGCGATGGCGATCACGCTGGTCGCCGCCGGCGCGCTGCTGGCCATCGGCTTTTGAACGCTGGCTGTCAGAACTGCACTTGAACCGTGATCGTGTCGCTGTAGGCGCCTTCGCGCGCCCGCTGCCCCGCGGGAATCTGGCCGTACACCGGTACCGTGACGACGGATCCCGTCATCGGCACTTCGAGCGTGTCGCTCCCGGAGGTGTCGCCCCAGTGAAGGGTGCGCCCTGCGTCCTGGAACAGGCCGTAGGCCAGGCGGTCGGCGCCCGTCTCCTGCGCCATCTGGCGGCGTGATGTGTTGCGCCCCGGCCCCGCACCAGCATCCAGGGCGACCTCGGCGACGGTTCCCGACGTGCAAAGCAGGGAGATGCTGGCCTGGCCGAGCACCGGCACCGCCGAATTCGAAAGATAGGGGCCGAACTCCAGCACCGTGGCGGTGACGACGCACTGCACAACGATCTCGGCCGCGACCGGCATGGCCGAGACCACGGTGTATTGCTGCGCGAGGGGCGCGAGCGACATGCCCGAAAGGGCAATGAAAACGGCCATCTTTCGCTGCGAAATTCGGCTCTGGGCGGGCATCATCCCCCTATACTACAACTCAACAGTCGGGCAATTTTTGCCGGGGGTGACAGATGATGAAGCGGCGTATTGCGGTTCTCCTGATGTTCGGCGCATTGCCCTGGTCGCAGCTCCATGCCCAGTCGCAAACCGCCGAAGCAACCTTCCGGGTTTCAACGCGCGTGAACGCCGTCTGCAGCGTGACCGCGAGCAACCTGGACTTCGGCGTGTACGCCACGCAGACCGCGAGCCCCAAACAGGCCTCGACGGTGTTGCGGGCGACCTGCACGCCGGGCACCACTTACCAGCTCGGCCTGAACGAGGGCACCACGGCAGGCGCCACCGTCACCCAGCGCAAGCTGGTTTCGGCCAGCAACGCCACCTTGAATTACCAGCTCTATTCCGACTCGGCGCGCAGCGTCATCTGGGGCAACACACCGGGCACCGACACCGTCACCGGGCTGCCGGGCACGGGCCTTGCGCAGGACTACACCGTGTTTGGCTCCATCCCGCCGTCACAAGCCGCCCCCGCGGAAGAATTCGGCGACACCATCACGGTGCGCATCTACTACTGAGTTGAAGAACAAGGAGCCGCAATGCTGCGCATCGTATTCCTGTGGGCGTCCCTGGCGGCATGCTTTGCCGCACATGCCGGCGGCTTCGCCATCGTCCCGCTGCGCGTGGAACTGGGCCCGAACAAGGCCGGGTCGATCACCATCACCAACACCGACGAGGCCAAGACCTTCGAAGTGCGCGCCGTGAGCTGGAAGCAGCAGAACCGCCAGGACAGCTACGCACCGACCGACGAACTGCTGCTGGCGCCCGCAACCTTCAAGCTGGAGAAGGGCGCGACCCAAGTGGTGCGCATCCAGTTGAACAAACCGCAGGACGCGGCGGAGCGCCCGTACCGCATCTTCATCGACGAAGTGCCCCCCAGCAATCAAGTCAAGTCCAACGCCCTGAAGACGGTGGTGTCCATGGTCGTTCCGGTGTTCGTCGCACCGGCCTCCGGCCCCATTGCCAAGGGCGAGGCGGCAGTGTCGGTGGCACTGGTCAAGGACGTGCTGCAGATCGAGATGCGCAACACCGGCAAGGCGAACCTGAAGATGCGCGAATTCGTGGTCACCTCCGCCAAGGCGGGTGAGCTCCTGAAGGTGCCCTCGGCAGCCTATGTGCTGGCGGGCAACACGATGACGGGGCAGTATCCCCTGAAAATGCAGGCTGATGGGCCAATGAAGCTGCAGGTCGTCACCGACCGCGGCACCTTCACGGCCGACATCAAGCGCTGATCCCGTGTGCGTTACCCGGCAGCGCTGACGGCCGCAGTCATCGTTGCTGCCCCGCTGCTGGCCGCGCACGCGCAAACCCCGCAGTGCCAGGCCGGGGTTGCAGGCGCGACTTCGGCGGCGCCGCTGCTGGTGCAACCGCTCATCAACGGCCAGGAGCGTGATGTCGCCGCGGTGCGCCGGGCCGCCCCTGAAGGGCCTTTGTACATCTCCGCAGCCGATCTCCAGTACTGGGGCATTTCGTCCGCCCATCGGGGCCTGCAGGAATTTTCCGGCACGCGCTGGCTGTGCATCGAAGGCTTGGGGTTGACCTACCAGCTGGACACCGCACAGCTGACGCTCTTGCTCGACTTCCCGCTGGAGTTCTACACCGGCACCACCGCGACACTGGTGATGGAAGACAAGGTGCCGGTCACCTATGCGCGCGGCGGCTTCCTCAATTACGACCTGCGCTTTGACCGCAGCGCGGGGCTCTCGTCACTGGGCGCCAACTGGGAAGTCGGCGCGTTCTCGCCATGGGGCCTGTTCACCTCCAGCTTTTTCACTGCCGACAAGGACCGTGGCTCGCTGCGCCTGGACACCACTTTCCGCCGCGACGATCCGGTGAGCATCACGAGCTTCGTCGTGGGCGACACGATCACCCGGTCCGGCAGCTACGGCGCGTCGGTGCGCATGGGCGGCATCCAGTTCCAGCGCAACTTCGCCAATGCGCCCCTGTTGATAACGTATCCGACGGCGGACGTTTCCGGCACCGCAGTCGTGCCATCGACGGTCGATGTCTTCATCGGCAACGCCAAGGCCTACTCCTCGCAGGTCAAGCCCGGCGCCTTCGCGGTGAACAACCTGCCGGTGCCTGTCGGCGCGGGCAATGTGAGGGTGGTCGTGCGCGACATGTTCGGCAAGGAAACCACCGCCGTGGTGCCCTATGTGCGCTACGACTCGATGCTGCGCGAGGGACTGCACGACTTCTCCTATGAGGCGGGCATGCTGCGCCGCGACTACGCGATCTCGAGCAATGTCTACCGCGACTGGGCGGCCGTCGCGACCCATCGCTATGGCGTGACCGACCAGCTGACCGTAGAAGGGCGCGCTGAAGGCATGGCCGATCGCGCCAACCTGGGGGGTGTCGTGCAGATGACGATGCCGGTGCTCGGACTGGTCGGCGTGGGCGCGGCGGCCAGCAGCGGCCTGGGCACCGGCCGGCTGGGCAAAGCGTACTTCCAGCGCACCGAGCGCGACTGGAGCATTGGCGGCGGGATCGAGGAGCGCAGCCCGGACTATGTGGACATCGCCTACGAGCCCGGGCAGGTGCGCACCTTCAGCGTGCGGCAGTTCGCCGCGTCCATGAGGGTCAGCGAGCGCCACTGGCTCAACGCGCTGTGGCTGCGCACCAAGGATGGCACCGGCGAGTTCAATACCGCCACACTGGGCTGGACCTGGTCGCTGGGCCAGTCGGCCACGCTCAGTTCGAACCTCTCGCGTTTTTCTGGCACCAACCCAACCAACACGGTCTTCTCGCTCTTGTTTGCAATGCCGCTGGGGGGCCGCGATTTCGCCACTGCCTCGGCCGAGCGTCGCAAGGAAGCTCGCACGACCGATTTCCTGCTCGACGTGAGCCGCAATTTACTGGAGACCGACAGCTTCGGCTACCGCATCCTCGCTGGCGAACAGTCCGCATCGCGACGCACGGAGGTAGGCGCCTTCGTGCAGACAGGGTTCGGGCAGTTCGGCGTGGAGGCGGCCGATGCCTTCGGCACGCGGTCAACCCGCGCCTTTGCGCGCGGCGGCATTGCGGCGGCCGGTGGTGAGTGGAGGATGTCGCGTTATCTGGACCAGGGCTTCGGCATCGTCAAGGTTGCCGACTTTCCGGATGTTCGCGTCTACAGCAATGGGCAACCCGTCGGGGCCACCGACGCCAATGGTGTGGCAGTCATCCCGCGGCTGGCCGGTTTCCTGCCCAGCACCATCACCTTCGAAGCCGAGGACATTCCGCTGGAAGGCAGCTTCGGCAGCAACGCGAAAGAGATCAAGGTGGCCCACCGCATGGGCGTGTTGGTGGACATGGGCGTGCTACGCAGCCTCTCGGCCACACTCACCCTGGTGGAGGCCGAAGGCCGCCCTGTGCCCGCTGGCGCGTCGGTGCGCATCGGCGAAGGCGCCGATGAATTCCCGGTAGCGCGGCGCGGGCGCGTGTACGTGAGTGGCTTGGAACGCGGCCAGCCCAATGCGTTGCAGGTCACCATCGGCGAGCGCGCCTGCCGCGCCACGGTTGAACTGCCGGACAACTTTGCATCGGGTGCGACGCTGGGGAACTTCACATGCCAATGAACCGCTTGTTGACGACAGTGTGTGCGGCCCTGCTGTCCTTGCCCGGTTGGGCGCAACGCGCCAAACCACCCGGGGGCGGTGGCGGCTCGTGTCCGCCGCAGGCGGCCCAATGCAGCGTCTCGCTGCCGGTCTTCAATTTCGGCCGCCAGGTGGTCAATACCGGCACGGCGCCCATCAACTCGCACAACACGATCAGCATCACCTGTACCCGCTCACCGGTAGCCACTGGGATCGATGTGACAGTGAATTTCACCCTGAAAGCCGAACCCGCCGAGCCCACCCGCTCGATGCGCGACCGATCGGATGGCGAATACAGCTACCTGCGGTATTTCCTGTATCTGGACGCGGCGCGCACACGGCACTGGGGCGATGGAATCCAGTACGGTACCCACGCGATCCAGGGGACGTTTTTCCTCGATGACCGCAATCGAATCGGCACACTTGGCTATGTGATCTACGGCACGATCGATGGTGCCCAGGCCGTCCATCCCGGCCCCAAGCTGGGGGCCGTACTCAACCGGCTGCAGTACGAGACTTTCTGTAACTAGAAGCGCCCTCCGTACGCGCGCCGCAACGGGTTTTCGCCGGACTTGACCGGGAGGCCCGCTCCCTTGAACATCCTGTCCTGATACCCTGTCGCCGGAGCCCGAATCGATGCCATTCCAGCAATACCTTGACCAGGCCGTCGCCGAGAGCACGACCCTGATTGCGCGGTCGATCACGCAGGCCGTCCGGTCGATGGCGCAGGCCTCCGTAACGGTCACCGACCAGGTCGAGCGCAACCGGCTGGCCAACACGGCCGAGGCGCTGCAGAAGGCCGCCCAGGCGACCACCGATGCCTTCCCCGCGGCCCTGCGCCAGGAACTCGAAGCCGCCTCCAGCACCACCGCCTCCCCCGCGAAGGCACTCAGCTTTGACTCGCTCGAGTTGATGGCGGAAGACCAACTGGACGATACGGTTGAGCTGCTGCGCGGCGAACAGGCGGTGAAGGCCGCGGTGGAAGCCGACCTGGTGGCGCTCAACGCGCTGGTCAGCGCCGCCCAAGGGCACGAACGCGTGACCACGATCGCCAATCCGCTGCGACCGGAAGTCTGGGTGCGCGCATTTCACCGTGCGCTGGAAAAAGCCAAGGCGCCGGCCGCCGCACGCGCCTCATGGATGCTCCATGTGGGCCGCGCGCTC
>DATHWV010000367.1:0-2648 GCA_035460205.1 Ramlibacter sp.
ACTCGTCCTGCACCAGCGCCCAGGTTTCGTACGACAGCATGATGCCGTCCGGATCGGCATTTTGCTCGAGCCGCGCCGTCAGGTTCACCTCGGCGCCGATGATCGTGTAGTCCATCCGCAGGTCGCTGCCGAAGTTGCCCACGTCGCAGTAGCCGGTGTTGATGCCCATGCGCACCTAGAACGCCTTGTCGGTGCCCATGTGCCGCCACAGCGCCTGCAACTCGCCCATGCGCTTTTGCATCGCCAGGGCCATCTTCACGCACTGCAATGCATCTTGCTTGACGCCACGGGTGTCCGGGTCGCCGAAGAAGATCACCATCGCATCCCCGATGAACTTGTCCAGCGTGCCACCGTACTCATGCGCGATCTTCGACATCTCGGAGAAGTAGCTGTTGAGCAGGAAAGTGATTTCCTCCGGCTGCCACTTCGCGGTGGAGGCGGTGAAGTCCTTGATGTCGGAGAAGAACACGGTGAGCTTCTTGCGCTGGGTCTTGATTTCCGCATCGCGCGAGCCGTCGAACAGCGAGCGGTAGACCTGCGGCGCGAGGTAGCGCCCCAGCTTCTGCGATAGCGCTTCCAGCCGCCTCGCGTTGCCGCTGCGCTCCAGGTGCGCGTTCACGCGCGCCAGCACCACCGGCGGGCTGATCGGCTTCGTGATGTAGTCCACCGCGCCCAGGTCCAGGCCGAACTGCTCTTCGTCGATGCTCGTGAGGGCCGTGAGGAAGATGACGGGGATGGCGGCGGTGGCCGGGTTCCGGCGCAGGCGCCTCATCACCTCGTAGCCGTCCATGCCGGGCATCATGATGTCCAGCAGTATCAGGTCCGGCGGCATCGCCGACGCGGCGATCGAAAGGGCGTGCTCACCGTTCTCCGCCGTCACCACCGCGTAGCGGTCCTCGAGCAGCGCGCCCATCAGGTACAGGTTGTCGGGCGTGTCGTCGACAACCAGGACCCTGGGTTTGGTGCTGCTGATGTTGCTGGAATCCATGGTGGCGGCCTTTCAGGTTGCGCCGTCAGGAGGAAGTTTGCGGCGACAGTTGATGAGACCATCCGGGCCGTTGGCGAGCCTACGAAATTGACTCGGCAGGGATAGGCATATCGCTTGACCCAAAAGTGTTAGTCCGGACCTTGTTGGGCGCAGGGGCTTGCAGGACATGGGTTGCCGGTGGATACTGTAAATATGAACAGTATTCGTTCGGCTCGCCATGGATGAAGTGCGCGTCCCCTTGCAGGCCCTCAAGGGACGGGGCGCGGCTTCCCGCCTGGCGCACCGGTTCGAACGCGATTCGCGCGCCTCGTTCGACGACGGCTGGGACACGCTCGATGAAATTTCGGCACAGCCCGGCACGCCGCCGGCCACCGAAGTGATCTGGGAAGACGCGCGGAGCATCATCACCGGCAACGAGTCACCCGACGTCTATTTCGACCGGTCGATCAATCCCTACCGCGGTTGCGAGCACGGTTGCATCTACTGCTATGCGCGGCCCACGCACAGCTACCTGAACATGTCGCCGGGCCTGGACTTCGAGACGAAGATCGTCGCCAAGCGCAACATCGCGCAGGTGTTGCGGCACGAGCTTTCCAGGCGCAACTACGAGCCGAAACTCATTGCGATCGGCACCGCCACCGATTGCTACCAGCCGGTGGAGCGCGAATTGCGCCTCACGCGCGCCGTCATCGAGCTGATGCACGAGACGAACCACCCGTTCGCGCTGGTCACCAAGTCCAGCGGCGTGGAGCGTGACCTCGACCTGATCGCTCCGATGGCGCAACGGGGTTTGGCCGCCGTGAACGTCACGATCACCACGCTGGACGCGGGGCTCACCCGCAAGCTCGAGCCGCGTGCGGCCGCGCCGCACCGCCGCCTGCGAACACTGCGCACGCTGGCCGAACACGGCATCCCCTGCGGCGTGAGCCTGGCCCCGCACATTCCCTTCCTCACCGATGACATGGAGCAGGTGCTCGAGGCGGCGTGGGAGGCGGGTGCGCGCAGCGCGTTCTATCACGTGGTGCGGCTGCCCTGGGAGGTGAGCCCGCTGTTTCACCAGTGGCTGGAGGTGCACTACCCGCAGCGCGCCGCGCGCATCATGGCCCGCATCCAGGAGATGCGCGGCGGCAAGGACTACGACAGTGATTTCGCCACGCGAATGAAGGGCAGCGGGCCCTGGGCCGAGCTGATCGGCCAGCGATTCCTGAAGGCCAGTCGCAAGCTGGGATTCAACCGGGCGCGCGTGGTGCTGGACACCACGCAATTCCGGGCGCCGACCCGAAACGGGCAGGGCGCCTTGTTCTGACGCCCGCCGGGTTCAGAAGCGGTACGAGTACCGCGCCATCAAGTGGGTGTCAGGCTCCTTGCCTGCATCCTTGCTGGAAAGCACGTTGTCCAGGATCAGGTGGACGCTGTGGTGCTTGTTCTGGCTTTCCCAATAGGCGGTGAAGCCGAAGTTCCAGCCGTTGCCGATCGGGTCGAGGTTCAGGTCGTCGCGGTAGCGAAGCGTGCGGTAGGTCGCGCTGGCACCCAGCAGCCATTGGCCGGGGATGGACCACTGGCTGTCCACCTGCACAAAATGCTTGGGCATGTAGGGAATCATCAGCCCGCTGTTCACGCCGGTCTGCTCGGCATCGCGATAGATGTAGCGGAACGCCAT
>DATHWV010000368.1:0-1705 GCA_035460205.1 Ramlibacter sp.
CGGCGGGCCGCCTCCGCTGCAAACTCGGACTCATCGAAGCGCGGGTCAGCGAAGCCGATGCAGAAAGTCTTGACCGGGCGGTCCACGTGGCGCGCCATCAGCCCGACGATCGTGCTTGAGTCCACGCCACCGGACAGGAAGGCGCCCCACGGCACATCCGCCCGCAGCCGGATCCGCGTGGCGTCGTCCAGGATGGACATGAACTCCTGCGACCATTCGCCGAATTCGAAGTCGCGCTCGCGCTGGTCGGCCAGGTTCCACCAGCGCCGGGTTTCAACGCCGCTGCGGGTGAACTTCATCCAGGTGCCTGGCATCACGTGGCGGATGCCACGCCAGATGGTCCAGGGCGCCGGGATGTAGTTGAAGGTCAGGTAGTGGTGGATCGCTTCGAGGTCGATGCCGTCGAAGCCGGCCTGCGTGCCGGCCCAGGGCAGCATCGCCTTGATTTCAGACGCAAAGACTGCGCGCGTGCCGTCGTCCGAGAAATACAAGGGCTTGACGCCGATGCGGTCGCGCACCAGGTACATCGCGTCCTCGCGCGCGTCGTCGATTGCGATCGCGAACATGCCATTGAGCTTGTTCAGGAACGAAATGCCTTCCCGCTCGTACAGGCGCAGGATGACCTCGGTGTCCGACGCCGTGCGCAACTCCACGCCCTGCTGCCGCAGTTCAGCGGCGAGCTCGATGTAGTTGAAGATTTCGCCGTTCTGCACCACGGCCACGAGGCCGTCGTCGGAAACAAAGGGCTGGTGGCCGCCACCGATGTCGATGATCGACAGGCGCCGGTTGCCGATGGCCACGCCGCGCTGCGGCTGGTGCCACACGCCTTCATCGTCCGGGCCGCGATGCGCCAGCTTGGCCGCCATCGCGGGCAAGGCGCCATCGGGCAGCGCGCGCTTGTGCCTGTCCCAGTAGCCGAAGATGCCGCACATCTAGTTGCTTCCTTTTCCGGTGAGGCGCCCCAGCGTCCAGCCGATGATGCGCAGGTCCAGGCCCAGGCTGTGTTCGCGCGCATAGCGCAAGTCCAGCTCGAGCCGCTGCGCTTCAGTCGCTTCGGAGCGCAGCAGGGCCTGGGCCAGGCCGGTGATACCCGGCCGCACGCTGCAGCGCAGTGCCCAGTCCGGATCGCTGTACAGCGCACGCTGCGCCGGAACATCGGGGCGCGGGCCGACCAGGCTCATCTCACCCTTGAGCACGTTGAGCAACTGGGGCAATTCATCGATGCTGGTGCGCCGCAGGAAGCGGCCCACTTTCGTGATCCGCGGGTCGTCGCTCGCCGTATGCCACGGACCGATCGATGCGGCGTTCTTGACCATGCTGCGGAACTTGTACATGGGGAATTCACGGCTGCCCAGCCCCATGCGCGTCTGGCGATACAGAACAGGCAGGCCGCTTTCCAGCGCGACAGCCACTGCGGCGGCCACCAGGAGCGGCGAGAGCACCAGCAGCGCAATAAAGGACAGCAGCATGTCGATCACCCGCTTCATGCCCGCGAACCCATCCCGGCCGCGATGCGCCTGATCGTTTCGGCGATGCGCTTCGAATCTGCTTGCACCTGCTCGGGCGAGCGCGCAGCCAGCTCACGCTCGGCCTGGCGCAGCTTTCCCACTTCTTCCTCAAAAGGTTGGCCCTCGCCGGGCCGGTGGAAGGTGCGCGAAAGAATCACCGAGCTCGAGCCCAGGCGCAGGTGTTCGGCCAACACGTC
>DATHWV010000369.1:0-5334 GCA_035460205.1 Ramlibacter sp.
CGCCGGCGGCACGCAGGATGTGCTGACGCGCGCCATCGCGGACTCGGTCCGCGGCTCACTGGGCACGCTGGTCATCGACAACCGGGGCGGCGCCGCGGGGCGCATCGCGGTGGAGATGGTGAAGAACGCCGAGCCGGACGGGCACACGCTGCTGCTGGGAACGGCGGGCATGATGACCATGTTCCCCAATGCCTACAAGAACCTCAGCTACGACCCGGTGCGCGATTTCATCCCCATCGTGAACGCCGCGAGCTTCGAGCTGGCGATGGTGGTGCACAAGGACGTGCCAGTGACCAACCTCGCCGAGTTCGTCACCTGGGCCAAGGCACAGGGCAACAAGGTCAGCTTCGCTTCCTACGGCGCCGGAACACCATCACACTTCCTGGGCGAGATGCTGAATCGCGCAGCGGGGCTCCAGATGGTGCATGTGCCGTACAAGGGCTCCACGCCGGCGCGCCAGGACGTGATGGGCGGCACGGTGCCGGTGTACTTCGACACCGTGGGTGGCGCCATCACCATGGCGCCGAGCGGGCGCATCAAGGTTCTGGCAACGAGTGGCGCGAAGCGCTCACCACCCATGCCGGCCATCCCCACTTTCACCGAGCTCGGCTACAAGGACGTGGTCGCATCCGCCTGGTTCTCCTACTACGCGCCGGCCAGGACGCCGCCTGCCGTCGTGGAGAAGTTGCGCACCGAATTCGCAAAGGCCGTGAACTCGCGCGAGGTGCGCCAGCAACTGCTGGTCAACGGCATGTACCCCGTGGGCGATGGGCCCGACGCCTTGCTCAAGACCATGCGCGAGGACACCGAGCGTTGGGGGCGCATCATGCGAGCCACCAACTTCGTCGCAACGGACTGAGCCACCATGAATACAGCAACGAGGCAGCGCCCCAACATCATCTTCATCGTCGCCGACGACCTGGGTTTTGCCGACCTGGGCTGCTACGGCGGTCGCGACGCCACCTTTGGCGCAGTGTCACCCGTGCTCGACGGCCTGGCAGCGAACGGATTGAAGTTCACGCAAGGCTATTCAAACTCCCCCGTGTGCTCACCCACCCGCTTCGCGCTGATGACGGCGCGCTATCAATACCGCTTGCGCGGCGCCGCGGAAGAGCCGATCAACAGCAAGAGCCGCGGCAGCACCACGCTCGGCCTGCCGCCGGAACATCCCACCTTGCCGTCGCTCCTGAAGGACGCCGGCTACCGCACGGCGCTGGTGGGCAAGTGGCACCTGGGCTACCCGCCCTCCTTCGGTCCGCTGCGCTCGGGCTACGAAGAGTACTTCGGGCCCATGTCGGGCGGCGTTGATTACTTCACGCATTGCTCATCCAACGGCGCGCACGACCTGTGGCAAGGCGAGGCCGAGCAGCACGAAGAGGGCTACCTCACCGACCTCATCTCCCGCCGCGCGGTCGACTACGTGAATCGCATGGCCGGCTCCCCCTTCTTCCTCAGCCTGCACTACACCGCGCCGCACTGGCCTTGGGAAACACGAAACGACGCAGCGCTGGCGCAGGAGGTGAAGGACAACCTCTTTCACCTGCACGGCGGCAACATCCACAGCTACCAGCACATGATCCACCACATGGACGAGGGCATCGGCTGGGTGATGGACGCGTTGCGCGCCAATGGCATTGCCGACAACACGCTGGTGGTGTTCACCAGCGACAACGGCGGCGAGCGCTTTTCGGACAGCTGGCCGCTGGTGGGCGGCAAGATGGACCTGACCGAAGGCGGCATCCGCGTGCCGTGGATTGCCCACTGGCCCGCGGCGATCACTCCGGGCGGTACCAGCGCCCAGCACTGCATGACCATGGACTGGTCGGCCACGATGCTCGCAGCTGCGGGCGTAGCCGCGAATCCAGACTACCCGCTCGACGGCGTGTCGCTGTTGCCGGTGCTGGAGGACGCGTCGCAAAGCTTTTCGAGGCCACTGCACTGGCGCATGAACCACCGGGGCCAGCGGGCACTGCGCGACGGCGACTGGAAGTACCTGCGGGTGGACGGCCACGACTACCTGTTCAACATCCCGCAGGACGAGCGCGAACGGGCCAACCATGCGACGCGCCAGCCCCAACGCCTCGCGGCAATGCGCGAGGCCTGGGAAAGCTGGAACGCCACCATGCCGCCGATACCGGAGGACGCGACGGTGAGCCTGGGTTACTCGGCCAGGGACATGCCGCAGCGCTGACCCCCGGACCGCGGCCTTGGCATACTCCCCCCATGGCCCGAATCTCCCGCTGGTTCCCCTTCCTCCAATGGCCACGACCCGACGCCGCACTGTTGCGCGGTGAATTTGCTGCGGGCCTCACGGTCGCGGTGCTGATGATCCCGCAATCCGTTGCGTACGCGGGGCTGGCCGGCATGCCGCTGGCGACCGGGCTCTATGCCGCGTTGTTGCCGGCCCTGGTGGCGGTGCTGTTCAGCGCGTCCACCCGCCTTTCGGTGGGGCCGTCCGCGCTCAGCAGCGTGCTGGTGGGCGCATCGCTGGTGGGCCTGGCGGCGCCGGGCAGCGCCCAGTGGGTGGCGTTGGCGGCCTGGCTGGCGCTCCTGGCCGGCGCCGTGCAACTCGGCCTGGGGGTGACTGGCGCGGCCTGGGTCCTCAACCTGGTGAGCTCTCCCGTGCTGGCCGGCTTCAGCCAGGCGGC
Source organism: Ramlibacter sp. (assembly GCA_035460205.1). Lineage (GTDB taxonomy): Bacteria > Pseudomonadota > Gammaproteobacteria > Burkholderiales > Burkholderiaceae_C > Ramlibacter. The sequence continues at coordinate 2,649 of DATHWV010000369.1, forward strand.
CGCCCTCCTCATCATCGCATCGCAAGTTCCGGCGCTGCTTGGCCTGAAAGGCAGCTTGTCCACGCTCTGGGCGTCGCCGGTGTTCGACACGACGGCGCTGGCCTTCGGACTGGGCAGTGTGCTGCTGTTCGTCGCCGGCAAGCGCTTCGCGCCTCGCTTTCCCACGGTGCTCGTGGTGATCGTGGCGGCCGGCGCAGTCAGTCACTTCAGCGGCTATGCAGCCCACGGCGCGGTGATCGGCGCCCTGCCCGCCGGACTGCCCGCGCCTTACTGGCCCGGCTGGCCGGGCTGGGACGCGCTGGGCGCCCTGCTGGTGCCGGCGCTCGTCATCACACTGGTCAGTTCACTCGAAATGGCCGCCAGCGCCAAGATCGAAAGCCAGCGCGACGGCAAGCGATGGGACGCGGGGCAGGACCTCGTGGGTCAGGGCGCCGGCAAGCTGGCGGCGGCATTTTCCGGCAGCTTCCCGACCAGCACGTCGTTCTCGCGCTCGGCCATCACGCTGTATTCCGGCGCACGCACCGGATGGGCCACGGTGTTCGCCACCGGCGTCGTGGTGGTCGTGCTGCTGTTCCTGATGCCCGCGTTGTCACCGGTGCCCAGTGCCGTGCTTTCGGCCGTGGTGGTCACCGCCGTCGCGGGCCTGTTCAAGCCACGAACGCTGTTGCGCCTGTGGCGCATCGACCGCGTCGAAGCGATGACCGGCCTCGTCACCTTCGGCGTCACCATCCTCACGTCGCCGCGCATTTACTGGGGCGTGCTCACCGGTGTGGTGATGGGCCTGGCGCATTTCCTCTACCTGCGACTGCACCCGCGGATCATCGAGGTGGGCCTGCATCCGGACGGCAGCCTGCGCGACCGCCACCTGTGGAAGCTGCCGCCGCTCGCCGCGCAGTTCTACGGCCTGCGCATGGACGATGAACTTGACTTCGCCTCGGCCAGTGCTTTCGAACGGGCCATCGTCGAACACCTCGCCGCACACCCTGAAGTGCGGCATGTCGCGATGTTCGCGCAACCGATGAACCGTGTGGACACCACCGGCGTCGAGGTGTTCACGCAATTGCGAAAGTCATTGCAGGAGCGCGGCATCCACCTGCACATCAGCGGCATCAAGCTGCCGGTGGAACGGGTGCTGCGCAAGGCCGGCGCGCTGGACGACGGGCCGCTGCTCTCGATGTATCGCACCGATGCGGAAGCCTTGCAGGCCTTTGCGCGCCTGGACCCCGGCCCCTGAACGCGCCGGCTACCTGGACGGTTCGGCCCAGGGGTCGTAAGTGCCGACGCTCCACAGGCGCCCCTCAGGGTCGCGACAGGTGAAGCCCCTCCCGCCGTAGTCCTCGTCCTTGATCTCGATGACGACCTGGCCGCCGTCGGCCTTCACGCTGCGGTACACGGCGTCCGCATCGGCCACCACGATGTAGGGACTCTGCGTCTCGAAGCCGCCCACCTCGTCCGGCTGGCGGATCTGGCGCCCGTACGCCGAGTCCGTGTTGTCGACCGACCCGAGCATGACCATGCCACCGCCCAGCACCAGTTGTGCGTGATGAACCGTGCGTCCGTCGTCGCCCACGACGACGAGGTGTTTCTCGAAACCGAAATTCCGGCACAGCCAATCGATGGCGACCAGCGCGTCGCGGTAGCGCAGCGCGGGGATCACCGCGCTGCGACCGGTCTTGACTCCAGAAACCATGGCATACCTCCGTGCAAGAAGAGGTGGGAGCGTACCGAATCAGGCCGAAACAATCCAGCCCTCCAGCGGATCGATCGCATCGGGCAGCCCGTAGCGGGGCGCGCCGTGACCTTTCGCCCATGCCGCCTGCACCATGCACAGCACGGCATCGAGGCTGTCGCCGCTGGCGTCATGCACCAGCGCATCCCTCTGCGCATGGCTGAGCTTCAGGCGCAGGCCAAGGCGAGTCTGGCCCAGCTCCAGCGCGGTCAGCAGGTCCTTGCGTGCGATCAGGCGTTCGGGCGTTTGCCGCGCCTTGTCATCGGCCTTGTAGCTGCGCCGCCCGATCAACTCGCGCGCCAACAGGCCGGGATAGGCTTCCAGTGCGACGCGCTTGGGATCCCCTTCGTGCAGGCCGGGCATGTGGACGCCCGCATCGAGCAACAACGGAACGGCCGCGTGCAACATGTAAGCGACCGGCGGGTTGACCCATTTCATCGAAGGGCTGGAGCCGGCCAGCTTGTCGAAGGCGCGGTGCGCGAACTTCCCGCCCGCCGGCCTCGCATCGCAAAATGCGGCAAAGGTGGAGCGAATCTCGGCGCGGCTCAGGCCCGCGTAGTGGGCCATGCATTCGCGCCACTGCAGCGGCCAGCCCAGGTGCTCGACCAGTTCACGCGGCAAGCCGAAGGGAAAGTCAAAGCCGCCGACCCACTCGCGAGGCTGCGCCAGCCATTGGCCGAAAGCCGCGAGGCTTTCCAGCTTCTCCAGCCGGGACAGGACGACACGCGAGCCGGTGAGCGAGCCCAGCGCCATCACGACCGGTTTGCGGCGCGTGGGACTGCTCGAGAAGTCACAGCCCACCAGCATGGGCTCGCTCATGGCGGTCATCCGATTGCCAGCGCCATCACGCCGGCCGCAATCAGTGCTGCCCCCACGAGACGCATCCCGCGATCACTCTCACCCAGCAACTGCCCGCCGATCAGCGCGGCAAACAGCATGGACACTTCACGTGCGGGC
>DATHWV010000370.1:0-6567 GCA_035460205.1 Ramlibacter sp.
ACCAGCGATCCAAGCAAAGGTACCAGCCACGGCAGGATCGCGATCGTGGTCCGCTCCACCGACAGCTTGGCCACGCGTGCCAGCACAAACAGCACCATCCCCATGGGCGGATGCAGCAAGCCGATCATCAGGTTGAGCACCATCACCAGGCCGAAGTGCACGAGGTCGATGCCCAGCTGCTGGCAGATCGGCACCAGGATGGGCACGAGGATGGTGATGGCGGCCGTCGGCTCCAGGAAGCAGCCGACAAACAGCATCAGCAGGTTGGCCAGCAACAGGAAGACCCAGGCCTCCTTGGTGAAGGCCAGCACCCAGGACGCGATGGCCGCAGTCACGCCGGTCGCCGTCAGCATCCAGCCAAAGATGCTGGCGGCCGCCACGATGAACAGCACCGTGGATGTGGTCTCCACCGTGTCGAGGCAGACCTTGACGAAGGCCTTCCACGTGAGGGTCTTGTACCAGGCCAGGCCCAGCACCATGGCCCAGATGCAAGCCGCGATCGCGCCCTCGGTGGGCGTGAAGATGCCGGTGGTCATGCCGCCGATGAGCAACACGGGCGTCATGATGGGCAGCACCGCCTGGAAGCCGAAGTACTTGTCGGCTGCGAACAGCGCAGCCAGGCCGACCGCCACCGTGGCCTGCGCCGGAAAGCCGGCCTTCACGATCAGCAGCCACAGGATGAGCGGCCAGCCGATCACCACCAGGGTCTCGGCCAACGCCTTGATCACCCGTGGCCATTCGAACTTGATGTCCGCGCCCCAGCCGTTCTTGTGCGCGAAGTACGCCACTGTGAGCATCATCAGGATCGCCATGAGCACGCCCGGCAGGATGCCGGCCAGGAAGAGGGCTCCCACGCTCACGTTGGCCATCATCCCGTAGATCACGAAGGGCAGGCTCGGTGGAATGATGGGGCCCAGCGTTGCCGACGCGGCCGTGACCCCGACAGCGAATTCCGAGCTGTACCCGTGGTCCTTCATTGCCTTGATCTCGATCGTGCCCAGGCCCGCGGCGTCGGCAATCGCCGTGCCGCTCATGCCAGCGAAGATCACCGAGCCCAGCACGTTCACATGCCCCAGGCCCCCCTTGAGCCATCCGACCAGCGCGAGCGCGTAGTTGTAGATGCGGTTGGTGATGCCGGCGTTGTTCATCAGGTTGCCGGCCAGGATGAAGAAGGGCACCGCCAGCAGCGGGAAGCTGTCGATGCCGCTGACCATGCGGTGGATCACCACGAAGGCGGGCAGGTTGCCGGTCCACAGGATGTAGACCAGGGCGGAACCTGCCATGGCGATCGCCACCGGGATGCCGCTGCCCATCAGCAGCAGGAAAATGATCTTGAGCATGGAAAGGCGTTTCTTTCTTGTTGTGCGCTCGCGCAGGTGGCGCTAGCGGTCCTGCATTTCGGTCGCGGGGCGCTCCAGCACGCTGTAGCCGCGCTGGTGGTGGATCCAGGCCACCTGCGCCGACCGCAGGGCCATCACGGCGAAGCCGAACAGGCAGATGCCGTACACCCAGTTCATCGGCAGGTCGACCATCGTCATGCGCGAGTTGCTGCCCAGCTTGAGCATCATCATCAAGGTCAGCACCACGGCAGCGGCGAAGAACGCGATGCGCATGACGTCGACTGCGGTCGACATGCCCCGCCCCAGCGCATGCGGCATGAACTTGTAGAAGAAGTCGACCTGGATGTGGTTGTTCTTCACCACGCCGATGGTCGCGCCGGTGAACACCACCGCGATCAGCAGGTAGCGCGCGATCTCCTCGGTCCAGGCTGCCGAATCGTTCATCACGTAGCGCGTGAAGAACTGGTAGAACACCGTCAGCCCCAGGATCCAGAAGAACGCCAGCGCCACCCAGGCCTCCGGCTTCGTGCCGGACAGGTCCACCGCTTCGTCCTGCGCGTGGAACTGTCCGTCATCCCCCATGACGGGGGCCATGTCGTCGATGGTTTCCATCGGCGGTTTACTTGATGCCGACGACGCGGTCCCAGTCCTTCTTGTCCAGCTTCATGGATTCGAAGGTGATGGCCTTGAGCACGCGCTGCTGGAAGTCGTTGCGGTCCACCGTGACCACGTTGACGCCCTTTTTCTTGAACTCTTCCACCAGCTCGCCTTCGCGCTTGCGGATGTCGTTCGTCGCGTTCTCGGCAGCTTCCACCGAAATGTCGGCGAACAGCTTCTGCTCGGCCGGCGTCATCTTGGCCAGGGCGCTGGGCGACACCACCGTCAGCAGCGCATCCGAGATGTGGCCGGTAAGGATGATGTTCTTCTGCACCTCGTAGAACTTCTTGGCCTCGATGGTCGGCAGCGGGTTTTCCTGGGCGTCCACGGTGCCGTTCTGCAGTGCAAGGTACACCTCGGCAAACGCGATCGGTGTGGGGTTGGCGCCGCAGGCGCGCGGCAGCGCCGTGTACGCGGGCGAGTCGGGCACGCGCATCTTGATGCCCTTCATCTCGTCGCAGTTCTTGAACAACTTGTTGCTGGTCGCGTGGCGTGCGCCGTAGTAGGTCAGGGCCGTCACCGTGTTGCCGGTGGCGGCCTTGTAGCCGGCGGTGAGTTCCTTGAACACATCACTCTTGCCGTACTTGATGACGTGGTCGGCGTCGCGGAAGGTGAACGGGTAGTAGCTCACCGCCAGGCGCGGGTAGGAGTTGGACGCGAACGATGCGCCGGTGAGGATGATGTCCACCGTGCCCAGCTGCAGGCCCTGGTTGATGTCGCTTTCCTTGCCCAGGCTGGAGGCCGGGAACACGGTGATCTCGAACTTGCCGTTGGTTCGCTTCTTGAATTCCTCACCGGCCCACACCGACCACTTGTGGTACGGCTCGGACGTTTCATAGACGTGGGCCCACTTGAGCTTGGTCTGGGCCTGCGCCACGCCGAAAGGTGCGGCGGCGGTTGCCAGCAGCGCGCAGGCGGCCATGAGTTTGAGGGTGAATCTTTTCTTCATGATGTCTCCTAGTAATGCGAGGGGTTGCTGGGCGGTCAGGAAGTTTTCGCGCGGCGCCAGCTCGCGCTGAATCGGGCATGGGCTTTGTCAAGGTGGTCTTGCATGGCTGCACGCGCGGCGTTGCCGTCGCGCTCGCGGATGGCCTCATAGACGATCTCGTGTTCGGAAATGGCCTTGCGCCAGGAGGGCACGGTTTCGAAATGGTCGCCGAGCTTTTCGAACAGCGGGCCGCGGCGCGCGTCCCAGAAAGTCTGCACGGTCTCGAGCAGCACCACGTTGCCGGCGGCCTGGGCGATGGCGGTGTGGAAGGCGCGGTCGCCCTGGCGCGGCTGCACGCCGGCATCGGCGTCGCGATGCATGCTGGCGATGGCCGCGCCGATGGCGTCGAGTTGCTTGCGCTTGCCTTCCAGCGCCGCCATCGAGGCGATCTCGCCTTCGATCACACGGCGCGCGCGAAGCAGCTCCAGGGGTCCCCATTCTGCGGAAGGCACCTCGCGGTCGCCGCCCTTGGCGCGGCCGCTGCGGTCCAGCACATAGACGCCCGACCCGGTGCGCACTTCAACCCAGCCTTCGACCTCCAGCGCGATCAGCGCCTCGCGCACCGAAGGCCGGCTCACGCCCAGCTGCTTGGCCAGGTCGCGCTCGGCCGGCAGCCGGCTGCCCGGCTTGAATTCGCCGCTGACCATGAGCGTGCGCAACTGCTCGGCGATCTGCCGGTACAGGCGTTGCGGTTCGACGGTTTGCAGCGGCATGGCAGGGCGGTGGCGCGCGGGTTGCGCGGGGTTTAAGGGTTAGCCAGAAGCGGCCAAGTGGCCTGACCAATTAATATGGCGGCAAAGCACGTCGCAGGCATCCGGCAAAACCCGCACGCCGGCCCCCCGCAGTGCATGGAGCGAACATGAGACTCAAAGGAAAGACGGCCCTGGTCACCGCGGCCGGGCAAGGCATAGGCCGCGCCAGCGCGCTGGCGATGGCGGCGGAGGGCGCGCAAGTGTGGGCCACCGACGTCAACCCGAAGCTGCTCGATGCCTTCGACGGCGTGCCCAACGTCCGCGCCGCCACGCTCGACGTGCTCGACAAGGGCGCCATCACGAAACTGGTGGCCACCTTGCCGCCGCTGGATGTGGTGTTCAACTGCGCCGGCTTCGTGCACAACGGCACCATAGAGCAGGCGACCGATGCCGACTGGGACTTCGCGTTCAACCTCAACGTGCGCTCGCAGTTCTGGATGATCCAGGCCGTGCTTCCCGGCATGCTCGCCAAGGGCGGCGGCAGCATCATCAACATGGCCAGCGTCTGCAGCAGCCTGAAGGGCCTGCCCAACCGCTTCATCTACGGCACTTCCAAGGCCGCCGTGGTGGGCCTGACGAAGAGCGTGGCGGCCGACTACGTAGCGCGCGGCATCCGCTGCAACGCGATCGCGCCGGGTACGGTGGACACACCGTCGCTGGCCGACCGCATCAATTCCTACGAAGACCCGGTGCAGGCGCGCAAGAACTTCATTGCGCGCCAGCCCATGGGCCGGCTGGCCCAGGCGCATGAAATGGCGCCGCTGGTGGTGTTCCTGGCCAGCGACGAATCGGTGTTCGTCACCGGCCAGCTCTATGCGAATGACGGAGGCATGACGATATGAACCAACTTGACTTCAAGGGCCGCCACGCGGTCGTCACCGGGGGCGCCACCGGCCTGGGCTTTGCCATCGCTTCGCGGCTGATCGCTTCGGGTGGCAGCGTCACGCTGTGGGATCGCGACATGGCGACCGCGCAAAAGGCAGCAAAGGAGCTGGGTGCGAAGGCATCGGCGGTGGAGCTCGACGTGGCCAAGCACGAGTCCGTCCAGGCGGCCGTCAAAGCCACGCTGGTGCACAGCCCGCGCATCGACGCGCTGGTCAACAGCGCCGGCATCACCGGCCCCAACGCGAAGGTGTGGGACTACCCGGTCGACGCCTGGCGCGAAGTGATGGAGATCAACCTCAACGGCCTCTTCTACTGCTGCCGGGAGATCGTTCCGGTCATGCAGGCCGCCGGCTACGGACGCATCGTCAACATCGCCTCGGTCGCGGGCAAGGAAGGCAACCCGAACGCCAGCGCCTACAGCGCCAGCAAGGCGGGTGTCATCGCGCTGACCAAATCGCTCGGCAAGGAACTGGCCGACACCGGCGTGCGCGTGAACTGCGTGACCCCGGCGGCCGTGAAACCCGGTATGTTCTCGCAGATGACGGAGCAGCACATCCAGTTCATGCTGTCGAAGATCCCGATGGGACGCTTCGGCACGCCCGAGGAAATCGCGGCGATGGTGTGCTGGCTGTGCACCGAGGATTGTTCGTTCACCACCGGTGGCGTGTTCGATCTCTCCGGCGGCCGCTCCACGTATTGACCCACCCCCGAAGCGCCTTCGGCGCCTCCCCCTCAAGGGGGCGCCACCAGCGGCCCGGCAAAGCCGGTTCCGCGGTGACACTTGAAAAGACATCACTTCAACGAAAGGAAGAACAGCAATGAAACTGGTCCGCTATGGCAACCCCGGCAAGGAAAAACCCGGCCTCATCGACCTCGACGGCAAGCTGCGCGACCTGTCGGACGTCGTGCCCGACATTGGTCCGGCGCAACTCGGCAGCGTCGGCATGGCGCGGCTGCGCAAGGCCAACCCGGCCAAGCTGCCGCTGGTGCGCGGGACGCCGCGCTTCGGCTGCCCGGTGTCGCAAGTGGGTAAGTTCATCGCCATCGGCCTGAACTACGCCGATCACGCCGCTGAGTCGGGCGTGCCGATTCCCAAGGAGCCGGTGGTGTTCATGAAGGCCACCAGCTGCATCCAGGGCCCGAACGATCCCGTGATGCTGCCGCGTGGCTCGACCAAGACCGACTGGGAAGTGGAACTGGGCATCGTGATCGGCACGCGCGCCCGCTACGTGTCGAAGAAGGATGCGCTGGCCCATGTGGCCGGCTACTGCACCATCAACGATGTGAGCGAGCGTGAATACCAGCTCGAACGCGGCCCGCAATGGGACAAGGGCAAGGGCTGCGACACCTTCGGCCCGATCTGCCCCTGGCTCGTCACGCCCGACGAGATCGAGAACATCCAGCGCCTGGACATGTGGCTGGACATCAACGGCAAGCGCATGCAGACCGGAAACACCCGCACGATGATCTTCGACTGCGCCAAGCTGGTGAGCTACGTGAGCCACTTCATGACGCTGCTGCCCGGCGACGTCATCACCACCGGCACCCCGCCCGGTGTGGGCCTGGGCATGAAGCCGCCCACGTACCTGAAGAAGGGCGACGTGATCACGCTGGGTATCCAGGGCCTGGGCGAGCAGCGGCAGGTCGTGGTGCCGTTCAAAGTGTAGGAATGTGTGAGAAATGGCCTACTCCCTGCTTGACGTGAAAACTTAAGTACCCCCAGAATCCTCTCCCACGTGCGCCGTCTCCGGATGGCGCGAAAACAACTCAGGAGGGGATTCAAATGGCGAAACTGCTGCTGGCCATCGGCGGGCGGGTGGAAGAGGGGGAGGCGCTCAGCGCGTCTGTTTTCAACACGGCGACGGGGACTTCGGCGCTGACGGGTTTCACGCTCCAATGGCAGGTCTTCAACGGCAGCATCTGGACCAACGTCGGCCCAGCCAAC
>DATHWV010000371.1:0-9501 GCA_035460205.1 Ramlibacter sp.
CATCCTGCTGATCTTCGCCCTCGCAGCGGTGTTCAAGTACGGCCCGCTGGGCAAGGTCTTCTCCAGCAGCATCGTGCCGGTGGTGGTGATCCTCGGCATCGTGGGCTGGACCGGCATCTACCGCCTGGTGCGCGCCGAGTACATCAAGCACCGCAACCGCGAATACGTGCGTGCCGCCGAAGCGATCGGTGCGAGCCACATGTCGCGCATGTTCAGCCACATCCTGCCCAACGTCAGCCACGTCGTGCTGGTGCAACTGAGCCTGCATGTGGTGAGCTTTATCAAGGCCGAAGTGATCCTGTCCTTCCTCGGGCTGGGCGTGCCGATCGACATGGTCAGCTGGGGCACCATGCTGGCCGAATCGCAGACCGAGCTGGTGCTCGGCAAGTGGTGGCAACTGGTTGCCGCCACCGCCTTCATGGCCACTTTCGTCACCGCCTTCGCGCTTCTCACCGATGCACTGCGCGACGCGATGGACCCGAAACTTCGCTGACAGGATCCGCGACATGACTTCACTGATCGAAGTGCGCGACCTGCGCGTGAGTTTCCGCATGGGCAACGATGTTCACGAGGCCGTGCGCGGCGTGAGTTTCGACATCCCCGCCAATACCACTGTCGCCCTGGTGGGCGAATCCGGTTCCGGCAAAAGCGTGAGCGCGATGAGCATCGTGCGCCTGTTGCCCGACAACGCGATTCTCGGCGCGGACAGCCATGTCCTGTACCAGGGGCAGGACCTCGCGAAGTTCTCAAATGAGGAGATGCGGGTGCTGCGCGGCAAGGACATCTCCGTGGTGTTCCAGGAGCCGATGAGCTCGCTCAACCCGGTGCTGACCGTCGGCGAGCAGATCGCCGAAGTGCTGCGCGTGCACCTGGCGCTCAGCCAGCGGGCCGCGCGCGAACGTGCCTTCGAACTGCTGACCGAAGTCGGCATCCCGCAGCCGCGCGCGCGCCTGGACGCCTACCCGCACGAGCTGTCGGGTGGCCAGCAGCAGCGCGTGATGATCGCCATGGCGATCGCCTGCGAACCCAAACTTCTGATCGCCGACGAGCCGACCACGGCGCTGGACGTGACCGTGCAGCGGCAAGTGGTGGACCTGCTCGCGAGCCTGCAGGAGCGGCATCGCATGAGCGTGCTGTTCATCTCGCACGACCTGGGCCTGGTGGGCGAGGTGGCCAGCCAGGTGGTGGTGATGCGCCAGGGCGAGGTGCGCGAAGCCGGCCCGGTGTCGCAGATCTTCGAGAACCCGCAGGACGCGTACACCAAGGCGCTGCTGGCCTGCCGTCCGCGCCTGGATGTGCGCCCGCGCCGCCTGCCGGTCATCGACGACATCATGAACAACCGCCCGGTCAGCGGCGCACAGCGCGTGCCCCGTGCCGAGGAAGGCACCGCCCTGATCGAAGTGCAGGGCCTGCGCAAGACCTACAAGCTGAAGGAAGGCCTCTTCAAGCGGCGCGACCTGAACGCGGTGCGCCAGGCCGACTTCTCGATGTTCAAGGGCCGCACGCTGGGCCTGGTCGGCGAGTCGGGCTCCGGCAAGACGACGGTGGGCATGATGCTCACGCGCCTGACGGACCCGAGCGAAGGCCGCATCATGTTCGAGGGCACGGACCTCGCGGCCCTGTCACCGGCGCAGCTGCGCGCCTGGCGCCGCCGCATCCAGATCATTTTCCAGAACCCCTACGCCAGCCTGAACCCGCGCTTCACCGTGGGCCAGATCCTGATGGAGCCGCTGCGCATCCACGGCATCGGCGCAACCGACGACGAACGTGCGCGCATGGCGCTCAGCTGGCTGGAGCGGGTGGGCCTGCCGGCGACGGCGTTCGGCAAGTACCCGCATGAGTTCTCGGGTGGCCAGCGCCAGCGCATCGCCATCGCGCGCTGCCTGACCATGCAGCCGGAGATCATCGTGTGCGACGAGAGCGTCAGCGCTCTCGACGTGAGCGTGCAGGCGACGGTGCTGAACCTGCTGCTGGACCTGCAGGACGAATTCGGCCTGACGTACCTTTTCATCAGCCATGACCTCGCCGTCGTGAAGTACATGGCGGACAACATCCTGGTGATGAACCAGGGCGAGATCGTGGAGCGCGGGACCTCGGAAGAGATCTACGCCAACCCGAAACATCCGTACACGCAGCAACTGCTGGCAGCCATCCCGCGCGGCTACGAGCCGCAGGCTGCCGCCAACTGAGGGAAAACCCATGAAGAAGATGACGCTGGCCGTGACGGCCCTGGCGTGCGCGCTCGCTTTTGGCGCGGCCGTGGCCCAGACGCCCAAGCGCGTGGAGAAGGCCGACGAACTGCCGCGCTTTTCCTACCCGGTGCAAGGCGAGCTGGACGCCATCGTTCGCGACGGTCCGCGTTTTGGTGCGTTCGCCACACCGGTGCGCCGTGACCTGGAATCGACGGTGACGGGTTACGAGATCGCGGACAAGTCGATCCACCGCCAGCTGCTCTCGCAGCTCGTGCAGCTGGACATGCTGGAAGGGCGTTACGACGATGCACTGCGCCGTTCCGCGCAGATCCAGCAGCTGCAGGAAAAGCCGGCGGACAAGCTCTTGTCGGGGCTCTCCGTGCGCGCCATCGTGGCCGCCATCAGGAAGACCGGCAATCGCAACACGCCTGAGTACCAGGCCGAAGTGGGCCGGTTCATCGCTGCAGAACTCGAGAAATTCCCCTATCTGGTCATCCGCAACGACATCCAGAGCAACAAGGCCGGCGCCGAGACGATCGGTGAATCCCTGGTGCTGGGCCGCGTGCGCAACGTGCTGCAACCCGTGGCCACGCAGACCGGCGCACTGAGCTCGGACCTGGCGCCCAGCATGATCTCCTCGCGCTACGCGCTGGAGTTCGTACTGCCGCTCAAGGCGACCCTGATTGAGACGTACAGCCGCTACCTGGCGGCGCGCAAGGTCGACAAGCCCGACATCTGGGCCGCGCGCGACGTCGCGCTGCCGGCGGGCCGCAACTACGCGCCCGTGAAGCTGGTCGTGTGGGACAGCGGCGTGGACACGCAGCTTTTCCCGGGTCGCGTGCTGATGGAAGGCGGCAAGCCCGCCATGATCGCTTTCGACCTTCACAGCCGTCCGTCACCCTATCCGCTGAAGGCGCTGCCCGCCGACCTGCAGGCCAAGATGCCGACGCTGCTGTCCCGCAGCAAGGGCCTGTCGGACCTGCAGTCGAACATCGAAAGCGCCGAGGCGACGGAAGTGAAAGCCTTGCTGTCCCAGTTGCAACCCGCACAGTACAAAGTCGTGGTTGAAGAACTGCGGCTGGTCGGCGGGTACAGCCATGGAACGCACGTTGCCGGCATTGCGATGGCCGGCAACCCGTACGCACAACTGGCGAACGCGCGCATCGAGTTCGGCCACACGCTGTTGCCCGATCCGTGCCCGACGCCGGAACTGCAACAGCGCACCGCCGACGCCCTGCTCGCGTACGTCGAGTTCATGAAGAAGAGCGGGGCGCGTGTCGTCAACATGAGCTGGGGCGGCGACCTGCGCTCCTACGAAGTCGAGATGGAGCAATGCGGCCTCGGCAAGGACACGGCGGAGCGCAAGGCAACGGCCCGCGGCTATTTCGACTTGCACCTGAAGGCGCTGACCAAGGCCATGGCCGGTGCGCCGGACGTCCTGTTTATCACTGCTGCCGGCAATTCTGCCGATGACGCGACCTTCAACGATGTCTACCCATCCAGCATCGTGCTGCCCAACCTCGTCACCGTCGGTGCGGTGGACAAGGCGGGCGACGAAGCCTCATTCACCAGCTATGGCCCCACCGTGCTGTTGCACGCCAACGGGTACCAGGTTGACAGTTTCGTGCCGGGCGGCCGCCGCATTGCTTTCTCAGGCACGTCGATGGCGTCGCCCCAGGTCGCGAACCTCGCGGCGAAGATGCTGGCGGTGAAGCCCTCGCTCAAGCCCGCCGAGGTGATTGCGGTGATGCGCAGCACCGCCGAGCGAACCGAAGACGGCCGTAGGACGCTTATCAATCCCGCCAAGGCGCTGGCGGCGGTGGGCTACCAGCCCTAGTTACTGTCATGCCGGACCTGATCCGGCATCCACTTTTCCCGCGCGTACACTGTTGGCGGCGAAACCGCGTGCGGGCGGGCTGCGCCGCGCGGTCAGATCGTTCCGCGCCTTTGGCAAGGCGCGAAACCGTTCGCCGTAAACGTTTCGGCGCTTCTAGCGCCGAATGACTGGACCGCGCGGCGCAGCCAACCGGTGCGCAGCCTTGCCGCGAGGTCCACGAGTGAAGATGGATTGCGGATCAAGTCCGCACGACAGGTTCTTACTTCAACGCGAACGCCGGCAGCTTCTTCGGAACCGCCACGTTCTTCAGCGTGGCGTAGACCGGCACGCCGTTCTTGTACTTCGGGTAGTCCTCACCCTGGATCAGGGGCAGCAGGTACTTCCGGCACGGCTCGGTGATGCCGAAGCCATCGGCCGTGATGAAGTTGCGTGGCATGAACTTCTCGACATTGGCCACCTTGGACAGCGGCGCCATGCCGATCTTGTACTTGTACGGTGTGTTGCTCACGCGGTCGACCGTCGGCATCACGGCGTTGTGGCCCTTCAGCGCCAGCTGCACGGCGGCCTTGCCCAGTTCGTAGGCCTGCTTCACGTCGGTCCTGGAGGCAATGTGGCGCGCGGCCCGCTGCAGGTAGTCGGCGACCGCCCAATGGAACTTGTGGCCCAGCGCCTGCTTGACCATGTTGGCAACCACCGGGGCTGCACCGCCGAGTTGCGCATGGCCGAAAGCATCGCGCGTGCCTTGCTCGGCCAGGAACTTGCCATCCGGGTAGTGGCAGCCTTCGGAGACCACCACGGTGCAATAGCCGTGTTCCTTCACCAGCTTGTCGACACGGGCCAGGAATTTCTTTTCGTCGAACTCGATTTCCGGGAACAGGATGACCACCGGGATGCCGTGGTCCGCGATCAACCCGCCGGCTGCGGCGATCCACCCCGCGTGGCGGCCCATCACCTCCAGCACGAACACCTTGGTCGAGGTCTTGGCCATGGAGCGCACATCGAACGAAGCCTCCAGCGCCGACACCGCTACGTACTTCGCCACCGAGCCGAACCCGGGGCAGCAGTCGGTAATCGGCAGGTCGTTGTCCACGGTCTTGGGCACGTGGATTGCCTGGATCGGGTAGCCCATGCTTTCAGAAATCTGGCTGACCTTGTAGCAGGTGTCGGCCGAGTCGCCGCCGCCGTTGTAGAAGAAGTAGCCGATGTCGTGCGCCTTGAACACCTCGATCAGGCGTTCGTATTCGCGCTTGTTCGCTTCCAGCGACTTGAGCTTGAAGCGGCACGAGCCGAAGGCGCCCGAGGGGGTGGAGCGCAGCAGCGCGATGGCTGACGCGGACTCCTTGCTGGTGTCGATCAGGTCCTCGGTCAGCGCGCCGATGATGCCGTTGCGGCCGGCGTAGACCTTGCCGATCCTGGCCTTGTTCGCGCGGGCGGTCTCGATGACGCCGCAAGCAGAGGCATTGATGACGGCGGTAACCCCGCCGGATTGTGCGTAGAAGGCGTTCTTCTTGGTCGTGGCCATGTTCGGAATAGGTGAAGGGTTGGTGATCAGTCGCCCAGGGCGCGCGTAACGACTTCGCGCACGTCGTTGCTCAGGTCCGGCTTGGCTGCGACGCGGGCAATCGCCTCGCGCGCGGCACTGCGCATCGGTTCGGCCAGCTTCTTCCAGCGGTCCAGGGCCCGCGCCAGGCGCGCCGCGACCTGCGGGTTCATGCCGTCGAGCTCGATCACGCGATCGCCCCAGAACACATAGCCGGCCGCATCGCTGCGGTGGAAGGCGCCCGGATTGGCGCTGCAGTAACTGAAGATCACGCTGCGGGCACGGTTCGGGTTCTTCAGGTTGAAGTCGGCGTGCTTCATCAGCTGCTTGACCGCCGGCAGGATGTTGCCGCCGCGGTCGGGCGCACCGGCCTGCAGGGCGAACCACTTGTCCAGCACGAGGGCCTCGTCCTTGAACATGGCGTGGAAGCGTTCCAGCGCGGCGTTCCCCAGTTCGTGGCCGCCTGTCACCAAAGCGGCCAGCGCGTTGAAACGATCGGTCATGTTGCCGGCGTCCTTGAAACGCTGCAGTGCCTTGCCCGGCCACACCGGGTCTGCGCTCTGGCGCGCGGCCAGGCACAGGTGCGTCAGGGCCAGGCCAGCCAGCGCGCGGCGGCCCGACGAGCGCGAGTCGGGCTCGTACGCGCCGTTCTCGCGGTGCTCTTCATAGGCCCATTCCCAGTCCGCGAACAGTTCGCGCGCCAGTTGCTCGCGCATGGCCTCGCGCACGCCGTGGATGCGCTGTGGGTCCACCACGTCCATCTGCTCGGCGATGTAGGTTTCGGCCGGCAGCGTCAGCACCAGCTCCTTGAAGGCCGCGTCCAGCGTCGGGTGGCGCAGGATGGTGCGCATCGCTTCGATGTAGGGGGTATCGAGGCGGATGTCACCCGGCGTCAGGCCGTCCTGGGCTATGAAGGCGAGCGCGCGGCGCACGGCCAGGCGCTGGCCCGCTTCCCAGCGGTTGAACGGGTCGCTGTCATGGGCCAACAGCGTCAGCAGTTGCTCGTCGGTGTATTCGAACTCGAGGATCACCGGCGCGCTGAAACCGCGCAGGATGGACGGGACCGGCTCGCCCTGCAGGCCGGGGAAGCTCAGCGTCTCGCTGGCTTGCGTGAGCACATGCATCCCGTTGGTGAGTTCGCGGCCATCAGCGCCCAGCAGGCCCAGGCCGACCGGAATCACGAACGGCTCCTTCTCGGCCTGCCCCGGGGTGGCCGTGCAGCTTTGCGACAGCGTCAGGTTGTAGATGCCCGAAGCGGCGTCGTAGCTGCCGGATGCGGTGACGCGGGGCGTGCCGGCCTGGCTGTACCAGCGCTTGAACTGCGGCAGCAGTTGGGCCAGCTTCGAATCGGGGTTGGCGTCCGCAATGGCCTGCGCGAAATCGTCGCAGGTCACAGCGCTGCCGTCGTGCCGCTCGAAGTAGAGCTTCATGCCCCTGGCAAAGCCTTCACGGCCCACGAGGGTCTGCATCATGCGCACGACCTCGGCGCCTTTTTCGTACACCGTGACGGTGTAGAAGTTGTTGATCTCCAGGTACTGGTCGGGGCGCACCGGATGCGCCATCGGGCCGGCATCCTCGGGGAACTGGGCGGTGCGCAGCACGCGCACGTCCTCGATGCGCTTGACGGCGCGAGCCGATGCTTCACCCGCCAGGTCCATGCTGAATTCCTGGTCGCGGAAGACGGTGAGGCCTTCCTTGAGCGAGAGCTGGAACCAGTCGCGGCAGGTGATGCGGTTGCCGGTCCAGTTGTGGAAGTACTCGTGGCCGACCACGCTTTCGATGTTGCCGAAATCGGTGTCGGTGGCGGTGGCCTGGCTCGCGAGGACGTACTTCGTGTTGAAGATGTTCAGGCCCTTGTTCTCCATCGCGCCCATGTTGAAGTCGCTGGTGGCGACGATCATGAAGCGCTCCAGGTCCAGCGACAGGCCGAAGCGCGCCTCGTCCCAGGCCACCGAAGCCATCAGCGAATTCATCGCGTGCTCGGTCTTGTCCAGGTCGCCCGGACGCACATAGACCTGCAGCAGGTGTTCCTTGCCGGCGCGCGAGGTGATGCGCTGTTCGCGTGCCACCAGCTGGCCCGCGACCAGCGCGAACAGGTAACTGGGCTTCTTGAACGGGTCCACCCACCTGGCGTAGTGGCGGCCTTCTTCCAGGTCGCCTTGCTCCACCAGGTTGCCGTTGGATAGCAGCACCGGGTAGGCCGTCTTGTCGGCGCGCAACAGCACCGTGTAGCTGGCCATCACATCCGGGCGGTCCAGGAAGTAGGTGATGCGGCGGAAGCCTTCCGCTTCGCATTGCGTGAAGAACGAATCGTTGCTCACGTACAGACCCATCAGCTTGGTGTTCTTGGCCGGCGCGCAGGTGGTGAAGATCTCCAGCTCGAAAGGCTCGTTGCCTTCCGGCAGGTTCTCCAGCAGCAGCTGGTTGTTTTCCAGCTTGAAGGAAGTGCCTTGCCCGGCCACCAGCACGCGCGCCAGGTTCAGCTCCTCGCCGTCCAGGCGAAGCGGCTGCGGCATCACGTCCGGGTTGCGGCGCACCTTCATCTTGTTCAACACACGCGTCTTGGCGGGGTCGAGGTCGAAGGTCAGTTCCACCGAGTCGATCCAGAACGCGGGCGCCTGGTAGTCGGAACGGTAGATGACGTTGTTGTGTCCTTCACGCATAAAGGCTCTCCAGGAAGTTCGATGTTGTGAGTTCATGGTAGTTGCGCACCTGCGCAACCACATGGGGTCCGGCCAGTTCGCTGGCCTCGTGGCTGGTGCACACCGCCACCGCGCGCATGCCGGCGCGGCGTGCCGCTTCGATGCCGAAAGGCGCGTCCTCGAAGACGATGCACTCTCCAGCCTCCACGCCCAGGCGCCGCGCCGCCTCCAGGAAGATCGCGGGTTCCGGCTTGCCGGGGAATCCTTCATCGCCGCCCACCACCGCGTGGGGCGCCACGTCCATCTGGAGGTGGCCGAAGGCGAACGAGATGTTGTGCTTGTCGCCGGCGGTGCCCACGCCGACCTTCAGGCCACGCGACATTGCGTCGGCGGCGAAACTGCGAAAGCCGCCCACCTCGGCAAACACCGGGGTAAACAGCTCGCGGTAGATCGCTTCCTTCTCGTGGATCAGGGCGAGCGCCTCATTCTCGGGAATCTCACGCTCAAACAGCACGCGCATGCATTCGATGCCAGTGCGGCCCGTGGTGCGGCGCATCAGCTCCGGCACCTCGATTTCGACACCGTGCCGTTTCGTGAACTCGACCCAGCTCTTCGCGTGCCAGGGCATGGAGTCGATCATCGTTCCATCCATGTCGAAGATCAGCGCGGAAGTTTTCATACGCCCTGCTTGAGCGAGGCCTCGATGAACGGGTCGAGGTCACCGTCCAGCACCTTCTGGATGGCGGAGATTTCCACGCCGGTGCGCAAGTCCTTGATGCGACTGTTGTCCAGCACGTAGCTGCGGATCTGGTGGCCCCAGCCGACGTCGGTCTTGGTGTCTTCCAGCTTCTGCTGCTCTTCCATCTTCTTGCGCATCTCGTGGTCGTACAGGCGCGAGCGCAGGCGCTTCCAGGCGACGTCGCGGTTGCTGTGCTGGCTGCGGCCGTCCTGGCACTGCACCACGATGTTGGTGGGGATGTGCGTCAGCCGCACGGCCGAGTCGGTCTTGTTGATGTGCTGGCCGCCGGCGCCGCTGGCCCGGAAGGTATCCACCCGCACGTCGGCCGGGTTGATGTCGATCTCGATCGAGTCGTCGATCTCCGGGTAGACGAACACGCTGGCAAAACTGGTGTGGCGGCCGCCCGCGGAGTCGAACGGCGACTTGCGCACCAGCCGGTGCACGCCGGTTTCCGTGCGCAGCAGCCCGAAGGCGTGGTCGCCCTCGACCTTGATGGTCGCGCTCTTGATGCCTGCGGTGTCGCCGGGCGTTTCGTCCTCGACCGTGGTCTT
>DATHWV010000372.1:0-6953 GCA_035460205.1 Ramlibacter sp.
ACGTAGGGCCGCCGCATCACGATGTCGGCGACGGGGCTTCCCAGCTTGCGCAGCGGCGCCAGCAACGCATCGCTTTCCTCCACGTTCGTGCAGCAGACGAAGATGGCGGCCATCGGCTTGCCGTGGATCTCCTTGGGCAACCAGGGGGCCGGCGGCGCGAGGCGCAGCGCCATCACGCTTGTCAGCTCGCGCGGCGCCTTGGCGCTGAACTCGCTGTACGCCTGCAGCACTTCACGGGCGTCTTCGCCGCGCCAAGCGATGGCCCCGCCGACGATCTGCGGGCCGACGGGGAAGAGCTTGTACTCGAACGAAGTCACGATGCCGAAATTGCCGCTGCCGCCGCGCAGGGCCCAGAACAGGTCGGCGTTTTCCTCGGCCGATGCACGCAGGACCTCGCCTTTGGCGGTGACCACTTCCATCGAGTTGACGTTGTCGCAAGTCCAGCCGTGGCGGCGGGTGAGGTAGCCGAACCCGCCACCGACCGTCAGCCCGGCAACGCCAGTGGCGGACACAAACCCGAGCACAGTGGCGAGTCCGTGCAACTGCGTCTCACGATCGACGTCGGCCAGCGTGCAGCCGGCCTGCACCCGCGCGGTGCGCTGCCTGGCGTCGACCCAGACGCCGCGCATCAGCGACAAGTCGATCATCAGTCCGCCCTCGCAAAGCGCCAGCCCGGCGATGTTGTGGCCGCCCCCGCGCACCGACACCAACAGCTTGTGCTGGCGCGCGAAGTTCACGGCCTGCACCACGTCGACCGTGCCGGTGCAACGCAGGATCAGGCCCGGGCGCCGCTCGATCATGGCGTTCCAGATGGGACGGGTCTCTTCGTAGGCCGGCTCGCCAGCCGCCAGCACGGGCCCCTTGAAAGCCGCCTTGAGCGCCTGCAACGCATCGGCGGGGATTTCCACCTGGGCGCCGTTCATTCCTGTGAGCGTGTTCATGCTGCCTCCTCAATCATGTCGCGTACCGGCGATGACGGGGTGCGGCGCACCCGCAATTCGAAAATGTCAGGCCGTGCGTAGTGGCCCGTGACATCCAGCGTACGCCTCGCCGGAGCCACGCGCGCTGTGTCTATGGTCGCATACAGGATGCCTTGCTCGCGGCGCATCGGCCCGGCGACCGGTTTGCCCTGCGGATCGATCACGACCGAATCGCCGTCGTTGATCCACTCGTCCTTGTCGGGAAACAGCTTCTCGCGGCCCGGAAAATCTTCCGGAACGTCGGCCGCGCGCAATGCCGTGCCGCTGCCAAGCACCCAGCAACGGCCTTCAAGCGCAATGTGGCGCATGGTGCTGATCCAGCCGTCGCCGGCGTCGTAAGTCGGTGCGATGTAGATCTCCACACCCTGGGCATACAGCGCATAGCGCGCCAGCGGCATGTAGTTCTCCCAGCAGATGAGAGCGCCCACACGACCCGCCGGTGTGTCCACAGTGCGCAGGCCGGAAGCGTCACCGAAACCATGAACCATCCGCTCCGGGTTGGTCGGCATCAGTTTGCGGTGGCGGTTGAGCAACTGTCCATCAGGCCCGATGACAACCACCGTGTTGTAGAGCGTGCCGCTGCGGCCTGCACGGTCGCACTCGTTGAGCCCGCAGACCACCGTGACTTCCCCGGCGCGTGCCGCCTGGCACAGCGGGTCGAGGTCGCCGCTGCCAAGATCGATGGCGTTCTCCATCAGGAGCGTGTGCAATTTGCCGACCAGTGCGCCATCCGTCCCGGGCGCGAGCCGCCAGATCCAGGACGGATAGCCCGGCAGATAGGACTCCGGCAGGACGACGAGCGTGGTGCCCGCCGCTGCGGCCTCCCGCACGGATTGCGCCGCGCGGTCCATGGTGGCGGCACGGTTGAGCAAGACCGGCGGGCGTTGGACGATAGCGATTTTCGGCATGGCTTGTTCCCTGGGTGGCGACGATGTGACACAGGATGCCCATGACAGCAGGCCGGTGCTAGTCCAGAATCTGAAGCTTCACGAATGCGAGGACCGGACACCCATGGAAGCCAACTATGGCCAGTTTTGCACCGTGTCACGGGGTGCCGAGGCCCTGTGCCAGCAATGGACGCCCCTGGTCATCCGCGAGCTGCTGTGCGGGAGCAAGCGTTTCAATGAGTTGCATCGCGGCGTGCCCCGCATGTCCACCAGCCTGCTGGTCCAGCGGCTGCGCCACCTGGAAGAGATCGGCGTGGTCCGGCGTTCGGAAGGCGGCAAGGTCCGCGAATACAGCCTGACCGAAGCCGGCGAGGAGCTTCGCCCCATCATCATGGCGCTGGGCCATTGGGGTGCACGCTGGATCGGCAGCCGCCTGCGTGAAGACCAACTGGACGCCGGCTTCCTGATGTGGGACGTCCGCAGGTTCGTGCAGTTGCCCGAGTTTCCGCCCCACCCCGTGATCATCCATTTCGCGTTCAGGGACGCGCGGCAAGGCGAAGACCGGTGGTGGCTGGTCGTCGAAGAGGGCAAAGCGGACCTGTGCCGCGAAGACCCGGGGCGGGACCCGACGCTCGTGGTGGATTGCACCGTGCGGGCGCTGACCGAGGTTTGGACAGGCGACCGCACGCCCTCGGAAGTGCTACGCGCAAAGGAATTGCGTGTGGACGGTGCCGCGCGCGATGCCGAGAAGTTGTGGCGCTGGCTGGGAACCAGCGTGTTCGCGCCGACACGGCGCCGTGCGATCGCGTCCTGAAATGTTTCGCTAGGAAAACAACTGTTTGTGCTGCTCCCGCAGCACGTTCTTCTGCACTTTCCCCATCGCATTGCGCGGCAACTCAGTCACCACGAAGCAGCGTTTGGGGATCTTGAAGTTTGCGAGCTGCGACTTCAGGCTCGCGACGATCTTGTCGGCGTCAATCTGCGCGCCGGGCTTGGCCGTCACCACCGCCACGCCCACTTCGCCGAAGTCCGGATGCGGCACGCCCACCAGCGCGCTCTCGGCGACGCCAGGCATGTCGTTGATGTAGCCCTCGATCTCGGCCGGGTACACGTTATAGCCGCCGCTGATGATCAGGTCCTTGCTGCGCCCGACGATGGTCACACGTCCGTCGGCTTCCTTCTTGCCGACGTCGCCGGTCTTGAACCAGCCGTCGTCGGTGAACTCTTCCTTCGTCTTCTCCGGCATGCGCCAGTACCCCTTGAACACATTGGGGCCCTTGACTTCGATGTTGCCGATCTCGCCCGCCGGCAACTCGACTCCGTCGGCGCGCACGCGCACACCCACGCCCGGTAGCGCATAGCCCACTGTCCCGCCGATGCGCTTGCCGTCCCTGGCGTGGTACGGGTTGGACGTGAGCATGACCGTTTCGCTCATGCCGTAGCGCTCCAGGATGGCGTGGCCGGTGCGGTCCATCCATTCGTTGAAGGTCTCCGCCAGCATGGGCGCCGAGCCGGAGATGAACAGGCGCATGTTGCGCACCGCCTCCAGCCGCAGCGACGGCTCGGCCAGCATGCGCACGTACAGCGTCGGCACGCCCATGAACACCGTGGCTTCCTTCATCTTCGCTATCGCCAGTTGCGGATCGAACCGGGACATCCAGAACATCTTGCTGCCATTGAGCAGCGCACCGTGCAGTGCCACAAAGAGGCCGTGCACATGGAAGATCGGCAAGGCGTGGATCAGCACGTCGCCCTTCTTCCAGCCCCAGTAGTCCTTGAGCACCACCGCGTTCGAGAGCAGGTTGCCGTGCGTGAGCATCGCGCCCTTGCTGCGACCGGTGGTGCCGCTGGTGTAGAGGATGGCGGCCAGGTCGCCCTCGGCGGCCGGTGCAATCTCATGCTGGTCGCTGCAATGGGCGGCGCGCTGCAGCAGCGAGCCGGTGCGGTCGTCATTCAGCGTGAACACGTGGCGCACACCGGCCTTGAACGCTATCTTGCTGACCCAGCCGAAGTTCTTCGCGCTGCACACCACCACGGCCGGTTCGGCGTTGCCGACGAAGTACTCGATCTCCCCGCCCTGGTAAGCCGTGTTGAGCGGCAGGAAGACGTAGCCGGCCCGCAGCGTGGCCAGGTACAACATCATGGCTTCAACCGACTTCTCCACCTGCACAGCGATGCGCGAACCGGCGGGCAGATTGAGCGAGACCAGCAGGTTGGCCATCATCGCAGTGGCGCGGTCGAGGTCGCGCCAGGAATAGGTCAAGCCGTTGTCGGTCTCGACAGCGGCGGTGTCCAGGTCGGCGGGGAAAGCAGCGCGCAGCGCGGCAAAGAGATTCTGGTTTTTCATAAGGTGCAGCTCAGAAACGGGATTGTCGCTTCTCAAGAAACGCGGCAATGCCTTCGCGGTGCTCCGCGCTGTCGGCATAGGCATAGGCGCCCGCAGGTGGATCGGCAAGGGGGCTCAGCGCGCGCAAGGCCTGCTTGTTCAGGCGCGCGGCCTGCGGTGCCAGCGCGGCCACGCGCTGCGCGCCGGCCAGTGACTGCCCTGCCACATCGCCATCGGCGACCACGCGGTTCAGGAAGCCGCGCGACTTCATTTCGGCGGCAGACAGCACAGCCGCTTCCAGCAGCATCTCGCGCGCCGTCAGTTCACCCGCCGCGCGGGCTACCACCTCGGCCTCGCGCGGTGCCATGGGAAAGCCCAGTTTCGCGATCGGTGCGCCAAACTTCGCCGACTCACCGGCAATGCGGATGTCGCAGCAGCTGGCGATCTCCATCCCCGCCCCCATGCAGGCGCCTTCGATCTGCGCAACCACGGGCACGTCGCAATTGAAGATGGCACGCAGGCCGCCCCACACATCGCCTTCATGGAAGCCGCGCAAGGCGGCTTCGTCGAAACGGAACTCCGGATACTCGGAAATGTCGCCGCCGGCGCAGAAGGCACCTGCCTCGCCGCGCAGCACCACGCAGCGCCATTCGCTGCCGGCGTGGATGCGTTCGAAGGTAGATCGCAACTCCCGCCACATCGCGCGCGACATGGCGTTGAGCTTGCCGGGGTGGGACAGGGTGACGAAGGCGACGGGCCCTTCGGCCGCAAACAGGACCTGTCCCGGCATGGCGCGTCAGTCGAGCTTGGCGCCCGAAGCCTTCACCACGGCGGACCAGCGCTTGACCTCGCCGCTGACGAAGGCGCCGAACTGCTGCGAAGTCAGGTTGGGAAAGTCCGCGCCGTTGCTGGCCCAGATGGCCTTGAGTTCTTCGGTCGCGATGGCCTTGCGCACTTCGTCGGCCACGTGGGTCTGCACATCCGCGGGCGTGCCTTTGGGCGCCCACAGGCCGTACCAGGTCGTGACGGTGTAGTCGGGCAGGCCCATCTCGGCGGCGCAAGGCACGTCCGGGAAGGCCGGGTTGCGCTTGGGGCCGGAGACCATCAGCGCCTTGATCCGGCCGCCCTTGATGTGGGCGGCCGAGGAACCCAGGCCGTCGAACATCATGTCCACGTTGCCGGAGATCAAGTCCTGCAACGCCGGGCCGGCGCCGCGGTAGGGGATGTGCGTGATGAAGGTCTTGGTCTGCTGCTTGAACAGCTCGCCCGCCAGGTGGTGCGAGGTACCGCTGCCGGCCGAGCCGTAGTTGTAGCGGCCGGGGTTCTTGCGCATCAACTCCAGGAAGGACTTGAAGTCCTTGCTGTCGATTCGGCGCGGGTTCACGACGATCACCTGCGGCACCATGGCCACCAGCGTGATCGGGACGAAGTCCTTCTCCAGGTCGTAGTCCAGCTTGGGGTACATCGACGGCGCGATGGTGTGGTGCACTGCGCCCATGAAGAGCGTGTAGCCGTCCGGCGCGGCGCGCGATGCGATGCTCGCTCCCACGGTGCCGCCGGCGCCGCCCTTGTTGTCGATGACGAGCTGCTTGCCGGTCTGCTTGGCGAACTGCGCCGCGAGCGGCCGCGCGAACGCGTCGGTGCCGCCGCCGGCCGGGAACGGCACGACCATCATCACCGGTTTGGCGGGCCACGCTTGCGCGCGGGCGAAGGGGCTGAGCGAGATGGCGCCCGCGGCCGCGGCCGCGCGCAACACGTCGCGCCGTTTAAAGCTGTTGTTGTCCATGGTCTTGTCTCCTTGTTTTGGGTATTGGGGAAATGAGAAGCGAGAAACAGTCAAACGTACAGGTCTTCAATGGCTCCAGAAATCGGTATTTGTCCTTGCGCCAGCTGGGCGCGGTGCTTGTCCAGGCGCTTGAGGTCGTACAAATAGTTGACCATTAGCCCATAAGACTGCTTCAGGCCCTTGGCCGAAGGGTCGCCCGCCCAGTTCAGGCGCTCCACGCGCGCGCCATTGCCGAGGTGGAAGCGCGCCACCGGGTCCAGCGGCTTGCCGTCGACCAGTTCCTTGCCAAGGTATTGCGCGGCCCAGCCGAGCAAGGCGGCGCGGTGCGGTGACTTGGGCGCGAGGTCCAGCGGGCTTTCCAGTTCGGCCAGCAACTCGGCCGGCGCGGCCTTCTGCATCCAGGCGCGCAGGCCGGGGATGGGCGAGAGCGTCGCAAAGGTCTTGAGCTTGGGGAACTCGGCCTTCAGCGTCTCGACCACCCGCTTGATCAGCGAATCGCCAAAGCTCACGCCGCGCAGGCCGGTCTGCGTGTTGCTGATGGAGTAGAAGATGGCGGTGGTAGCGCGCGGCAAGTCGCTGGGCGCGGCGGCTTCGTCCAGCAGCGGCGTGATGCAGTCGGCCATCTCGCCGCCCAGCGCCACCTCCACGAAGATCAAGGGTTCATCCGGCAGGCTGGGATGGAAGAAGCCATAGCAGCGGCGGTCGCTGTCCAGACGGTTCTTCACATCGGACCAGCTGCGGATGTCGTGCACCGCCTCGTACTTGATCAGCTTCTCCACGAGGGACGCGGGCGAATCCCAGCTGATGCGCCGCAGGTCGAGGAAGGCCACGTCAAACCAGGTGGAGAACATGTACTCCATCTCGACGTCGAGCGCGCGCAGCCGCCGGTCGGACTTGAGCTGCGCCTGCATCTCGGCGCGCAGGTCCACCAGGAAGCGGATGCCGGCGTGGCTGGCGCTGAAGCGCTGCAGCAC
>DATHWV010000373.1:0-3479 GCA_035460205.1 Ramlibacter sp.
GCCGATGGCGCGCATGCAGTGGTGAACGCGCCCCGGCCCCAGCCGCATCTGCGCCATTGCGAAGCCTTGTCCCCATTCGCCGAGCAATTGGTCCTGCGGCACGCGGACATTGCGCAGCACGATTTCGCAGTGGCCTTCGACCGAGACATGCTGCATGACCGGTATGTTGCGCACCACCTGCACGCCCGGTGTCTCCATCGGCACCAGCACCAGGCTGTGGCCACCGTGCGGGCGTGTGCCCTCGGCATCCTCGTCGCGGCACACCACGACCAGCAGCCGGCAATCCGGGTGCGCGGCACCGGTGATGAACCACTTGCGGCCGTTCAGCACCAGGTCGCCGCCTTCGCGCCGGACGCTGGTCTGCAAGCCGGTCGGGTCCGACGAGGCGACATCCGGCTCCGACATCGCGAAGGCCGAGCGCATGCGGCCGTCGAGCAGGGGGTTCAGCCAGCGCTCCCGCTGGGTGGGCGTGGCGAAGCGCTGCAAGAGGTCCATGTTGCCGCTGTCCGGCGCCTGGCAGTTGAACACCTCGGACGACCAGTACAAGCGCCCCATGGCTTCGGCCACCGGCGCGTAGTCGAGGTTGGACAGCGGCGTGCCGGGCGCGCCCTCAGGCAGGCGCGTCAGGCACAGGTTCCACAGGCCTTCTTCGCGGGCGAGCAGGCGCAGGTCCGGCAGGAATCGCGGGGGCAGGCCATTGGCAGTGGCCGCGTGCCAGGCCGCGTTGTGCGGCAGCAGGTATTGCGCGCTGAACTCGCGCAACTTGCGGCGCCAGGCGTGCGCGTTCGCGGAGAGTTCGAAGTCCATGCCATGGTTGTAGTTCGCCGCGTGAACGGCGCATTGACATGGCGCAAGCGCTGGCTAGGTGCAGCCGTAGACCTGCCACCGGTAGTCCAGCGGACGGGCCACCGGCACCATCCCCGACAGGTCGATGTCGATGACGTAGCCAGCCGAATCCGTCAGCGTCTTGTAGCAAACGCCGATAGTGCCGCTGGAGACCAGTCCCAGCCTCACCGGTTGGCCGCCGAAATTTCCGCTGCCCGTGACCGGGTGCAGGCAGAAATCGGTGAGCAACATTTCCCGGTTGAAGCTGTAAAGACAATTGGTCGCGGCATCGATCGCGAACGCCTCTCCATCCGTCGGATCCACGAGGTAGGGCCCGTTGGCGCTGTCGACCCACTGGACGAAGCCGCCGGTATTGTTGCCGGCGCCGAAGTACGCCTGGATCGTGTACGCACCCGACCCGGCGGCGGAGTTCACGGCGAGACGGTAGAGCCCGCTGACCAGCGGCGCATAGCCAATGCCGGAGTCGGTGGATTTGGAACTGAGGTCGTCGCTCGCCGTCAGGAATTGGCCCTGCGGGCTGTAGAGGCTCAGGTAGGTGTCGAACTCGGTGGACCGTGTGCGGAAGAAGTAGGACCGCCCGGCTTGCAGGTAAATCGTGTGGTCGCCTCGCGCGAACGTGTTCGCCAGCGTGCCGCTCAGGCGGTCGCTGACCGAGAGGTCCGCGCAGCCGTGGTTGCCCGGATAGACGTTGCACACAAAGTCGTTGAGCGCACCAACCCGCAGGATGGTGTTGCCGCTCACCCAGCCGTAGGCATACACGCCGGCGTCGCCCACGCCGACGTAGTTGCCGCTGTCGAAATGCCGGAAGGTGATGCTTCCCAGGCCGGCAACGTCCGTCACACCGTCCTGGCTCGAGCCATTGAAGAACTGGGGATAGGCTTGCGCGGCCCAGGCGAAGAACGGGGCCAGGCTGGTAGACGTGTCGACCACGGCGGCAGCGCGCATGGGTTTCGCCGCGTGTTGCGGGCTGGCTACCTCCGGTGGCGCCGCACCGCCGCCGCACGCAGCCAGCAGCGTGCAAGCCGCTGCCAACAGCACAAGTCCTAGCCTTTGCATGGTTCCAGCCATTCCGTCCCTGTCAATGAAAAGCCGCCCCAAAGGGCGGCTTGCTGATGCGTGGTGCCTATTATGGCTTCACGTAGTCCGAAACCACCTTCCACTTGCCGTCGGTGATCTGCGACAGGCGCGAGAACTCGTTGCCCAGGCGCTTCTTGGCGGTGAACTTCGACTCGGGGCTGCCGAACATGTCGGCCGGGAAGGTCATGTTGTCCATCGTCTTGATGAAGCTGTCGGTGGTCAGGTTGGTCCCCGCCTTCTGCGCGGCGGCGGCAAACGAGTCGACCAGCTGGTAGCCGTACACCGAGAACACCGTGGGGTCTTCGTTGAACTTGGTCTTGTACTTGTTGGCCCAGAAGCGGATCTTGTCCGATGACTCATCGAGGTAGGGGTGCTGCGCGGTGTGAGTGGCATACAGGCCGTCCATCGCCTTGCCGCCCAGCTTGTGGATCAGGTCGGTGTAGGCGGCGCTGGAGCCGATGAAAGTCGGGCTGTAACCGGTCTTGCGGGCCTCGCCGATGGCGCCGATGGTCTCGCGGATGATGGTGCCCAGCACCACCACCTCGCAGCCCGAGGACTTCATCTTGGCGACCTGCGAGGAGAAGTCCGTCGCGCCGCGCTTGTAGCTGGTCTTCTCGGCCAGCTCCATGTTCATGGTCTTCAGGCCGGCTTCGGCGCCGCGCATCACTTCCAGGCCGAACTCGTCGTCCTGGTACATGGTGCAGACCTTCTTGGCGCCCTTGTCCTTCACCAGCTTGGGCACCGCGGTGCGCATCTGGTCATAGTAGGTGGCGGCGAAGGAGTACTTCAGCCGGTGGAAGGGCTCGTACATTTCGCGCGCGGCGGTGACCGGGAAGAAGTTGATCACGTTCTTCTCGAACTGGACCGGCATCGCGGCCATGTTTTGCGCGGTGCCGATGTGGCCCACCATCGCGAAGATCTTGTCCTGGTTCACCAGCTTCTGCGCTGCGAGCACGGCCTTCTTGGGGTCGTAGGCCGAATCCTCGACGATCAGCTTGACCTTGCGGCCGTTGATGCCGCCCTGCTCGTTGATCTCGTCGACGCGCAGCATCATGCCCAGGCGCACCTGCTTGCCAAAGCCCGCAATCGGGCCGGAAAGGTCCTGGATGGAGCCGAGGGTGATCTCGGTCTTGCTCACGCCCTGGTTGGAGTTCTGCGCCATTGCCAGGCCGGCCGCGAGGGCCAGCGTGGCAAGGGCAGCGGCTTTCTTGTTCATCATCGTGCGTCTCCTGGGTACATAGGTGGTAACGCACGCATTCTTGCCCGCCAGCCCGGGGTGTCAAGCTGGCGTATTCACTTAGTCAGAAGGACTCGGTTCACTGGTCCT
Organism: Ramlibacter sp.; assembly: GCA_035460205.1. Classification (GTDB taxonomy): domain Bacteria; phylum Pseudomonadota; class Gammaproteobacteria; order Burkholderiales; family Burkholderiaceae_C; genus Ramlibacter. The sequence continues at coordinate 3,251 of DATHWV010000373.1, forward strand.
TGAAGAACTCCGACTCGACGACCCACTTGCCGTCCTTCTTCTGCACCGGCTTGAGGCCCGAGAAGGCCACGTAGTCGGAAGTCACCTTCCAGCGGCCATCCTGGATCTGCGACAGGCGCGAATACTGGTTGCCCAGGTGCTTGGTGGCGCTGAAGGTCAGCTCGGCGGTGCCGAACATGTCGCGGTTGAAGGTCATGCCTTCCAGCGTCTTGACGAAGGCATCGGTGGT
>DATHWV010000374.1:0-11258 GCA_035460205.1 Ramlibacter sp.
TGCTGGCCGCGGGGCAGGTGCCGCTGCTGATGGGCGGCGACCATTGCCTGGCGATCGGCTCGATCAGCGCGGTGGCCCGGCATTGCCGCTACGCCAAAAAGCACCTGCGCGTGATCTGGCTGGATGCGCACACCGACATCAATACCGAAACCATCAGCCCCTCGGGCAACGTGCACGGCATGCCGGTGTCCTGCCTGCTGGGTCACGGCCCCAAGGCGCTGGTCGGCTGGAGCGGCGAGAAGGCGGCCATCGCGCCGGAAGACATCGACTTCATCGGCATCCGCAGTGTGGACGCGGAAGAAAAGCAGGCTATACGCAAGCTGGGCCTGCAGGTGTTCGACATGCGGCATATCGACGAGCACGGCATGCGCAACACCATGATCGAGGCGCTGCACGACGTCGACGAAGACACGCACCTGCACGTGAGCTTCGACCTTGACTGCCTGGACCCGCAGGATGCGCCCGGTGTGGGCACCGGCGTGCGCGGCGGCCCCACTTACCGCGAACTGCAGCTGTGCATGGAGATGATTGCCGACACCGGCCGCATGGGCTCGCTCGACGTGGTGGAGATCAACCCCGCGCTCGACGTGCGCAACCGCACGGCCGAGCTGGCGGTGGAGTTCGTGCAAAGCCTGTTCGGCGCTTCCACACTGGCGCGATGAACAAATCTTGTGGATGAGCTCTTCTGCGGGGTGGCAACCCGCATAATGAACTTCGTTCCCGATCGACCGTCGCCGATGGCTCTCGAACGTCGAGAGAGAGACCAGCGTGGCACAGAAAGACGCGGGGATGGCCAACATCCTCAAGGGAAATGAAACGTCCATTCTCAGTGAATGGGTCAAACAGCAGATCATCGCCGGTGGCTCCAAGGGCCAGACCGAAGCTGAGACCGAATCGCAATCGCGCGACTTCCTCGCTACTTTTTCTGCCGCGGTGCAGAAGAGTTACGACGAGGAGCTGACGGGCGACCGCTGGGACGATGTCCGCAGCTCGCTGGCCAACCTGTCAAAGAACCGTGCGATCGCCGGTTCTTCCCCGTCCCAGACCGCCACTTTCGTCTTCTCGTTGAAAAAGCCGCTGTTCGACGCCCTGCGCCGCACCTACGCGGACGACGCGCGCCGGCTGAATGAAGAAACCTGGCTCGCGTCCAGCGTGCTCGACAAGCTCGGGCTGGTCACTGTCGAAGCGCACCAGAAGGGCCGCGAGCAGGTCATCAACCGCCAGCAGCAGGAGTTGCTGGACCTGTCCACACCGGTGATCAAGCTGTGGGACGGCATCGTCGCCGTTCCCCTCATCGGCACGCTCGACAGCGAGCGCACCCAGGTGGTGATGGAGAGCCTGCTCGAGGCGATCGTCGAAAACGAAGCCACTGTCGCGATCATCGACATCACTGGTGTGCCCACGGTGGACACGCTGGTGGCCCAGCACCTGCTGAAGGCTGTTGCCGCTGCACGGCTCATGGGTGCCGACTGCATCATCAGCGGCATCCGCCCGCAGATCGCACAGACCATCGTGCACCTGGGCGTCGACCTCGGCGACGTGGTGACCAAGGCCACGCTGGCCGATGCCCTGCGCATTGCACTGGCCAAGCGGGATCTCACGATCGTCGCCGCGACCCGGCGCGCGGCGTAAGAGGTCGATCTTGGAGCAGATACCGATCCTCAAGCTGGGGAACATCCTGCTGGTCACGATCCAGGTCGAGTTGCACGACGACCTGGCGGTGACACTGCAGGACGACCTGACCCTCAAACTTTCGAAAACGCAGGCGCGAGGCGTGTTGATCGACATCTCGGCGCTGGAAATCGTCGACTCGTTCATCGGCCGCTCGCTGGCGCACATCGCGGGCATTGCGCGCGTGATGGATGCCACGACAGTGCTGGTGGGCATGCGTCCCGCCGTGGCCATCACGCTGGTCGAGCTGGGCATGACGCTCACCGGCATCCGCACGGCCCTCAACGTCGAGAAAGGCATGGACCTCCTGCGCGAATCCCTGGATGAGCGGGAGGACTCCCATCAATGAGGTGACAAGCGCCGTATTCCCCGTCAGGAACGCTGAACAACTGAGCATGGCCCGGCGCGCCGTGCTGGAGTGGGCGACGCGGCTGGAATTCAGCCTGGTCGACCGCACGAAGTTCGTCACGGCCGCAAGTGAGCTCGCCCGCAACACCTGGGTGCATGGTCATGGCGGAAGCATGACCATCACCCAGCTGGAAAACGACGGCCGAACCGGTTTGCGACTGCAGTTCGACGACCAGGGCGTCGGCATTGCCGATATCGACCTGGCCCTGACCGATGGCTACAGCACGGCCAACAGCATGGGCAAGGGCCTGGGTGGCGCCAGGCGGCTCGTCAACGATTTTGAGATCCGCTCGGTGCCCGGCGAAGGCACGCATGTCACGGTCGTCCAATGGAAACGACGCTAGAAGTCCATGAGTCCAGCCAGGTGGCCGAGGTGCGGCGCGTGGTGGCTGAGATCGGCGCGAGGCTCGGCCTTTCGGAGACGGACCTGGGGCGCGCGGCGCTTGTAGCGACGGAGACGGCGACCAACCTGGTGAAATACGCCCGGCAAGGCAGCGTGACGGTGAGCGCGTTCGAGCAGGGCGCCGCGACCGGCATCGAGCTGGTGGCGTCCGACCGCGGCCCCGGCTTTGTCGACTTCCAGGCTTCATCACGCGATGGCTTTTCCACCGGCGGCAGCCTGGGCATCGGCCTGGGCGCCATCCTGCGGGCTTCCGATGCCTTTGACGTCTATACGGTGGAAGCGCAGGGCTCGGTGTTCTTCTCGCGGATCGCCAAAGGTGGTGTGCTGCCACCGCAGGACGGGCTGGCAATCGCGGCGCGCTCCCAGCCCAAGCGCGGCCAGGTCGAGTGCGGCGATGGCTGGGCCTTCGCGCGCGCCGGGCGCTGGCAACGGCTGTGCGTGACCGACGGGCTCGGTCACGGTCCGCTGGCCGCGTCGGCTTCGTCGGAGGCCCTCGACGTGTTCCGCAAGGCCGGTCCGGCAGACACGCCCGCCGACATCATCCGGCGCGCGCACGGCAAGCTCAAGGCCACGCGCGGTGTGGTGATGGGGGTCTTCGCCGTCGACTCGGAGTCGCGCACCGCGCTGTACTCCGGTGTCGGCAATATCGTGGGTGCGATGCACTCGGGCGGCCAGGTGAACCACCTGCTGTCGATCGACGGCGTGGTCGGCTACAACATGCGCGCGGCGCGTGACCAGGCGTTGACCTGGGCAGCCGACGGCGTGGTGATCCTCGCAAGCGACGGCCTGTCCACCCGCTGGAACGTCGCGCGCTACCCGGGACTGCTGGAACGCCACCCCGCCCTGGTGGCCGCCGTGCTGTTCCGTGACTACGCGCGCGACACCGATGACGCCACCATCGCGGTGGCCATGGAGCGCCCATGAACCATCCCATCCTCACGACCCGGATCACCTCCCAGGGGCTGGTGCCGCTGCGCACGCGGGCGCGCCAGATCGGCGACCTGTTCGGCCTGGACAAGATGCAGCGCACCCGGTTTGTCACGGCACTGTCGGAAATCGCGCGCAACGCCGTGGAATACGCGGGCGAGGGGACGGTGACCTTCCTGCTCGACACCGGCACGCCCCAACTGCCGCTGCAGCGGCTGCTGGGGCAGGTGGCAGACAAGGGGCCGGGCATCGCCGATCTTGACGCCGTGCTGAGTGGGCGAGTCAACGGGCGGCTGCAGGTGCCGCTGGGCATCGTGGGGGCCAGGCGCCTCGTCGACAGCCTGGCGTTCGAAACCCCGGCGGGCGGCGGCACCCTGGCGACGCTCGCCATGTCGCTGCCCCGGCATGCGCGCCCCCTTGCTGCCAGCGATATCGCCGTGCTGGTGGACCAGTTGGCGCGACGCAGGCCGGAGAGCCCGCTCGAGGAACTGGAGCAGCAAAACCGCGAAATGATGGAAGCGCTGGAGCAGTTGCGTGCCAAGCAGCAGGAGCTGGAGGTGGCTGACCAGCGCAAGAACCAGTTCCTGGCGACGCTCGCGCACGAACTGCGCAACCCGCTGGGCACGCTGCACATGACGCTGGAGCTCATGCGCAGGCACGAACACATGCCGATCTCGCAGCTTGCCGAGCGGCGCGAAGTGATGGTGCGCCAGACGCAGCAGCTCACACGCCTGGTCGACGACCTGATGGACGCCTCGCGCATCAGCCTGGGCAAGGTCGAACTGAACATGCTGAACAGCGACGTCAACGACCTGGCGCGGCAGGCGCTGGAAATGACGCAGGGCGCCATCGAGACGAAAGGACACCTTGTTTCCTTCACGCCCTGGACGGGCGCTTTGCGTGTGAACGCCGACGCCACGCGGCTCAAGCAGGTTCTGGGCAACCTGATCCATAACTCGGCGCGCTACACGCCGCAAGGCGGGCAAATCGACATCCGCGTGCGGCGCGAGGAAGCCTATGCGGTGGTCGACGTGGTCGACAGTGGTATCGGGATCTCAGCCGACGCGCTGCCCGGCGTGTTCGGGCTGTTCGTGCAGGGTCCAGGCGCCGGCAATGAAGAAAAGGGCGGACTGGGCGTGGGCCTGTCGCTGGTGCAGCGCCTGGTGGAGGCGCATGGCGGCACCGTGTCCGCCCACAGCGACGGCCCGGGCCGGGGGAGCCGCTTCACGGTGAGCCTGCCGCTGGCGGTCGGGGGCTGAGCCGCTCAGGCCTCGTCTTCGTCGTCGTTGGTCTGGCTCGCGTCGTCTTCATCGAGGTCCGTCATCTCGTCGGCATCGTCAGCGGTCGACACTTCGCCGTCGGCCATGTTCACCACCCGGTCTGGCAGGATGTCGCTGCCTTCGCGCTCTTCACCGGGTGTGACGGAGCCGCGTTCACCGGTACCCACCGCGTCGCTGTCGGCATAAGCCTCGGCCGTGCCGACGGCATCGCTGCCGCTGTCGGAGTTGTCGCTCGGGCCGAGCGCATCGCTGTCGCGCCCGCTGGGTTGTGCGGGGGCGACTTCGGCGCCCAGGATGCTGCTGTAGGCCATGGCGGTTCCTGTTGGTTGAGACAAGCATCCAGTCTCATCCGGGGCCGCCGGGCCTCGCGTCGGAAGGTGCGGTGCCGTGCTGTGGGACTGGGGCTACGCGACGGCCCCGCCACGCGCACGGCGCCGCATCACATTCGCTTGTCCCGCGCCCGCTCGCGCCCGGCCTTGCCCAGCACCTTCCACTTGGAGCGGATCACGGCGCGCTCCTGCGGCGTCTGTTGCCCGCGCTGCGCGTCACGCATCAGCTTGTGGAAATTGAGCAGCCGGTCGGCCTCCACGTTCGCGCTCACCGCACAGCCCGGTTCACCCCGGTGGCGACAGTCGCGGAACTGGCATTGCGCCGCGAGCGACTCGATGTCGTCGTAGGTCGCGGCCAGTGCCTCGCCATCCGCGTCCGGGCGCCAGGTGCGCAGGCCCGGCGTGTCGATGATGCAGGCGCCGTCGGGGCAGCGATGCAGCGAACGCGCGGTGGTGGTGTGCCGCCCACGGCCGTCGCCCAGGCGCACGCCGCCGGTCTCCTGCAGTCCGTCACCCGCCAGCGTGTTGGTCAACGTCGACTTGCCGGCGCCCGACGAGCCCAGCAGCACCAGCGTCTGCCCGGCACCCAGCCAGGGCAGCAGCTCGGTGCGCGCGGCTTCGCTCATGCCGTTGACCGCCACGACGGGAATGCTGGCAGGCAGGCGGCTGCGCATCTGGGCCACGCGAGCCCGCACATCGATGCCGATGTCCGCCTTGGTCAGCACCACCACCGGCGCGACGCTGCTGGCGCGCACCATGGCGATGTAGCGCTCCATGCGGCGCGGGCTGAAGTCGTGGTCCAGGCCCATGGCGAGCAGGGCCGTGTCCACGTTGCTGGCGAGCAGCTGCCGCCGCCCGTCGTTGGCCCGGCGGGCGATCAGCGTGACCGGTGGCAGTTGCGCGGTGATCCACAGTTCGTGGACATCGTTCACCTCCACCAGCACCCAGTCGCCGATGGCCAGGCCTTCTTCCTGCAGTTGCAGGGTCTGCAGCAGCCGGGGCTGCGCACGGGCTCGCTGCTCGGTTTCACCGTCGTGCAGCGTGAACCAGTCACGCTGGGTTTCGACGATGCGCATCAACCGGCCGTTGGCCTGCGATGCAAGGGGAGATGCGCCGAACTGGCTGGCAATGTTTTGCGTCAGGCCGATCGGTCGGAGTTGCTCGAAATGAATGTCGATCATGGTGTCGTTGAGATCCAGGTTCTTCGTTCGCGCGCGAGCGCGAACACATACCGGCATGCGGCGCATGCGCGGAACTAGAGGGGTTTGGATGTCGGCCGCGAGTTGCGGCAGTCAACGACAGGGATGCCGGGTGACGGGTGCTTCAGGCAGCCGACAGGAGGGCAAGGGCGATCTTTTTCATGCTTTGTCTCCTGTAGGTGTTGAAGGAAGTTGCGGAGTGTGCCAGCGCGCGCGGCGCTGGTCAAGTCCGCCGGTCGCCGCAGTTTCAGCCGGTTACTCCGGCTTGATGTTGCGGTCCTTGATGATTGCCGCCCACTTGGTCGATTCCTTCTGCATGAAATCGGCCAGCTCGCTGCGCGTGGTCGGGTGCGCCGTCAGGCCGTGCTTGGCGAGTTGCTCGCGGGTGCCGGGATCGTTGAGCACCTTCACGATCTCCTGGTTGTAGCGATCCAGCAGCGCCGCCGGCATCTTGCTCGTCGCGACGAAGGCATACCAGTTGAGCGCCTCGAAGCCGGGCAGGCCTGACTCGGCCACCGTCGGGATGTTGGGCATGTAGCTGGGCCGCACCAGGCCGGTCGTGGCCAACGGGATCAATTTGCCGGCCTCGACCTGCGGCAGCGAAGTGGGCGGCGCAGAGAAGTAGCCGGTGAAGCGGCCGGCCAGCAGGTCGTTCATCGCCGGTGCGCCACCCTTGTAGGGCACATGCAGCATCTCGGTGCCGGTGCGAGCCGCGAACAGTTCGCCCGCGAGGTGCGACGCCGAGCCGTTGCCCGTCGATGCATACGACACGTTGTTCGGTGACTTCTTCGCGGCGGCCAGGAAGTCGGCCATGTTCTTGATGCCGGCGCCCGGGTGCACGACCAGCAGGTTGGGGAAGTTCACGCCGCCCGACACCGGCGCCAGGTCCTTGAACGGGTCATAGGGCAACTTCATCATGTGCGGTGCGATCGTCAGCGGCCCGATCGAACCCAGCAGCAGCATGGTGCCGTCGGCCGGCCCGTTGGCCACGAGCTGGTGCGCGATGTTGCCGCCGGCGCCGGCCTTGTTGTCCACCAGGATGGTCTGGCCGATGTTGTCGCCCAGCTTCTTCGCGATGAGGCGCGCCGCCGCATCCGCCGCACCGCCGGCGGCGAAACCGACGACGAGCGTGATCGGCTTGGCGGGCGGGAAAGCAGGCGCCGCTTGCGACCAGGCCGCGCCCGAGGTCATGAGCGATGGCAGTGCGATGGCGATGGCGTGAAGGAGGTGTCGCTTGTTCATGGTGTATTTCCTGGAATCCGCAGCCAAGGTTAGCATTGCATTACGCGCGCTCGAAATCGATGTGGCTCTGTGCGGCATCCACGCCGACCAGGCGCACGCGCACCCCGTCACCGACGTCGAGCCCCTCGAACCCACGCACGACGCGCCCTTCCACCAGGGGCCGTGTGATGCGCACGAAAGTGCCCTTGGGCGCCGCCCCGGTGACGATCGCGTCGAAACTCTCCCCGATGCGCCCGTGCAGCAGCCAGGCGGCCGCGGCTTTCAGCACCTGGCGTTCCACCTTGTTGGCGTTGTCTTCCTGCAAGGTGCAGTGACTCGCGATCGCCGCGAGCGCCTCGGCGGAATAGGGCGGCGGCGCGCCGGCGACCGCGGCTTTCAGCAGCCGTTGCGTCACCAGGTCGGGAAAACGCCGGTTGGGCGCGGTGGAGTGCGCATAGTCGTTCACTGCAAGCCCGAAATGGCCGGCGGCCGCGGCGCCCGCCGCGGCCGCCGCGTATTCGCCCGAGCCCAGCATCTTCACGACAGCGAGCGAAACGTCGGCAAAGCCTTCCGGGTCGGCCAGCCGCCGGGCGCGAAGAAAGTTGTCGAGTGCCACCGCATCCGGCGTCGCCGGCAGCGGCACGCCGTGGCTCGCCGCGAGTGCGACGATGCGGTCCCAGCGGCGCGGCGCCTGCAGGAACCGCCGCAGCGACGGGAATCCCTGCTGGGCGAGGTACCTCGCCGTCGCGCCATTGGTCGCGATCATCACGTCGGCAATCAGGTCCTGTGCGCGGTTCTTGGTATCGGCGCGCAGGTCGACCAGACGTCCCGCTTCGAAGACGGGACGCGCTGAAACAGTCTTGACGTTCAGCGCGCCGCGCTCGTTGCGCCACTGCCGCAACCGCACTGCCAGTGCGTCGTGCAGGCGCAGTTGCATCGCCAGGCCCGGCACGCTGTCCAGTTGGGGCAACGCCGCTGGCGCGCCCTCCAGCCAGGCCGAAACCCCGTCGTAGGTCAGCTTCGCGCGATTCAACACCACGGCGCGGTAAACCTGCGCTTGCGGCACTGTGCCGTCGGTCTGCACCTGCATGTCGACCACCACGGCCAGTCGCTCCTGGCCTTCGTGCAGCGAGGTCAGGTCGGTGGAAAGCAACTCCGGAAGCATCGGGAACACGCCGGCCGCGGTGTACACCGATGTGGTGTTGGCGCCCGCATGGCGGTCGATCGGGCCGCCGGGCCGGACCATTGCATCGACATCCGCCACCGCCACGCGCAGGCGGATCGCACCGCCCGCCAATTCCTCGACCACGCTCAGCTGGTCGAGGTCCTGCGTATCGTCGTTGTCGATCGAGAACCAGGGGAGCGGCCGCAGGTCGATGATCTCGCCGTCGCGTTCAGGCCCGGCGCGCCCGGCCGCTTCGGCTTCCCGCTGCGCCGGCGGCGCGAATTCCGGCAGCAGCCCGCGCTCGCGCATGGCGGCGACTGCAAGCTGGTGAAGGTCGTTTGGCTGCATGCGAAAGTCCGCTGCACGGCGTCAGGCAACAGGGGACCGCGGCATGCCTTCACCCACAAAGGCCAGGGCCTCGTCCAGCGATGTGAAGGTGCGAAGCTTCAGCCCGAATTTCTGCGCGGCCTTCTCGCTGGTGCCTTTGCGGTTCTGGGGCGACACGGCCGCACCTACGCGGTCGAGATGGCCCAGCTTCTCGGCGGCATACGCGCCGAAGTGCAGGTGCTCGGTGAAGCTCAGCGCGATCTCCACCTTCAGCAGGTCGAGCACGGCGCGCTGGTAGCCGCCCTTGGTCGCGACGGTCGCCACGAGGTCGATGTAGCCGCACAGGTCCGTGAGCAGTGCAGGACCCGCGCCTTCCACTTTCAGGAAGTCGGGGCCGTGGTGGACTGTCGTCGTGAAGTGCATGGGCGCTTGGGGTGTGCCGGAGTCTAGCTGTGCAACAGCTCATCCATGACCACTGTCGAGTTGCTGCGCCTGGAAGTGTGATTTGCTTGACTGGAAATGTGACGCACATTCGATTAGCATGACATTGCCAACCTCAAGGGCTGCGCAACCATGCAATGACCCAAGCCGCCCGCAGTGCAGTAGCTTTATGGCGAGAAGCTGATGGACGGGCGCGTGAGGCGGAAACGTCCCTGACGGTTGCGCGCCAGGCTTACGCGGATGGCACCGGTCCCGAGCCGTCCGTCGAATTGCAGTCCGAAGCGCGCCTGCTGCGTAAGCTGGCCGACTCCCTGCTCAAGGCTGCCATCGCGTCGCTCGGGCGCGCGGCCAACAGCGCACGAGGGTGATCACGGCTCGCGCGGCGTGGACTGGAAAGGGTTGAAGCCTGTCACCAGCGCGGTGGCGGCGAGCACCAGCAGGCAGCCCGGCAACATGCCGGCAGTGACCGGCTCGCCCAGGAACATGGCGCCCCAGGTGACGCCGAACAGCGGGATCATGAAGGCCGACGAGGTCGCTGCGCTGGCAGGGATCTCGCGCATCAGCCGCATGCTGATCCAGTACATGAAGCCCGACGTGACCGCGCCCAGCACGCACACGGCAATCACGGCGCCCATCGTCGGGTGCATTTGCGGTACGGTGGCCGCCGTCGGCAACAGCAGGACAAGCGATGCGGCGACATGCACGGCGGCCGAGGCCGGCAGCGGTTCATGCGCCAGTGTCGCGCGCTTCATCAGCAGCGCGCCCAGGCCGTAGCTGCAGGCCGCCGCGGTGCAGGCCAGCGCGGCCAGCACGACGCGCGCGTCCACCGCGACCGGCCCCAGTTGCACCAGCAGTGCCACGCCGGCGAAGCCGAGTGCGCAACCGGCCAGGCGGCGCGCGCTCAGCCGCTCGTCACCGATGGCCGCAGCGCCCAGCATGCCGAACAGCGGTGCGGTGGCGTTGAGCACGGCCGAATAGCCCGCGGGGATCACCAGCCCGGCCCAGTTGAAAAGCACGAAGGGTGCGACCACCGTCATCACGCAAAGCACTGTCATGCGGCCCCAGGTTTCCCTGCCGGGCCAGCGCTGGCGCAAGGCCCGCATCAGGATCGCCAACACCGCGGCAGCCAGCGCGCAACGGATGCCGGCCAGGCCGAATGGCCCGAAGGCCGGGCTGGCGATGCGGATCATGGGGAAGGAGGCGCCCCACAGCGCCGAGAGGAAGACCAGCTGCAGGAAGTGGCGGGTCTTCAACCGTGGGCTTCAGGAGCTCAGTAGCCGGCGGCTTCGGCCGCGGCCAGCACGCTGGCCACGCTGCCGAAGTGCTGGGGACCGGAGTGGACGGCGGGCAGGTAATACCAGACGTTGTCATCCTTGACACCGACATAGGCCTCGGCGCCGCTGTAGTAGCGGAAGGTGTAGCCCAGCGCCTCGCCGGAGGACCCGGTGACGTTGGGCACGTACTGCGGGAAGGTCGCTTCCAGGTAATTGAAGATGCGGTCGTGCGTCGTTTGCGCCGGCAACTCGACGGCGGCGGTGACGAGGACGGTGTTGCTGCGGGTGACGCCGCCGCCCGCGTAGTTGAACACCGGCAGTTCGGTGAACGGCGAGCCGGCGTTGACGACCTGCAGGGCGGCGATGCGGTCCGCGATCACCATGCCCGGCACGGTGATGTTCGCGAACACGCTGTAGCCGCCGTTGTTGGACGCGCTCAGCAGGGCCGAGTTGTCGGTCATGTTGACGAACCACTGGCTCGTGGCGGTATTGGGACCCGCCTTGGCCATGGACAAGGTGCCGCGCGCATTGGGGCGCGCCGCGCTGTATTCGTCCGGAATCTGGCCGCGCGACGGGATGCTGCTGTTGGCTTGATTGGGAAGCCAGCGGTAGC
>DATHWV010000375.1:0-6327 GCA_035460205.1 Ramlibacter sp.
GAACATTCTCCTCACAGGTGGCGCCGGCTACATCGGCAGCCACACCTATGTGGCGCTGGCCGAGGCGGGCTACACGCCCGTCATCCTGGACAACTTTTCCAACAGCCATCGCGGCGTGCTGCAGCGGCTGGAGAAGATCACCGGCGCCCCGGTGGTGTGCGAGGAAGGTGACGTGCTGGACGGTCCGTGGGTGGAAGGCGTGCTGCGCCGCCACCGCATCGCCGGGGTGGTGCACTTTGCCGGCGACAAGGCCGTGGGCGAGAGCGTCGCCCAGCCGCTCAAGTACTACCGCAACAATGTCGGCGGCGCGGTGAGCCTGTTGCAGGCGATGGAAACAGTCGGCTGCACGGCCCTCGTGTTCTCCAGCAGCGCGACGGTTTATGGCGACCCGGCCAGCGTGCCGATCTCGGAGAATTTTCCGCGCAGCCACACCAACCCCTACGGTCACACCAAGCTGATCATCGAGGACATGCTCGCATCGGTCTGCGCGGCACAGCCGCTGTGGAAAGCGGCGGTGCTGCGCTACTTCAACCCGGTGGGCGCGCACTTGAGTGGCCTGATCGGTGAAGACCCGAGCGGCATCCCCAACAACCTCATGCCTTACATCACGCAAGTGGCGACGGGCAAGCGCGAGTACCTGCAGGTGTTCGGCGACGATTACCCGACGCCGGACGGCACCGGTGTGCGCGACTACATCCATGTGAGTGACCTGGCCGAAGGCCATGTGGCGGCGTTGAAGGCGCTGCTGGAGCGTGGCCAAAGCCACACGGTAAACCTGGGAACGGGGCGCGGCTACAGCGTGCTCGACGTCGTGCGCGCGTTCGAAGCCGCCAGCGGCAAACCCGTGCCGTTCAGGATAGCGCCTCGCCGCGCGGGCGATGTGGCGCAGTGCTATGCCGATCCGGCGCTGGCCAAGCAACTGCTGGACTGGCAGGCCACGCGCTCGCTGGAGCAGATGTGCGCCGATTCGTGGCGCTGGCAGAGCGGGAACCCGGACGGGTATCGGTAAGGCGCACTTCCGGCGGATTCAGCCGATGGCGCGCTCACTCCGCTGCGCGAAGTAAAACCATTCGTTGCCCGGCAACGCGCTCGGGTTGGGGAACACGATGAAACCATCGGCAGGGGCGGTCAACACTCGACCGTCTTGCCGATGTGCAATCGCTTGCCCAGCCACGACCGGGTCAAAGCTCTTCCAGGGTTGGTCGAAGCTGTCGTCCGAATGCTCGCGGTCGATCACGTCCACCAGGCGCAGCACCTGGAACTCCGGGGCCGGCGGCGCCAATGTCAACGGCGCCAGTCCGAGCAATGCCAAGGTCTGGCGAATGGCGCGGTAAGCCACGCCGACGGCTTCCGGGTCATCGTGCTGGCCGCACTCAAGGGTGACGCCATAGCCGCCACGCGATCGCATGTACTCGGATGTGCCGATGCCATAGCCCGTGTCGAGCAAGCTGCTTTCCGCAGTGGCCTGGGATTGCTGGCGACGCCGGACGCCTCGCGCATACGCCTCCATCCATCCCTCGACGACCTGCCGGGGCCCAAGGTGCGCAACCAGGCGCTCCTCGTCCTTTGCGTGGGTGAACGGCTCCAGGTCCCCGGTGTTGTTGGTGGGGCCGGCCATCACGAAAGGCTGCCCAGGGGTGTGGAATGAATGCAGGTCCAGCAGCACGTCGTGCGCATCCAGCAAGGGACACAGGACGTTGGCGATCCGGTCCTCGAAATCAACCGGTTGCGCGGTGACCCGCAGGTTGCGGTTCAAATTGCGATCGCCTTGCCGCTCGCGCCGCTGGTAGGCCAGTGGGTTGGTTACCGGCACCAGCGTCAACACGCCGCGCTCGATGGCAATGTCGCCAGCGGCTAATTCGCCCACCAGCTGCTGGATGGCCTGCGTGCCACAACGCTCGTTGCCGTGGACGGCGCCCAGGACGATCAGGCGCGGTCCCGGCTGCAGGGCCGTGAACCGATGCGTGTGAAGCGAGGTGGGTAAGGCCGAAGCGCTCATCGTGTCGTGAAACAGTTCGTGACCATCATAAACCGGCAACCCGTCGGCCAACCGCGTGCAAAAGTTGGCGCTTGCACGGGGCATCATGTGTCCGCAAGGTAAAGCTCTGCCTTCCCGAGTCGACGGTGCCTAGACTGCCCGGTCGCAATCAGAAACCGTCGCTCGACGGATTGCACGAAACTTGACATGCAGTACCCAAGATTTTTTGCAGTCCTGTCGCTCGCCATCGCTGTGGCTTCCTGTGGCGGTGGTGGTGGCGGCGGAAAAAACAACACCCCGGCCAACGCGCCGCCGGTCGCGAGCGCCGTTGCGCCGCAAACCGCCAGCATCAACGGCGTCGTCATGCTCGATGGCAGCGCCAGCTCCGATGCGAACGGCGATGCCCTGAGCTATGCGTGGACGATCACCGGCAAGCCGGCCGGCAGCAACGCCGCGCTCGCCAACGCCAGCCTCGCGAAGGCGACGTTGATTGTCGACGTGGCGGGCAGCTATACCGCGACGCTGGTTGTGAGTGACGGCAAGCCCAGTGGCTCGAGCACATCGACGGTCAGCTTCCTGGCGGTCACACCCAATACCGCCGGCCCCGGCCAGTTCATCGACGCGGTGCTCCTGAAGACCATTGCCGCCGACGAGGTGAGCGCCGCGCTCGCGGAGGCCGGGGATGCGGCGTTCCTTGCCACGCCCAAGTACGCCGTGCAGGCCTACCGCCTCACCTACCTCACCGTGGATGGCCAGGGCCAGCAGATCGTGGCCTCGGGGCTGGTGGCGATTCCGCAGAAGCAGGCCAGCGCCCCCAGCCCGGTCTTGAGCTACCAACATGGCACCATCAAGCAGCAGTCCGACGCACCCAGCAGCCTCGCGAAGCTTGGGGATCCGCCGATCGTGCTGGCGTCGTTGGGCTACATCGTGATGGCGGCGGACTACGTCGGCTACGGCGTGTCGGCGGCGGCGCCTCACCCCTACTTGCTGTCAACGCCCTCGGCTGCGGCGGTGATCGACTTGATGACGGCGGCCAAATACTGGCGGCAAGTGCAGCAAGTGCTGGACAACAAGCAACTGTTTCTCACGGGCTACTCGGAAGGCGGCTACGTGACGATGGCCACGCACAGGGCGCTGCAGGCGGGCACGTCGACGCATCGAAACGAGTTGGTGCGTGTCGTGGCGGGCGCCGGACCCTACAACGTCCAGGCCACCATGGACCAGTTGCTCGCCATCATCCGCGAAATGTATCCGCCGTTGGGCGCTGTGCTCAACCCCGGGTTCCTGCGCTTCCTGAGCGACGAGGACAGGCGCCACGCGCGCGACCTGCTCATGGGGCTGTCACTGGGACTCGACGCCGAAGTCACCTTCATGCCCACGGTGATCGACAACTACCTGATGGACAACCGAGCCGCCGTTGAATCCACGAGCGACGTGTACGACTGGGCGCCGCAGGTGCCCGTGAGCCTGTTTCACGGCCGCGACGACCGCACCGTGCCCTACGTGAGCGCAACAAGCACGCTGCAGGCCATGCAGGCCCGGGGAGCGGGCGATCGGGTCACGCTGACCGACTGCGTACCCAAGCCCGGCAATCCGGCGGGGCACAAGGAATGCGTCCTGCCGTATTGGCGCTTCGTTCTGGATCAATTCGGCGGGGCTGCGCGGGACCTGTAGCGCGGACGTTATCGGCGGCCGCGGCCAAACACGAAAGCGGCGACGGCCAGGATCAGGAAGACGATGAAGAGAATCTTCGCGATGCCAACGGCACTGGCGGCGATGCCACCAAAACCGAAAACGGCAGCGATCAAGGCGATGACGAGGAAAACGACGGCGTAGTGCAGCATGTTGGCTCCGATGAATGGGGCACCTGGAGGGTGCGCGACCTGTTGCCAAGATAGTCCGCGCCCTGGGTCCCGATGATCGGCGCAAACCGCTGAGCCCCGTCCGCAGCGAGCCCCCTTTGCCGTAGGAGGCGAGCGAACGATGATCCCCGATGTCGCCTCCACACGCGGGCACGTTCGTGCCGCCCTAAGCAAGCAGCCGCAGCTTCTTGAGGATGTCCGCAATCCGGTATGGCTTCGGCAAAAATTCAAAACCCTTCAAGTGCCCGGCCGGCGCCGTATAGCCGGAGGCCAGCAGGATCCGTGTTTGCGGAGAGACCTCCCGCACCTTCTGGCCCAGTTCGATGCCGCTCAGTCCCGGCATGACCACGTCGCTGAAGACCAGGTGCACATCGGGGGTGCGCTTGAGGATCTCCAACGCCTGGCGCCCGGAGGTGGCCGTGATCACATGGAAGCCCAGTGTGCGGAACATTTCGCTGGCCATCTCCATCACGTCGGGCTGGTCGTCGACGATCAGCACCTTGTCGCTGGGCGCCGGCAGCGGCTCGTCGACCGGCTCCTGCGAGGTGGCAGGAAAGTACAGCGAGACCGTGGTGCCCTGCGCGATTTGCGAGACGATCTTCAGGTCGCCACCGCTTTGCTGCACCGTTCCGTACACCTGGCTCAGGCCCAACCCCGTGCCCTTGCCCATCGCCTTGGTGGTGAAGAAGGGCTCCACGGCGCGGGCAATGACCTCTTCGGACATGCCCGATCCGCTGTCCTGCACGGATACCACCACATATCGCCCGGGCGGCAGGCTGCCCACCTGCTTGTCGTCCAGCTGTGTCGCGTCCGTGGCCACGCGGATGCTGCCGCCGTCCAGCGTGGCGTCATTGGCATTCACCACCAGGTTGAGCAGCGCCGTCTCGAACAAGGCCACGTCGATGAGGGCCGCCGGCAGTTGCGCAGCGAGTTCCAGCTCGAACTTGATGGAACTGCGCGTCGCGCGCCGCAGCACCGATTCGAAAGCGGTAATGACCCGATTGAGGTCCCGCGGTTCGGGGGTGACGGGCTGCTGCCGGGCGAACGTCAGGAGCTGGTTGGTCAGCGACGCTCCCCGCATCGAGGCCTTCTCCATGCTGGCGATGATGTTGAGCGCGCCCGTATCCTTCACATAGTTGCGCAGCAAGTCCAGCCCATTGGTGACGACGCTGAGCAGGTTATTGAAGTCATGCGCAACGCCGCCGGTCAGCTTGCCGATGGCTTCGAGCTTCTGCGATTGGAACATCGCTTCGCGCGCCTTCTCCAGCTCCTGCGCCACGGCGCGCCGCTCCGTGATGTCGCGCGTGATCTTGGCGAAGCCCGCGAGCTCGCCCGAATCAGTGCGGATCGCGTCAATGACCACGTGTGCCCAGAATCGCGAACCGTCCTTGCGCACACGCCAGCCCTCGGCCTCGTACCGGCCGTTTCGGGAGGCTTCAGCGAGCGCATGCGCCGGCAACCCGCGGTCCCGATCCTCCGGCGTGTAGAAGCGCGAGAAGTGGCTGCCCACCACTTCGTCGTGCTGGTAGCCCTTGATCCGCCGCGCGCCGGAATTCCAGTTGGTCACTTCGCCGCTGGGCGACAACATGTAGATGGCGTAGTCGGTGACGCCTTGCACCAGCATGCGAAAGCGCTGTTCACTCTCGCGCAGCGCTTCCTGCGCGTGGCGCTTGTCGGTGATGTCGCGCGTGATCTTCGCGAAGCCCACCAGCTCGCCGCCTTCGTCGATGATGGGGTCGATCACGACGTGGGCCCAGAACCGGGTGCCGTCCTTGCGCACGCGCCAGCCCTCGGCCTCGAACTTCCCGCTTTCGCGTGCCACCCGCAGGGCGGTATCGGGCAAGCCCGTGGCGCGGTCTTCCTCAGTATAGAAACGGGAGAAGTGCTGGCCGATGATTTCGTCGGCGCTGTACCCCTTGAAACGCTGTGCCCCGGCGTTCCAGCTTGCCACGGTGCCGTCCGGGCCGAGCATGTAGATGGCGTAGTCGGTAATGCGGGAAATGAAGAGTCGAAGTCGTTCTGCCTCGTCGCTGATACTCAGTTTCTGCTCCTTTAAAGCGGCTTGCCGCAGACGTGGCCCAACGCTCCCGTTATTTTGCAAGGCTCTTCGCCGTGCGTGGGCGAGTTTGCGGATTCCCGAAGCCCAAGAAGCAGTTGTCCTACAAATTTTGGAATCTCAACTGCAGAGGATGGCTGCAACAACGAGCCGCCATCTATTTCATCAGCGGTGCCGCGACCGTCTGGGCCCATTGGCTCGGGGTCGAGTGGGCGCCTTCGGTGCGCGGTCGCAATTGGGCGAGGCGCCGCAGCAGCGTCTTGTTGGCCTGCGCGTGGGAGGGTGGGGCAGCGAATGGGGTAGTGGTGTTCATGCGCCCATTGTGGGCACGCCGGCGCGCGCGCCGCTAGGCCATTCGCCTAAGGGGTCAACGCGCTCCGCCCGGACCTGCGCTAGGTCGTGACGACCACGGTGACGGCCGGACCCGCGCC
>DATHWV010000376.1:0-11989 GCA_035460205.1 Ramlibacter sp.
GGGCGCGTACATGTACCACGACCCCTGCCACAGCCCGATGAAGCTGCAGGAGCCGATGAAGACGGTGAAGGCGCTGGTCGGCGACAACGTGCGCAAGTCCGAGCGCTGCTGCGGCGAGTCGGGCACGCTGGGCGTAACCCGCCCGGACATCTCCACGCAGGTGCGCTTCCGCAAGGAAGAAGAACTGCGCAAGGACGAGGCTGCCCTGCGCGCCACCGGCGCCGTCGGCGAGAAGGAAAACATCAAGATACTCACCAGCTGCCCGAGCTGCCTGCAGGGCCTGACCCGCTACGGCAATGACTTGCAGAACGGCCTGCTCGAAGCCGACTACATCGTGGTGGAAATGGCCAACCAGATCCTGGGCGCGAACTGGATGCCCGAATACGTTCACGCCGCCAACAGCGGCGGCATCGAGCGGGTGCTGGTCTGATGCCCGCGGGCTGCCCCTTGTGTGAGGGTCCGGGCGGTTCGCTGGTTTTCCAGGGCCCGAAGTTCCGCGTGATCCGCGCCGACGAGCCGGGCTTTCCGGCGTTCTACCGGGTCGTCTGGTCCAGCCACGTGGCAGAGTTTTCCGAGTTGCCTGCGGATGATCGCGCCTTGTGCATGGACGCGGTGATTGAAGTGGAACAGTGCCTGCGCGAGCACCTGGCGCCGACCAAGGTCAACCTTGCGGCGCTGGGCAACGCGGTCCCGCACTTGCACTGGCACGTGGTTGCCCGCTTTGCCTGGGACGGCCACTACCCCGGCTCGCCTTGGTCGCCACGCGTGCGCGAACCTGCGCCTGACGCGATTGCCCGCATCGAGCAAAAGCGGCCGGTCCTGGAAGCGGACATGGCGCAACGTGTTGCAAAGCTGCCGGGAAATCGCGCGCGACCGTGAAATCCGCACGGTGGGCCGTGCTCGCATGCGGGCCCGTCGCGTGGTTGGCGCACACACTACCGTGTATAACCCCTTGAGATAGTGGTGTTCAGGGGAAAGTTGGGTTTCCGGAGGTTGGCCATGGCTCCCGCGAGAGTTCGAAGATCGCCCCTGGCGGGCGCCATCGTGGGGGTGTTCCTCGGAATGGCTGCCGCCGGCGCCGCTGCGCAATCGGTGGGCGAGGTCGAGTTTTCCCGCGGCGTGGGCTTCGCCCAGACCCCGGGCCAGGGCCCGCGCACCCTGGGCAAGGGCCTGCCCCTGCGCGAAGGCGACCGCCTCACGACGTCGGAAGGCGCGTCGGCCATCATCAAGCTGGAGGACGGCACCCGCATGACGGTGCGTCCCAATTCCGAGCTGGTGGTGCAGCAATACCAGTTCAGGGAAAACGCTTCCGACAACACCATGCTCATGCAACTGGTGCGCGGCGGCTTCCGTGCCGTGACCGGCCTCATTTCCAAGAATGCGCCGAACGCGGCCCGTGTGCAGACCAGCACGGCCACCATCGGCATTCGCGGGACGGACTTCGACGCGCGTGTCTGCACGCGCGATTGCGGCGCCGAGTCCGCGCAGGTGGCGGCCGCCGCGCGGCCCAACGCCGTGCTGGCCAGCGCCAAGGTGGTGACTTCGCAAGGCAACATCGAGGCCGTGGACCCGGCCGGCCAGCGCCGCCGCCTGGTGGATGGCGGCTCCATTTACCCGGGCGACCTGGTGGAGACCGGCAATGGCACCCGCGCGGTGCTGGCCTTCCGCGACGACACCCGCATCACGCTCGGCGCCACCACGCGGTTTCGCGTGGACAACTTCGTCTATGACGACCAGAACGCCGGCGAGGGCCGCTTCCTGGCGTCCGTGCTCAAGGGTTCGGTGCGCGCCCTTACCGGGCTGATCGCCAGGGCCAACAACCGCAACGTCGGGTTTTCCACGGCCACGGCCACCATCGGCATTCGCGGCACCGGGCTCGACATCAATTGCACCGGCGCTTGTGCCGGTGAACCTGGCGGCGCCGACTCCGGCCTCACGCTCTTCACCTGGCTCGGCTCCATCGTCGTGACCCCGACCGGTCAGACGGCGCTGCAAGTGCTGCAGGCCGGGCAGGGGCTGTTCATTTCGCCTAACGGCGTACTGCCGATCAACACGCAGCCGCCGATCGACGGGCCGCGCCCGGACGGCGTGAACGTCCCGCCCAAGCTGTTTTCCGCCGACACGGTTTCGGATGCGGAAGAGGGCCTCTTCGTGTTCGTGCGCGACGGCCACATCGAAATCGCGACGGCCGGCGAGGTGTTGCACCTGGGCAAGGGCGAGGCCGGGTTCGCGGGCAATGGCGGTGAGACCAAGCGTCCGACTAACATTCCCAAGTTCATCGATTTCGACCGGATGCCAATGCCCACTTCCAGGAACCCGCTGCTGGTCAGCGTGCTGTCCGAGTCGGGCATCAAGCCGAACAACACGTGCAAGTAGGAACCCAGAAAAAATTGGTCAGAGTCCTTGCCTTGGCGCTGCTGGCTGCGGCCACCGGCGCCTGGGCCCAGTCGCCGGCTTTGCCCGCCATGACCAAGCCTGCGCCCGCCCCGGTGTTCGCCATCAGGGGCTTCCAGGTCACCGGCGACAACCCGCTGGGCGACGGTGAGACCTCCCGGGTGCTGGCACCCTTCCTGCGCAGCGACGCCACGATGGAAGTGCTGCAGAAAGCCACGACCGCGCTGGAGGCGGCGTTGCGCGACAAGGGCTTCGGCCTGCACCGGGTGGCGTTGCCGCCGCAGGAAGTGGGCGACACGGTCACGCTCAACATCGTGAAGTTCACGGTGGCCAAGGTCAACATCGAAGGCCGCGAGATTTATGACGAGGGCAACGTGCTGCGGGCATTGCCCGAACTGAAGCCCGGTGAGAGCCCCAACTTCAAGACGCTCGCCATCCAGACGGCCATTGCCAACGAGAACCCGAACAAGCAGTACCAGGTGGGCCTGCGCGAGTCGGACGAGCCGGACAAGATCGAGGCCACCATCACCGTGAAGGAAAGCCGGCCGTGGACCTTCGCGGCCGGCATCTCCAATTCCGGCACCGAGGCTTCCGGGCGCGACCGGCTGGTGGTGTCGGGCGGCCACACCAACCTGTTCAACCTGGACCACCAGTTCGTCGGCGCCTACACCACGTCGGTGGAGCGCACCAGCGACGTCAAGCAGTTCGGCCTGTCGTACCGGATCCCGCTGTACGCATGGGGCGGCGTGATCGGCGCCTCGTACACGCACTCGGACGTCGTCGGCAACTTCGGCACCTTCACCAGCACCGGCGCGGGCCACACGGCGGGCGCGAGCTACACCTGGTACCTGGCGCCCGAAGGCGGGCGCCGCAGCTTCGTCACCCTTGCACTGGACGACAAGGTGTTCGACGCTTCCGACGTGAGCGGCGTGCTGATCGGCGTGGACCGCCGCAGCCGCCCCGTGACGCTGGGCTATGCCGCGCGAGTCGAATCGGACACCTCGCTCATCGGCTACAACCTCGACCTGGCCGTCAACACCGGCAGCGGCCGCAGCAACGACCTGGCCTCCTACCAGAGCGAAGACCCTCGCGTCGACACCGTCAAGTGGAAGGCAGTGCGCGGGGCGATCAGCTATTCGGCACCGCTGGCCGAGACCTGGCTCTTCTCGGCCCGCACGAATTTCCAGTACAGCCCCGACCCGCTGATCTCGGGAGAGCAGTTCGGCCTGGGCGGCCTGGGCTCGGTGCGCGGCACCACCATCGACCGGCCCATCACCGGCGACAGCGGCATCTTCGGCAGCGTGGAGGTCACCACGCCCGAACTCGGCAAGGGTTTGCGCCTGCTCGGTTTTGTCGACGCCGGCTGGCTGGGCAACAACACCGGCCTGGGGCTGGGCGACAAGGTGTCGCACGACCACCTCGCCAGCGCGGGCCTGGGGCTGCGCTGGACGTGGGAACCCGTCTTCCTGACCATCGACTATGGCCGGCTCCTCAACAGCAGCCGCTTGTCCCCGTTGGTGAACTCCGCTTCGCCCCAGCGCGGCGACGACCGGTTCTACGTCAACCTGTCTGTGCGCTTCTGAAGCGCGGCGTAAACTTGGGCCATGGCAGGCCTCAATCGCGACTCTCCCACCCCCACCGAAATCACCGTGCACGGCCAATCGCGCGTGCTCGAAGTTGGTTTCTCGGACGGCAGGCACTTCCGCATCCCCTTCGAGCTGATGCGCATCTACTCCCCGTCGGCCGAAGTGCAAGGCCATGGACCGGGGCAGGAAGTGCTGCAGACCGGCAAGCGTGAGGTCGACCTGACCTCGCTGGCGCAGGTGGGCAACTACGCGGTGCAGCCGACTTTCTCGGACGGCCACGACACCGGCATCTTCTCCTGGGATTTCCTGTACTTCCTGGGCGACCAGCAGGACAAGCTTTGGGCCGACTACGAGCGGCGGCTGCGCGAAGCCGGCGTGGAGCGCGATGCGCCCATGCCCGGCAAGGCGGGCCACGCCTGCGGAAGTCACTGATGTGCTTTCCCCACGGAATCCCTGCTCTTGCGCGGGGTTGTCCGCACGTGTGCCGCGATTGCCCTAGCATCTAGCCATGTCCAGCACGCATTTCGGGTTTGAATCGGTCGACGAGCGCGACAAGGCGAAGCGTGTGCGCGGGGTTTTCGATTCCGTGGCGCCCCGCTACGACCTGATGAACGACCTGATGTCGGCCGGCCTGCATCGCATGTGGAAGGCCTACACCGTGATGACGGCCAACCCGCAGCCCGGCCACCAGGTCCTGGACATCGCGGGTGGCACCGGCGACCTGGCGCTGGCCTTCGCGAAGAAGGTGGGTGCCTCGGGCCGCGTGGTGCACACCGACATCAACGAGGCCATGCTGCGCACCGGCCGCGACCGCCTGCTGGATGCCGGCGTCGCCTTGCCCACGCTGGTCTGCGATGCCGAGAAGCTGCCGTTCGCATCGGGCAGCTTTGACATCGTGAGCGTGGCCTTCGGCCTGCGCAACATGACGCACAAGGAAGCGGCGCTCACCGAGATGGCACGCGTCCTCAAGCCCGGCGGCAAGCTGCTGGTGCTGGAATTTTCCAGGGTGGCCAAGCCCCTGGAAAAGGCCTATGACTGGTATTCGTTCAAGGTCCTGCCGCAACTGGGCAGGCTGGTGGCAGGCGATGACGCGAGTTATCGCTATCTGGCGGAATCGATCCGCATGCATCCCGCACAAGAGGAGCTGAAGGCTCTCATGAAAAACAGCGGGTTTGGTCATGTGGACTATCACAACCTGACGGGTGGCGTGGTCGCCCTTCATGTTGGAATCAAGTGTTGAAGCGCGCACTGCGCGCATGGAGATGTCTATGAAGTTCTATTCCTTTGTCCTGGTGGCGATGCTGGCTTGCTTCAGCTTCGATTCGGAGGCGGCTCGCCGCCTCGGTGGCGGCAGCTCGGTCGGCAAGCAGTCGAGCAACGTCACCCAGCGCGAGGCCACGAAGAGTCCGACAGCGCCCGCGCAGCAGAACCAGGCGGCCCCGGCGCCTGCCGGCGCCAACCCGGCGGCCGCAGCGCCCAAGCGCCCGTGGGGCGCCATGCTCGGTGGCCTGGCCGCGGGCCTGGGCCTGGCCTGGCTGGCGAGTTCGCTGGGTTTCGGTGAAGCTTTTGGCCAGTTCATGCTGATCGCATTGATCGTGCTGGTGGCGATGATCGCCATCGGCTGGTTCATGCGTTCGCGCCGCCCCCAGCAGCCGGCTCGCGGCTATGCATTCGAAGGCGCCGGCGCGCCGGCCGACTCGGCCATCTCCCCGCCCCAGTACAGCCCGGACAAGGTCGGCAACGACGCATCCGCGCGTCCGTGGGAACGCAGCAGCATGGCTTTCGAGGCCGGCAAGTACGGCGGTGGCGGCAGCGGCGTGCAGATCGGCTCGGCGCTGGCCGGCTCGCAAACCTGGGGCGTGCCTGCCGGGTTCGACACCGAAGGCTTCACGGCCGCGGCCAAGCGCAATTTCGTCACCCTGCAAGACGCCTGGGACCGCTCCGACCTCGACACCCTGCGTTCGATGATGACCGACGAGATGCTGGGCGAGATCAAGTCGCAGCTTGCCGAGCGCCAGGCGCACCAGGGCGACGGGCCGAACAAGACCGAGGTGGTGATGCTCGAGGCGCAGCTGCTGGGCATTGAGGACCTGGGCGACGACTACATGGCGAGCGTGGAGTTCTCCGGGATGATCCGCGAGGAGCCTTCCACGGGCCCCAGCCCGTTCCGCGAGGTCTGGAACATGACCAAGCCCAAGGCCGGCCAGAGCGGCTGGCTGGTGGCGGGGGTGCAGGCCCTGCAATAGGCCCGGCCCCAACGGCCCCAACGGGCTCAAAGGCTTTTGGGCCCTTTGGGCCCGTACTTCTTTTCGCGCAGAATGGGGACTATGGCCACACAGTCCCCATTCCCCTTTCTGGACCCGCTCCTCCAACGGCTGGAGAAGGGCTTGCAACCGCCGGCATGGATGGTCGAGGAAATCCAGCGGCGCCTGGTGCTCATGCTCAATCACGTGTTGATGCAGGAGCCGGAGGCGCAGGCGCGGCTTGCGCGGCAGGCGGGGCGCATCGTCGAGGCGCGTTGGCGCATCTTCCTGATGCGGCTGGTGGCCACGCCGGCCGGCCTGCTGGACCTGGCGGCGCCCGCCGCCCAGCCCGACCTGACGCTCACGCTGGTCGAGGAATCGCCCTGGGAACTCGCCCAGGCGGCGCTGCGCGGCGACAAGCCGCAGGTGCGCATCGTCGGCGACGTGCAGTTCGCCGCTGAAGTCAACTGGCTGGTCGACAACGTCCGCTGGGACCTGGAGGAAGACCTGTCGCGCGTGATCGGTGACGCGCCCGCCCACGCGCTCGGCGAGGGCGGCCGCAAGATGGTCCAGGCGCTGCGCCAGTTCGTGCGTTCGCCCGGGAGTGCGTCATCCGCTACGGCGCCCGGCGCCACGCCGGCGCCCACGCCGGGCCCCGGCGCACCGCCGGCAGGCCCTGGACCGGCATGACCCGGTACTTTCGCGGCATCTTCATCGTCTGGGTGGCCTTGCGCTACGGGCTGGACGAGCTTGTCCTGAACAGCTTCCAGCGCCCCGGCATCCGCGGCATCGCCCGCATCCTTTCCATCGGACGCGACTTGAGCGCGCCCCGCGGCCAGCGCCTGCGGCAGGCGCTGGAGGCCCTGGGTCCGATCTTCGTGAAGTTCGGCCAGGTGCTGTCCACCCGCCGCGACCTGCTGCCGGTGGACATCGCCGATGAACTCGCGCAACTGCAGGACCGGGTGCCCCCGTTCGACACGGCCATCGCAATCGCGACCATCGAGCGGGCGTTCCGCCGGCCGGTCGACACCATCTTTGCCAGCTTCGAGCGCGAGCCGGTGGCCAGCGCCTCCATCGCGCAGGTGCACTTCGCGACACTGAAGGACCGCTTCGGCCACACGCGCGAGGTCGCGGTGAAGGTCCTGCGGCCCGGCATGCTGCCGGTGATCGAGAAAGACCTGAGCCTGATGCGCATGATGGCCGGCTGGCTCGAGCGGCTGTCGGAGGACGGCAAGCGCCTGAAGGTGCGCGAGGTGGTCGCCGAGTTCGACAAGTACCTGCACGACGAGCTCGACCTGGTGCGCGAGGCCGCATCGGCGACGCAGCTGCGCCGGAACATGGCGGGCCTGAACCTGGTGCTGATCCCCGAGATGATGTGGGACTACTGCCACCCCGAAGTCATCGTGATGGAGCGCATGTACGGCGTCCCCATCAGCCAGCATGAACGCCTGCGCGAAGCCGGCGTGGACACGCGCCAGCTCGCACGCGACGGCGTCAACATCTTCTTCACCCAGGTGTTCCGCGATGGCTTCTTCCACGCCGACATGCACCCGGGCAACATCCAGGTCAGCCTGAACCCGGCCACGTTCGGGCGCTACATCTCGCTGGACTTCGGCATCATCGGCACGCTGACCGAGTTCGACAAGGAATACCTGGCGCAGAACTTCACGGCCTTCTTCCGCCGCGACTACAAGCGGGTGGCGCAACTCCACATCGAATCGGGTTGGGTGCCTCCGGACACGCGCGTCGACGAGCTGGAGGCGGCGGTGCGCACCGTCTGCGAGCCGTACTTCGACCGGCCGCTCAAGGAGATCTCGCTGGGCATGCTGCTGATGCGCCTGTTCCAGACCTCGCGGCGCTTCAATGTGGAGATCCAGCCGCAGCTGGTGCTGCTGCAAAAGACGTTATTGAACATCGAAGGCCTGGGCCGCCAGCTCGACCCCGACCTGGACCTGTGGAGCACCGCCAAGCCGTTCCTGGAGCGGTGGATGCTGGAACAAGTCGGCCCGCAGAAGCTGATCGAGGAACTGCGCGACCAGGCGCCGCGCTACGCCAAGATGCTGCCGGACCTGCCCCGGCTGGTGCACGACTTCCTGAAACGGCGGCCGGCGGACCACAACCGCGAGTTGCTGGAGCTGCTGGCCGAGCAAAAACGCACCAACCGGATGCTGCAGGCCATCATCTACGGCGGCATCGGTTTTGCATTGGGGCTGCTGGCCATGCAACTGGTGATGCGGGTGCGGCTGTTCTAGCGCGGCGGCCGGGGATGCGTCAGGCATAATCCGGCTGCCAAAAAACTGGGCCTTTGGGGGCGGGGATGAACTACACACTGATCTCGTTCGTCGTGCTGTACTTGTTGGGTACGCTGGCCGTGGGTGTCTGGGCCGGCACCCGCATCAAGAACACCGCCGACTTCGCCATCGCGGGCCGCCGGCTCCCGCTGATCATGGTGGTCACCACCACCTTCGCCACCTGGTTCGGCGCCGAAACCGTGATGGGCATCCCGGCGAAGTTCGTGCAGGGCGGCCTCAACGCCATCGTCGAGGACCCGTTCGGCGCCGGCACCTGCCTGATCCTGGTGGGCCTGTTCTTCGCCACCAAGCTGTACAAGGAAAACCTGCTGACGATCGGCGACTTCTACCGCCTGCGCTTCGGCCGCGGCGTGGAGGTGTTCTGTTCCCTGGCCATCATCCTGAGCTACCTCGGCTGGGTGGCGGCGCAAATCACGGCGCTGGGCCTCGTGTTCTCGGTGCTGACCAACGGCGCCATGTCCGAAACCACCGGGATGATCGTGGGCACGATGGCCGTGCTGGTCTACGTGGTGGTCGGCGGCTTCCTGGCCGTGGCCTGGACCGACTTCATCCAGATGATCGTGCTGGTGGTGGGCATGTCCATCATCGCCATCTTTGCGAGCGACCTGGCCGGCGGCGCGGGCAATGTCATCGCACTCGCCACCTCGAAGGACCTCTTCAGCTTCTTCCCGCCACCCACCTTCACCGACATCGCGTTCTTCATCGGCGCGGGCCTGACCATGATGCTGGGCAGCATCCCGCAGCAGGACGTCTTCCAGCGCGTGATGTCGGCCAAGGACGCCAACACCGCCCGCAACGGCGCGGTGATCGGTGGCGTGAGCTATATCCTGTTTGCTTTCGTGCCCATGTTCATCGTGGCCAGTGCCGTGGTGGTCATGGGCAACAGTGCGATGGAACTGGCCAAGGACGACTACCAGCGCCTGCTGCCGACCTTCGTGCTCACGAAGATGCCGCTGGTCATGCAGATCCTTTTCTTCGGGGCGCTGCTCTCGGCCATCAAGAGCACGTCGTCGGCCACGCTGCTGGCGCCTTCGACCAGCTTCGTCGAGAACATCCTGAAGAACCTGCGCCCGGAAATGTCGGACAAGCAGCAGCTGCTGGCCATGCGTTCGACCATCGTCGTGTTCACCGGCGTCGTCCTCGCGTATGCCATCGCGATGAAGGGCACCTCGATCTATGACCTGGTGTCGTCCGCCTACCAGGTCACCCTGGTGGGGGCGTTCATTCCGCTGGTGATGGGCCTGTATTGGAAGCGAGCCACGACGCAAGGGGCGATCCTCTCCCTGGCGGCCGGCATCGCCACCTGGGTGATCTTCTTCCCGCAGGTGGGCGGCGAAGAACTCAGCAAGGCGTTCCCGGGCCAGCTCGCGGGCCTGGTGGCGGCTTTCCTGGGCATGGTGGCCGGCTCGCTGGCGCCCCAGGTGCTGAAAGACCGGCACGAGCCGCGCAAGCCGATGGCCGGCATGACGCACCCGGCCGCCTGAGCGGCGCGGGTGGTCCCCGCCTATAATTGAGGGCTTTGCACCTCCCCCAAGCCCCCGCCTGACAGCCATGCCCATCTACGCCTACAAATGCGGCTCCTGCGGTCACGCCAAGGACGTCTTGCAGAAGATTTCAGACAGCCCGCTCACGGTGTGCCCCGCCTGCGGCGCCGCTGCATTCACGAAACAACTCACTGCCGCCGGCTTCCAGCTGAAAGGCTCCGGCTGGTACGCGACCGATTTCAAGGGCGGCTCCACGGCCGCCCCGGCTGCCGCGGACGGCGAAAAGAAGGCCGATGGCGCCAAGACGGGCACCAGCACCGCAGAGGGGGCCAAGCCGGCCGAGGCCCCCGCCAAGCCTGCCGATACCGGCTCGTCCACCGCCAAACCGGACACCCCGTCCGCCTGATCCGGGAAAAACGCACACATGGCAGCCCTGCGCAAATGGTTCCTGGCCGGCTTGCTGGTCATCGTGCCGGTGGCCATCACCGTCGCCGTGTTGCAGTGGGTCATCGGCCTGCTGGACCAGACGCTGCAGATCCTGCCCACCACCTGGCACCCCGACCACCTCCTGGGCGTGCACATCCCGGGCTTCGGCGTGCTGCTGACCCTGGCCATCCTGCTCATCGTGGGCGCGGTCGTCAGCAACTTCATGGGCAAGAAGCTGGTCAGCTGGGGCGACCAGCTGGTCAGCCGCATCCCGGTGGTGCGCTCGATCTATTCCAGCGTCAAGCAGGTTTCGGACACGCTCTTCTCCCCCGGCGGCAACGCCTTCCGCACCGCGGTGCTGGTGCAATGGCCGCGGACGGACGTCTGGACCATTGGCTTCGTGACCGGTACGCCGGGCGGCGAAGTGACGAACTACCTCGTCGGCGAGTACGTCAGCGTCTATGTGCCCACAACGCCCAACCCCACGGGCGGTTATTTCGTGATGCTCAAGCGCAGCGATTGCATCGAGCTCAAGATGAGCGTGGACGATGCGCTCAAGTATGTGATTTCCATGGGCGTCGTCGTGCCCGGTAACGGACGCTGACGCGTCCATACGCCGGCCCCCGCGGCCGCGCCCTGACTGTTAAGGTTCCTCTATGTCCCTCCAAAATATGCGCACCACCTATTGCGGTCTCGTGACCGAAGCCCTGGCTGGCCAGACCGTCACCCTGTGCGGCTGGGTGAACCGCCGGCGCGACCACGGCGGCGTGATCTTCGTCGACCTGCGTGACCGCGAAGGCTACGTGCAGGTGGTCTGCGACCCCGACCGCGCCGACATGTTCAAGGTGGCCGAAGGCCTGCGCAACGAGTTCTGCGTCCAGATCAAGGGCCTGGTGCGCGCGCGCCCCGAAGGCACCACCAACGACAACCTCAAGAGCGGCAAGATCGAAATCCTGTGCCACGAGCTCACCGTGCTGAACCCGTCGGTGACGCCCCCGTTCCAACTGGACGACGAAAACCTGTCGGAGACGACGCGCCTGGTGCATCGCGTGCTGGACCTGCGCCGCCCGTACATGCAGAACAACCTGATGCTGCGCTACAAGGTGACGATGGAAGTGCGCAAGTTCCTCGACGCCAACGGCTTCATCGACATCGAGACACCGATGCTGACCAAGAGCACGCCCGAGGGCGCGCGCGATTACCTGGTGCCCAGCCGCGTCCACGACGGCATGTTCTTCGCGCTGCCGCAGTCGCCGCAGCTGTTCAAGCAGCTGCTGATGGTGGCCGGCTACGACCGCTACTACCAGATCACCAAGTGCTTCCGCGACGAAGACCTGCGCGCCGACCGCCAGCCGGAGTTCACGCAGATCGACGTCGAGACGTCCTTCATGCTAGAGGAAGAAATCCGCGAGATGTTCGAAGGCATGATCCGCAGCACGTTCCAGAACGTACTGGGCGTGGACATCGGCGCCTTCCCCGTCATGAAGCACGCGGACGCGATGCGACTGTACGGCTCCGACAAGCCCGACCTGCGCGTCAAGCTG
>DATHWV010000377.1:0-5712 GCA_035460205.1 Ramlibacter sp.
TCGTCGGCGATCAGGAAGTCGCTGCGGATGTGCAGCTCGCCGTTGTCTTCCTCGTAGAAGCGCGCGGACTCCTCGATGTCCTCGTCCATCGCGTCTTCCGGGATGGACAGCCCGAAGTACTGCTTGACCCAGCGCTTTTCCTCGAGGGTGGGGGACTCGAGGTCAACCCAGATCGGCTGGAATTTGGAGAGCTCTTCCAGCGACTCGATCTCTTCCTGGAAGAGGCGGCCGTTGGCGAGCGTGAAGATATTGAGCATGGGCGATCAAATTGGAATCTGACCCCAATTGTTTGCTCTCCGGGAGTCCGGGCGATTATGCCGTGGCTTGAGCCTTGGTCACAGCCCCTTCAGCGAAGAAGCCGAGCAATTCTTCCTTGCGTGCATAGGCGTCGCGTTCGCCCAGGTCCACCAGCGCCTGCACGAACCCGGGCTCGAACAGCAGGTAGCTGGCGAGCGCGCCGCCGCTGCCCTTGAGCGCGCCCAGGCCGCCGAGCGCGCGCCGCACCGAACCCGGCAGCTCGTGCGCGTGGGCCTGCGCCAGCGCGTCCAGCGACTGGGTCGGCTGGATCGACAGGACCTCCACGCTGCGATAAGGCAGCACGGCGGCGATTTCGCGCGGCAGCTGGCCCAGCGTCTTGGTGACACGCTGCGCCTGCTCCACGTCGGCCTGCAAGGTGTCGTGGAACACGCTGGCCATCGCATGGCCGGCGATGCCGCCGAGCGAGGGCGAGCGCGCGGCGGCCTCGCTGTCTCCGATCAGGCCGGAGCGCTGCGGCTGGCCCACGCCCACCACCAGGATCTTGTGCGCGCCCAGGTGCATGGCCGGCGACAGCGGCGAGATCTGCCGCATCGAGCCGTCGCCGAAGAATTCGCGCCGGCCATCGACCCACAACGCGGTGGAGGGAAAGAGGAAGGGGATGGCGCTGGAGGCCATCAGGTGCTCGATGGTCACGGGCTGGAAGTCGGAGCGGCGGCCCGGCCGGTTCCATGGTTCCTGGCGCCCGTCACGCGCGGTGTGGCAAAAGGTCCAGTGCACGCCGCTGGTGTAGCTGGACGCGGTGACGGCGACCGCGTCGATCGCCTTCGTCTTGAGCGAGTCTTCGATGCCCTGCAGCGAGACTGCGTGGTGCAAGGTGTCCACCAGCGGCATGTTGTTCAGCAGGGCGCCCTGGCGGCGGGCGCTGCGCCACAGGCTGAACGCGGCCACCACGCGGCTGAAGCGGACCCAGGGCGCGACCTCCAGCTCATAGACATCGGTCGAGCGCAACCGGCCCCAGAACTGCGCCAGGCCGTCGAAAGCCTGCAGGCCGGTGGTGGCGGTGCTGGCCAGGTAGGCCACGTTCAGCGCGCCGGCGGAGGTGCCGACCAGCACCTGGAACGGGAAGGCCGGCGCCGGCGTGCCGCGCAGCTTGAGCATCGCCGCCAGCGCATGCAGCACGCCCACCTGGTAGGCGGTGCGCGCGCCACCACCCATCAGGACCAGCCCATGCATGAGCCGGCTCGGGCGGGTCAAGCCCGCGTGGATGATGGTGCTCAGGCTCATCGCCCGTGTCTCCTTCTCCTTTTCGGGCCATGGTAGAGCAAGAACACGGGCTTGGATACGGGAGTGGCGCTAGGCGTTCTTCCTGATGACGCTGATTTCGCCGTCGCTCTCCATGGTGGCCTTGCGCACGTCTTCCAGCCGCTCGACGCCCTCTTCCCGCAACTTGGCCATGAGTTCGTCGGTAGTGATCATTTCGGCGCGCAGGTTGCGGCGGACCATCTTGCCGTCCAGCACGAGGATGAGGGGCTTGGCCTCCAGCACCTTGCGCAGGGCCGGCACCCGATAGCTCGCAAAGTCCAGCAGCCAG
Organism: Ramlibacter sp.; assembly: GCA_035460205.1. Classification (GTDB taxonomy): domain Bacteria; phylum Pseudomonadota; class Gammaproteobacteria; order Burkholderiales; family Burkholderiaceae_C; genus Ramlibacter. The sequence goes on from DATHWV010000377.1 coordinate 1,850, forward strand.
TTCCATCCGGCGATCGTGGCGACCAGGATGCAGCCCTCGGTGATGGATTGGTAGCTGCCCGCCAGGGCGTTTTGCGATGCGTCGGCGATCACCACCACCAGCAGCACGTCGGCCACGCCGATGGAGCCCATGTCGCGCCGCAGCACGAACCGGAACAGCAGGAACAGGAACCAGTACATCGCAGTGCCGCGCACAACCAGCTCCAGCGGGTGGGTCGTGATCGAGAACAGGTGGCTGAGATCGGGCATCCGGGCCATTGTCCCTGCCTCAACCTGCCCCGTGGGGCCTTAGGACTGACAGGCGGCGCAGGACTGGTCCTACAAATCTGGGCCGACCTGTCTGACACAGCAGTAGCGGATGGGCACCTAAATTTCCCCTGTCCCCCAAGGAGTTTCCCCATGATCCAGCTAGCGAACGATCCCGCCGCCAGCCGAGCCGGTTCCCGCGCCCCGGAAGAACAGGCCAAGGCCCAGGCTTTCGATGCCCGCCGCAGCCGCACGGGTCATGCATGGCCCTTCCCGAGCCGCTACGCCCAGCGTCCGGCCCGGCAGGAGAGCCAAAAGCCCGCCGCCAGCGACAGCGGCAGCTGACACCCGAAAACCCCGGAGCCCACCATGCCCATCGAAACCAAGACCACGAATCGTTTCGCCGACACCCCGCGCGACAAGCCCAAGGGCGACCGTACGGAGCACGGCAACCTCGAGCGCCCGGGCGCGCAGGCGCATCCGCGCGCCCGCGGCTGGGGCCACGACCCGGTCATGGCCTGGCGCACGCGCTAGGTCCTGAGGCCACTGAAGGTGGCTGAAGCGGCCCCCGTAGGGGCCGCTTTTTTTTGGGCCCGGTGAAAAAGCCCAGCCTTTTCAAGCACTTGGGCCGGGCTCATCGGGGCGGTCCGACAAACGGTTTCAGAAGTCGCTGTTCCCTTTGATCTGGCGCATTGCTTTTCGCGGTGAGAGCGCGCATAGTGAATCAAAACAGAACACGCTTTTCGCTTCTCTCCCGCAATACCCCACCCCCCCAAATTCCCCTCGCCGCCCGGCCCCTTGCGGGCGGTGCTTTCCACCCGAGTGCAACAGGAGGCTACTCATGAACTTGACGATCAGCGGTCACCATCTCGAAGTTACCCCGGCGCTGCGCAATTACGTGACCACCAAGCTTGATCGAATCACCCGGCACTTTGACCAGGTCGTTGATATCAAGGTGCTACTCACCGTTGAAAAGCAGAAGGAACCCGAACGACGACAGCGCGCCGAATGCAAGATCCACGTCAAGGGCAACGACATGTTTGCCGCCAGCTCGCACGAAGACCTGTACGCCGCCCTGGATGAACTGGTCGACAAGCTGGACCGCCAGGTCGGCCGCCACAAGACGAGGTTGCAGGACCACCATCACGACGCACCGAAGCGTCTGATGTAACCGACGCTCATAGTGAGCAAAAAGGCGCCCTTTGGGCGCCTTTTGCGTTGTGGGTGTCCGCGCAACGGGCGGCTGGGGCGTTTTGTTGCGGTGCACCCACCCCGGTGCATAATCGTAAACCCGACCATGAACCGCCTTGCGTCCATCCTGCCTGCCGCTCAAGTGCTCGTGAGCGTCGATGCCACCAGCAAAAAGCGCGCTTTCGAAGAAGCCGGGCTGCTGTTTGAAAACCTCCATGGGCTGTCGCGGGCGCTGATCACCGACAGCCTGTTCGCCCGCGAGCGCCTGGGCTCCACCGGCCTGGGCCATGGCGTGGCCATCCCGCATGGCCGCATCAAGGGGCTGAAGGCCCCCATGGCAGCCCTGTTCCAGCTGGTCAGCCCCATCGGCTTCGACGCGCCGGACGAGCAGCCGGTCAACCTGCTGATCTTCCTGCTGGTGCCGGAAGCGGCCACCCAGAAGCACCTGGAAATCCTGTCCGAAATCGCCGAGCTGCTCAGCGACGCGCCTTTGCGCGAAAAGATCAAGGCGACCACCGACGCGACCGCGTTGCACCAGCTGATCGCCACCTGGCAATCCGCACAACCCGCCTGACCGGCTACTTGCGCTAGTGAAACCCACCGTCGTCAGCGCCGACGTCCTGTTCGAAGACCACCGGGCCCAACTCAAGTGGGAATGGGTGGCCGGCCTGGGCGCCTCGGAGCGCCGGTTCGACGAGATCGCCGTGCGCGCCGCGCGCTCCGGCGCGGACCTGGTCGGGTACCTCAACTACATCCATCCGTACCGGGTGCAGATCCTCGGCGAGCGCGAGATCGCCTACCTCACCAACGCCACCGCGGAAGACTGCGCCCGCCGCATCGCCCGCATCGTGACGCTGGAGCCGCCAGTGCTTGTGCTCACCGACAACCAGGTCGCGCCCGACGCGCTGCTGTCGATGTGCGAGCGCGCGCAGATCCCGATGTTCGCGACGCACGAGCCCTCGGCTTTCGTGATCGACGTGATGCGGGCCTACCTGTCCAAGCACTTCGCCGAGCGCACCTCGATGCACGGCGTGTTCATGGACATCCTCGGCCTGGGCGTGATGATCACGGGCGAGTCGGGCCTGGGCAAGAGCGAGCTGGGGCTGGAGCTGATCTCCCGCGGCAATGGCCTGGTGGCCGATGACGCGGTGGACCTGTACCGCATCAACCAGACGACCATCGAGGGCCGCTGCCCTGAGCTGCTGCAGAACCTGCTGGAGGTGCGCGGCATCGGCTTGCTGGACATCCGCGCGATCTTTGGCGAGACGGCGGTGCGCCGCAAGATGCGCCTGAAGCTCATCGTCCACCTGGTGCGGCGCGAAACGCTGGAGCGCGAATACGAGCGCCTGCCCTATGAGCCGCTCACGCAGGACGTGCTCGGCGTGCCGGTGCGCAAGGCGGTGATCCAGGTGGTGGCCGGGCGGAACATCGCCGTGCTGGTCGAAGCTGCGGTGCGCAACACCATCCTGCAGCTGCGTGGCGTCGACACCTACCAGGAGTTCGTCGAGCGGCATCGCCGCGCGATGGAGCAGGACAAGTAGTCCGGCGTATGCAGGCCAGCCAGCTTCAGGTCAGTCGCTGGTCACTGCGGTTCAACGACAAGGGTCTCGAGACCGAGTTCGCCCAGGAGCAGGCTCGCAAGTCGATCCGGCCGATGCGCGCCGCCATCGTGTGGATCACGGTGGCCGTGCTGGTGCTGACGCCAGGCGTTGTTGCCGTCTCGCCCCAGGCGAACCTGGAACTGCACAGGCTGTTGGCCGTGGGAGGCGTGTTGCTTGCGCTGATGGTGACGACCTACCTGGTGACTTATTCGCAGGCCTTCATCGAGCGCCACCAGGCGCTGATGCTCGTCATTGCCTGCGTGATTTCTGTCGGGGACATCCGGCTGGCATCGTCCAATTCCACCGAAGGACTGGTGGCTTCGGGCTTCTTTCTCCTGGCGGTGCAGGTTTTCGCGGTCTACGGTGTTTTCCGCCTCAGGTTTCCGGCTGCGACCGCGGCGGGGTGGATCACCATGGCGCTCTATCTCGTGCTGCTGAGCCTCGGCGGATACCTCCCGGCCACGTCCTTGCCGCGGCATGGGCTTGCCCTGCTGGCCGCCAACCTGACGGGCATGCTCGTCTGTTACCAGATGGACCTTGCGGTGCGTCAGGCCTTCGTCGCGCTTCGCGAAGCCGCGCATGAGCGCGCCCGCTCCGACCGGCTGCTGCTGAACATCCTGCCCGAATCGATCGCCGAGCGGCTGAAGGGATCGCCGGACTCCATCGCGGACCACAGCGCCGAAGTCACCGTGCTGTTTGCCGACCTGGTGGGTTTTACCAAGCTGTCAGCGTCGAAGTCGCCGCAGGACCTGGTGCGCCTGCTCGATCGCATCTTCTCGGAGTTCGATGCGCTTGCCGAGCGCCATGGGCTCGAGAAGATCAAGAC
>DATHWV010000378.1:0-4063 GCA_035460205.1 Ramlibacter sp.
CGGTGCTGCTCGCGCAGCTTGAGGAGCGCATCGACCGCGCGCCGGCTCATCAGGCGATAGTCGCCGGTGTTGCGCGGGATGTTCACGTGCGACACGCGGCTCATCAGCCGGTAGAACATGTCGGCTGAAGCCTTCTTGGCCCAGGTCTCGCCTTCGCGCTCTGTGCGCGTGGCGTACACCACGTCGAAACCCGACTGCCACTGGTGGATGAACTCCTCCATCAGCTCCGGCGGGTCCTGCAGGTCGGCGTCGATCACCACCACGGCGTCACCCTTCGCATGGTCCAGGCCCGCGGTCATGGCAATTTCCTTGCCGAAGTTGCGCGACAGCTGGATGGCGCCCACGCGCGAGTCGCGCGCACACAGCGCGTCGATCACGGACTGCGTGGCGTCCTTGCTGCCGTCGTTGACGAAGAGCAGCTGCCAGCGGTAGCCATCGAGCCGGTCGAACACGGCCGCCACGCGCTCATGGAACGCATCGATCACCAGGGCCTCGTTGTACGCAGGCACGACCACGCAGATCAGGGGTTTCATCTTGCCTCTTCTTGTTTCGCCGTTCCAAAGACCCAGCGGCGCGACACCGCGTAGTTCCATGCCAGGCAGGCCACGGTGGCCACCACCTGCCCCAGCCATGCATTGAGCCCCATCCCGTCCACCAGCCCACCCACGATGGCAGCATTCAGCAAGAACGCCACGGCCACCATCGCATAGAACCGGGGCACGGCGCTTGCGTGCGCGCGGCTGGAGCCAAAGGTGACATGATAGTTAAGCAGGTAGGACAGCACCGAGCCGGCCACGTAGCCCAGCACCGAGGCCACCACCGCCGGCCCGGGCAGGATGCGCAGCAGCGCCCCGTAAACCAGGTACTGCAAGGCGGTGGCCGCGACGCCCACGCCCAGGAAGCGCGTGACCTCGTTGTCCAGGCGGAATGTCGATGGCATGGGCGCGATTGTCGCCGACGCCCGGTGTGGTCACTGCAGGCGGGACGGCGGGTCCATGGCGCGGGCACGTTCCAGCAGCAGGTCGCGCTCGCGGACATTGCCGGCAAGCTGCGCTGCACGCTTGAACTCGGCCCTCGCCTCGTCGTTGCGCCCCAGCTTGGCCAGCAGGTCGCCGCGCACGCTGGGCAGCCACTGGTAATTGCGCAGCGCCTTGTCGCCTTGCAGCGCGTCGACGATCTCAAGTCCGGCAGCGGGCCCGAAGGCCATGCCCACCGCCACGGCACGATTGAGTTCAACCACCGGTGACGGCGCCACCTCGGCCAGCGCGTCGTACAGCGCTGCGATGCGCTTCCAGTCGGTGTCGTCGCCGGTCGCCGCGCGAGCGTGGCAGGCGGCAATCGAGGCCTGCAATGCATAGGTCCCCAGCGCGGCACCCTGCCCTTGCGCCCGCTCCAGTGCCGCGAGCCCACGCCGGATCAACAATCGGTCCCAGCGGCCGCGGTCCTGCTCCAGCAGCAGCACCGGGCGGCCCGCGGCGTCCACCCGGGCGGCCGCGCGTGAAGCCTGCAGTTCCATCAAGGCGATGAGGCCATGCGCTTCGGACTGCCCGGGCGCGAGTTCCGCCAGCATCCGGCCCAGGCGCAGCGCCTCGTCGCAGAGCGCGGGGCGCATCCAGTCGTCGCCGGCGGTGGCCGTGTAGCCTTCGTTGAAAACCAGGTAGACCACTTCCAGCACCGAGGCCAGCCGCTGCGCAAGCTCTTCGCCGCGTGGCACCTCGAAAGGCACACGCGCCTCGCTCAGCGTGCGCTTGGCGCGGACAATGCGCTGAGCGATGGTCGGTTCGGGCACCAGGTAGGCGCGCGCGATCTCGTGGGTCGTCAGGCCGCCCAGCAACTTGAGCGTGAGCGCGACACGCGCCTCGGTCGAGAGCACCGGATGGCAGGCAGTGAAGATCAGGCGCAGCAGGTCGTCGCCGATCTCGTCGGCGCGCGCATCGTCCAGCGCATCCACGAAGTCGGGCACGACCAGCGCCTCCTGGGCCTCCAGGTCCTGGCCAATCTGCTCCAGCTTGTCGCCCAGCGACTTGTCGCGGCGCAGCCGGTCCAGGGCCTTGTTCTTTGCGGTGCGCATCAGCCACGCGCCCGGGTTCTGCGGCACGCCGTCGCGCGGCCAATGCTCCAGAGCGGCCACCAGCGCGTCCTGCGCGAGTTCTTCGGCCAGCCCGATGTCGCGCACCATGCGGGCCACCCCGGCGACGATCTTGGCGGACTCCATCCGCCAGACCGTGGCGATTGCCTCATGGGTGGCCGAGTGCATGGATCAGGCTTGCGGCGGGACGGCGCTCATGTCCATGTACGCCAGCTCCCAGATGTGGCCATCCAGGTCGGTGAAGCCGTGGCCGTACATGAAGCCGTGGTCCTGCGGCGGGTTGGGCGAGGTGCCGCCGGCGGCCAGCGCCTTCTTCACCAGCGAATCCACCTCGGCGCGGCTCTCGCACGACAGGCACACCAGCACCTCGGTGGTCTTCGTTGCGTCGGCAATGGACTTCTTCGTGAAGGTCTGGAAGAAAGGCTCCACCAGCAGCATCACGAAGATGTCGTCGCTCACGACCATGCAGGCGCCCTGCTCGTTCGTGAATTGCGGATTGAAGGAGAAGCCGAGCGACTTGAAGAACGCCTGGCTGCGTTCCATGTTCTTGATCGGCAGGTTGACGAAGATCTTGCGGGACATGTTGTTTTCTCCTGTTCAGGTTTCGGCCTTGGCCTTGAGGTTGGCCAGGCCCGCCTCGAAGTCGCGGCCAATCATCTTGTCCATGTTGAAGACCATGCCCATCAGCTTGCCGATGTAGGGGCTGGGGCCATGCATCGCCCAGGTGACCTCGGTCGCGTCGCCATTGGGAGCAATGATGAACTCGACGATGTTGTGCCCTTCGAACGGCTCCACCATGTCCAGCTTCATCGTGACCTTCGCGGGCGTGGTGTCGATGATGGCGATGCTGCCCTTGCCCACGTCCTTGTTGCCCTCGAACCAGTAGACGGCGCCCGGGCCGGCCTGCGGTCCGTGGTAGTCGCCGCGGATGTTCGGGTCCTTCAGGTTGTACGGATTCCAGGTATTGAACATCTTCATGTCGTTGATGAGCGCATGCAACCTGGCCGGCGGCGCCTTGATGCGGGCCGTGCGCTCGACCCGAAACGTGTCGGGCCGGGCCGCGGCGGCGACCAGCAGGATGCCCAGGGCGGCGACGGCGATGAAAGCGATGGTCTTGATCATCTTGCGCCCCTCACTCCATGCCGATCTGCTTGAAGCGGTCCTGCGTTTCCGCACTCGCCAGGCCTTCGAAGTCTTCCATCTCGTAGAGCTGGCGCACTTCGATCTCGGCCGGCTCGCCCTCGCGCACCGGGTTCGGGAAGCGGCGGGACCATTCGAGTGCTTCGGCGCGGCTGCGCACCTGGATCACCGTGTAGCCGGCGATCAGTTCCTTGCTTTCGGTGAAAGGGCCGTCGACGACGACGCGCTTGCTGCCTTCATAGCGCACGCGCCAGCCCTTGCTCGAGGGCTGCAGGCCCGAGGCGTCGAGCAATGCGCCGGCCTTGGCCAGGTCCTCGTGGAAGACGGCCATGCATTTGAAAAGTTCTTCGGAATCGGGCGGAAAGCGGCCGGCCTCGGAGTCGGCGGTCGCCTTGACGATGATCATGAATTTCATGGGGTGCTCCTGTGAGTTTGAAGTCGGGAAGCGCCTTCGAAATTTGCGCCTCTGACCACACGACGAAACAGGCCGCCAGGAATCGACAAGTTCCGGCTACGTATGGCTCTACGTATAGCAGGGGCCGGTCTCGCGCACCTCGACCGTGGCCCATTCGGCAGCCGGGCATTCACGGGCAATCGCAATGGCTTCCTCGCGCGTGGGCACATCGACCAGGAAGAAGCCGCCCACCATTTCCTTGGCCTCAGCGAAAGGGCCGTCAAGGACCTGCGCGCTGCCGCTGCGCCTTTGGACGCGGGCCGCACCTTCGTCGGGTGAAGTGAGGGACTCGACACCGCGCAGCACGCCGCGCGCCTTCAACTGGCCCGCGAACTGGAGCATCCGTTCATAGACGGCCTCGCCCTCGGGCAAGGTGCGCG
>DATHWV010000379.1:0-2171 GCA_035460205.1 Ramlibacter sp.
GCCAGCACGGCGTCGTCGGTCGCGTGGACCTGCTGGCGCAGGCGCTCGAGCAGGTGGTTGCGCCATTGCGCCAGGTTGACGATCTTCGGCGCCAGGCCTTGCGGGTGGAGTGACAGCCGCAGCACGTTGACCGGGCCCTGCAGCAGCGAAGGGTCCACGGTGGCGAGGAGGTGCGGCAGCATGCGATTGGCGGCCAGCAGGTTCCAGTGCCGGTCCACGGCGAGGGCCGGGTAAGGCTCATGGCTGCGCAGGATGAGATCGACCGCCTGCTTGGCAGGGGACAACGCGGGATCATCGAGCGGGCGCTCGCGGTACATGGGCGCATAGCCCGCAGCGACCAGCAGGGCATTTCGCTCGCGCAAGGGCACGTCCAGCCGCTCGGCCAGGCGCAACACCATTTCTCGGCTGGGCACCGAGCGCCCGGTTTCCACGAAGCTCAGGTGCCGCGTCGAGATGTCGGCCTCCTGCGCCAGGTCAAGCTGGCTCAGGCGCCTGTGCTGGCGCCAGTGCCGCAGGTGCTCGCCAAAGGGCCGCGGCGCGGGCCGGTGGGCAGGGTGGGTGGCGGTGTTCATGACCGCATGGTAGTGCGCAGGCGGCGCAGCGCCCATTACCTGCCGCGTAATCGACTGGCCGCGCTGTCGTGCCGATCATCCGCTCCATTGTTTCAACCCCAAGGAGCCTGCCATGTCGATCTTTGCTTCCCCCCGCTTCCTGCGCAATGTGCTGTTTGCCGACGCCGCGTCGTGCCTGGCGACCGGCGCGATTCAACTGGTTTTAGGCGCCCAACTGGCGCAGTGGCTGAACCTGCCCTCCGTGTTGTTGACCGGTACCGGGTGGTTCCTGCTGGCGTACGCCGCCACGGTGGGCTTCGTTGCGACGCGCGACCCCTTGCCCCGGCCCCTGGTGTGGCTGTTCGTTGCCGGGAATGCCGGCTGGGCCGTGGCCTGCGTGGCGCTGCTGGCCAGCGGCATGCTGGCCCCGACGGCGCTGGGAACCGCGTGGATCGTGGCGCAGGCCGTGACCGTGGCGGTGCTTGCCGAGTTGCAGTGGACCGGGCTGCGCCATACGCACACCGTGGGCTGGGCCTGAGCAAAAAAGGGGACTTTTCTTTCTTGTATGCTGTGGGAAACCCCCCAGCCACAGAGAGAAAAGTCAATGACCCGCGTTTTCAATTTCAGCCCCGGCCCCGCCACCCTGCCCGAACCCGTGCTGCGCAAGGCGGCCGAGGAAATGCTGGACTGGCACGGCAGTGGCATGTCGGTGATGGAGATGAGCCACCGCGGCAAGGAATTCATCTCCATCCATGCCGAGGCCGAGAGCCTGGTGCGCGAATTGATGGGCGTGCCCGCCAACTACAAGGTGCTCTTCATGCAGGGGGGCGCGATCGGCGAGAACGCGATCGTCCCGATGAACCTGATGGGCAGGACCGGCAAGGCCGACTACGTCAGCACCGGCGACTGGTCCAAGAAGTCGATGAAAGAAGCGAAGACCTACGGAACGGTCAACGTCGCGGCCTCCGGTGAAGCCAGCAAGTTCACCGCCATCCCGAAGCAGTCCGAGTGGAAGCTGGACCCCGAAGCTTCCTACGTGCACATCTGCTCCAACGAAACCATCGGCGGCGTTGAATTCCACTGGACGCCCGATACCGGCAAGGTGCCGCTGGTGGCCGACATGTCGTCGAACATCATGTCGCGCGCCATCGACGTCTCTAAGTACGGCCTGATCTACGCCGGCGCGCAGAAGAACATGGGGCCGTCGGGCCTGACCATCGTGATCGTTCGCGACGACCTCATCGGCCACGCGCTGCCGATCACGCCCTCGGCCTTCAACTACAAGCTGCAGGCCGAAAACGACTCGATGTTCAACACGCCGCCTACCTACGCGATCTACATCGCCGGGCTGGTGTTCAAGTACATCAAGGAGCAGGGCGGCATGGCGGCGATGGAAGCGCACAACAAGGCCAAGGCCGCGGTGCTCTACGACTATCTCGACAGCAGCAAGTTTTTCCGCAACCCGGTGGCGAAGGAAGACCGATCGCTGATGAACGTGCCTTTCTGGCTGAAGGACGAAGCGCTGGACGAAGCCTTCCTCAAGGGCGCACAGGCCAAGGGCATGATCCAGCTCAAGGGCCATCGCTCGGTGGGCGGCATGCGTGCTTCGATCTACAACGC
>DATHWV010000380.1:0-7939 GCA_035460205.1 Ramlibacter sp.
CAAAGACATGGGGTTCCTCGGGAAGTTGTCAGTAGCGAACGGATGCACGGAAGGCCGGGCTTGCTGTACGCTGTCCGGCTGCCCCAATTTTAGTCGGTCACGGGAAGTCCCGTTCCATTGAGAAGCCATGCCAGAGATTTCAGAAGTCACCGAGAAGCAGCCCGAGGGCGAGTTCATCAGCTTTCCCGACTCGCCGTTCGAGCTGTTCCTGCCTTACCCGCCCGCCGGGGACCAGCCGGCGGCCATCGCCAAGCTGGTCGAGGGCGTGGAGGACGGCGAGGTGTTCCAGACCCTGCTGGGCGTCACCGGGTCCGGCAAGACCTTCACCATGGCCAACGTCATCGCGCGGCTGGGCCGGCCCGCGATCGTCTTCGCCCCCAACAAGACGCTGGCGGCGCAGCTTTACAGCGAATTCCGCGAGTTCTTCCCCAAGAACGCGGTCGAGTACTTCGTCAGCTACTACGACTACTACCAGCCCGAAGCGTACGTGCCGCAGCGCGACCTGTTCATCGAGAAGGACAGCTCGATCAACGAGCACATCGAGCAGATGCGGCTGTCGGCCACCAAGAGCGTGCTGGAGCGGCGCGACACGGTGATCGTGGCCACGGTGAGCGCGATCTATGGCATCGGCGCCCCAGAGGACTACACCCAGATGCGATTCATCACCCGGGTGGGTGACAAGATCGGCCAGCGCGACATCATTTCGCAGCTGATCCGCATGCAATACACGCGCAACGAGCAGGACTTCTCGCGCGGCACCTTCCGCGTGCGCGGCGACACCATCGACATCTTCCCGGCGGAACACAGTGAACTGGCCATCCGCGTCGAGCTGTTCGACGACGAGATCGAGTCGCTGCAGTTGTTCGACCCGCTCACCGGCCGCATTCGCCAGAAAGTGCCGCGCTTCACGGTGTACCCGTCCAGCCACTACGTGACGCCGCGCGAAAAGGTGATGGGTGCGGTGGAGACGATCAAGATCGAGCTCGCCCAGCGACTCAAGGAACTGGTGGCGGACGGCAAGCTGGTGGAGGCTCAACGGCTGGAGCAGCGCACCCGCTTCGACCTGGAAATGCTCAGTGAGATCGGCCACTGCAAGGGCATCGAGAACTACACGCGGCACCTGTCGGGCGCCGCGCCGGGCTCGCCGCCATCCACGCTGACCGACTACCTGCCCAAAGACTCGCTGATGTTCCTGGACGAGAGCCACCAGATGATCGGCCAGCTCGGCGCCATGTACAACGGCGACCGGGCCCGCAAGGTCACGCTGGTGGAGTACGGCTTCCGCCTGCCATCGGCGCTGGACAACCGGCCGCTGAAGTTCGAGGAGTTCGAGACACGCATGCGGCAGGTTGTGTTTGTGTCGGCGACGCCGGCAGCCTATGAGCAGCAACATGCCGGGCAGGTCGTCGAGCAGCTCGTGCGCCCCACGGGCTTGGTCGACCCGCAGGTGGAAGTGCGGCCGGCCACGCACCAGGTGGACGATGTGCTGCAGGAGATCCGCCTGCGCACCGAGAAGAACGAGCGGGTGCTGATCACCACGCTGACCAAGCGCATGGCCGAACAGCTCACCGACTACCTGTCCGACAACGGCGTCAAGGTCCGCTACCTGCACAGCGACATCGACACGGTGGAGCGGGTGGAGATCCTGCGCGACCTGCGGCTTGGCGCTTTCGACGTGCTGGTGGGCATCAACCTGCTGCGCGAAGGCCTGGACATCCCCGAGGTGTCGCTGGTGGCCATCCTGGACGCCGACAAGGAAGGTTTCCTTCGCGCCGAGCGCTCGCTGATCCAGACCATTGGCCGGGCAGCGCGCCACCTGAACGGCCGGGCGATCCTCTATGCGGACCGCATGACCGACTCCATGGCCAAGGCCATCGGCGAAACCGAACGCCGCCGCGCCAAGCAGATTGCGCACAACGAATTGCACGGCATCACCCCGCGCAGCATCACCAAGCACATCAAGGACCTGATCGACGGCGTGTACAGCGAGAAGGCCAGCAAGGAGATGGAAAAGCAGGAGCTGCAGCGCGCAATGGTCGAGGACATGTCGGAAAAGGACATTGCCCGCGAGATCAAGCGCCTGGAAAAGCAGATGCTGGAGCACGCGCGCAACCTGGAATTCGAAAAGGCGGCACGGGTGCGCGACCAGCTCGCGCTGCTCAAGGAGCAGGCTTTCGGCGCTGTCGTGCATGACAACGTCATTTCCATCCAGGCCAAGGGCTGAGCCATGGCAGCGCGCTATTCCGTCCTCATGGTCTGCATGGGCAACATCTGCCGAAGCCCCACGGCCGAGGGCGTCCTGCGGCACCTGGTGCACGAGGCCGGCTTGCAGGATCAAGTGGAGATCGACTCGGCCGGCACGCTCGACTACCACGTGGGCTCGCCGCCTGACCATCGCAGCCAGCTCCATGCCCGGCGGCGGGGCTACGACCTGTCGGGCCAGCGCGCGCGCCTGGTGCACGCCAGGGACTTCGCGAAGTTCGACCTCGTGCTGGCCATGGACTGGCAGAACCTGAAGGAACTGGAAGCCATGTGCCCGCGCCAGCACCTGCACAAGGTGAAGCGGCTGATGGAGTTCGCCCCGCCGGGGTTCAGTGACGTCGTGATCGACCCGTACTACGGTGGCAAGGAGCACTTCGAGATGGTTCTCGACCATGTCGAACAGGCCTGCCGGGGCCTTCTCGTCCATATCCGCGCCGCACTGCAACAAGCCGGCTAGCCGGGGGCTCGCTGACCCCGGGGCTCCGGGATTACCCGAGCATCACGAGGGGGTTTCTGTTATACTTGACGGAAATACTCAGGAACAACTCCAAAACCCAACAAGATCAATGGCTTAGCCATTGGCGAGAGGCCGGTGAGGGCCGGAAATGCGGATGAGGGAGGACCCGGGAAGCGTGTGCTTCCGGGGCGTTCAGACAGATAGCCAAGCATAAGGAGCTTGCCATGCGACTCACAACCAAAGGCCGTTTCGCCGTCACTGCCATGATCGACCTGGCCCTGCGCCAGAACAATGGCCCGGTGACCCTGGCGGCCATCAGCCAGCGCCAGCAGATTTCCCTGTCGTACCTGGAGCAGCTGTTCGGCAAGCTGCGCCGGCATGAGCTGGTGGAATCCACCCGTGGCCCGGGCGGCGGCTACACACTCGGCCGCAAGGCCGCGGAAATCACCGTGGCCGACATCATCGTGTCGGTCGACGAGCCAATCGATGCCACGCAATGCGGTGGCAAGGAAAACTGCCAGGACGGCGGCCGCTGCATGACGCACGAGCTGTGGTCGGCGCTGAACCAGCGCATGGTGGAGTTCCTTGATTCCGTGACGCTGCAAAAGCTGGTGGACGACCAGCTGGCCAAGGGCATGCAGATCGAGGACAAGCCGGCCGTGAAGCGCGCGATCTCGAGCCAGCCGGTGGTCAAGCCGATCCGCGTGAACGCGCCCAACTCGGTCTTCGCGCTGGGCAACTCGTTCGCCAAGTCCTGAGGTCGCGGGTTTCCCGCCGCAGAAGTACCGGTCCAACCAACGTTTTTTCCAGAAGATCCAGCCATGGACATGACACCGCATTTCCCGATCTACATGGACTACGGCGCGACGACGCCGGTCGATCCGCGCGTCGTTGACGCGATGATCCCGTGGTTGCGCGAGCACTTCGGCAACCCGGCGTCGCGCAGCCATGCATGGGGCTGGGAAGCGGAAGCGGCCGTGGAGAAGGCTCGAGAACAGGTGGCTGACCTGATCGGCGCGGATCCGCGCGAGATCGTCTGGACCAGCGGCGCGACCGAGTCGATCAACCTCGCGCTCAAGGGCGCGGCGCAGTTTTACAAGACGCGCGGCAAGCACCTGATCACGTTGAAGACCGAGCACAAGGCGGTGCTGGACACCATGCGCGAACTGGAGCGCCAGGGCTTCGAGGTGACCTACCTGGACGTCGAGGAAGACGGCCTGGTCGACCTGGAGAAGCTCAAGGCCGCGATGCGTGCCGACACCATCCTCGTCAGCGTGCTGTTCGTGAACAACGAGATCGGCGTGATCCAGGACATTCCCGCGATCGGCGCGCTGTGCCGCGAAAAGGGCATCCTGTTCCATGTCGACGCTGCGCAGGCGACCGGCCGTGTCGAGATCGACATGGCAACGTTGCCCATCGACCTCATGAGCATGACGGCCCACAAGACCTACGGTCCCAAGGGCATCGGCGCGCTGTTCGTGCGCCGCAAGCCGCGCGTGCGGCTGGAAGCCCAGATCCACGGCGGCGGTCATGAGCGCGGCATGCGTTCGGGCACGCTGCCCACGCACCAGATCGTCGGCATGGGCGAGGCCTTCCGCATCGCCAAGGCCGAAATGGCCGAGAGCAACGCCAAGGCGCATGCGCTGCAGCAGCGCCTGCTGGACGGCCTGAAGGACATCGAGCAGGTGTTCATCAACGGCAGCCTGGAGCGCCGCGTGCCGCAGAACCTGAACATGAGTTTCAACTTCGTCGAAGGCGAATCGCTGATCATGGGCATCAAGGGCCTGGCAGTGTCGTCCGGCTCGGCATGCACTTCCGCATCGCTGGAGCCCAGCTATGTCCTGCGCGCCCTGGGTCGCAGCGACGAACTTGCGCACAGCAGCCTGCGCATGACCATCGGCCGCTTCACGACCGAGGAAGAAATCGATTACGCGATCGACACCATCAAGCAGAATGTGGCCCGGCTGCGCGAGCTGAGTCCGCTCTGGGAGATGTACCAGGATGGCGTGGACATCTCCACCATCCAGTGGACCGCTCACTAAAGCATTTGAGAATTCAAGAGGTACCCGAAATGGCCTATTCCGAAAAAGTCGTTGACCACTACGAAAACCCGCGCAACGTCGGCTCCTTCGACAAGGGCGATGAGGACGTCGGCACCGGCATGGTGGGCGCGCCCGCCTGCGGCGACGTGATGAAGTTGCAGATCAAGGTGAACCCGGCCACCGGCGTCATCGAGGACGCACGCTTCAAGACCTATGGCTGCGGCTCGGCCATCGCGTCCAGCTCGCTCGTGACCGAGTGGGTCAAGGGCAAGACGCTCGACCAGGCCGCCGCGCTGAAGAACAGCGAGATCGCTGAAGAACTCGCGCTGCCGCCGGTGAAGATCCACTGCTCCATCCTGGCCGAGGACGCCATCAAGGCTGCCGTCGCCGACTACAAGAAGAAGCACGAGCACTGATTCCCCGATGGCAATCTCCCTGACAGAAGCAGCAGCCCGGCACGTCACCCGCTACCTCGGCAAACGCGGCAAGGGCGTTGGCGTGCGGCTGGGCGTGAAGACCACAGGCTGCTCGGGCCTGGCCTACAAGCTCGAATACGTGGACGAGATCGCGCCCGAGGACATCGTCTTCGAAGACCATGGCGTGAAGGTCCTGATCGACCCGAAGAGCCTGGCCTATATCGACGGCACGCAGCTGGACTTCGTGCGCGAAGGCCTGAACGAAGGCTTCAAGTTCAACAACCCCAATGAACGCGACCGTTGCGGCTGCGGGGAATCGTTCCGGGTGTGAACCTCCAGTCGAATGACTTCGAGTTGTTCGGCTTGGCCGAGCAGTTCGCACAGGACCGCGCTGCCATCGATGCACGCTGGAAAGAGCTCCAGCGCGAAGCCCATCCCGACAAATTCGCCGCCCAGGGCCATGCCGCCCAGCGCGTGGCGATGCAATGGTCGGTGCGCATCAACGAGGCCTACCAGCGGCTGAAAGACCCGCTCAAGCGCGCCGCCTACCTGTGCGAGCTGCGTGGCGTTCCGCTCGACGCCGAGAGCAATACCGCGATGCCTGCGGACTTCCTGGTCGAACAGATGGAATGGCGTGAGGCGCTCGATGAAGCGCGCACCGCTGCCGACCTTCAGGCCCTGGAAACCGAACTCGACCGCTCGCGCAGCGAAACCCTGCAAAGCATTGGTCGCCTGCTGGATGAGGAGCGTGATGCAGCCGCGGCAGCGCAGCGCGTCAGAGCCCTTATGTTCATTGAGCGCTTTGGCCACGACGTGGAGAATCGCGTCGACCAACTGGGACAATAGGCGCCATGGCTTTATTGCAGATTTCAGAACCCGGCCAGTCGCCCGACCCGCACCAGCGGCGCATCGCGGTGGGCATTGACCTCGGCACGACGCACTCGCTGGTCTCGGCGGTGCGCAACGGCGTCGCCGAATGCCTGCCGGACGGGCAGGGCCGGGTGATCCTGCCATCGGTCGTGCGCTACCTCGAAGGTGGCGGCCGCCAGATCGGCCATGACGCCCACGCGGCGCAGGCCGAAGATCCGGAGAACACCATCGCATCGGTGAAGCGTTTCATGGGCCGCGGCATGGCCGACATCGCCAACCGCGCCAAGTTGCCTTACCGTTTTATCGACAAGCCCGGCATGGTGGCGCTGGAAACCCGCGCGGGCGAGAAATCGCCGGTCGAGGTCAGCGCCGAAATCCTGGCCACGCTGCGCTACCGGGCCGAAGACACGTTCAACGACGACCTCTACGGCGCCGTGATCACCGTGCCCGCGTATTTCGACGAGGCGCAACGCCAGGCTACCAAGGACGCGGCGAAGCTGGCGGGCATCAACGTGCTCCGACTGATCAACGAGCCCACGGCGGCAGCGATCGCCTACGGTCTGGACAACGCCAGCGAAGGCATCTACGCGGTGTATGACCTCGGCGGCGGCACTTTCGACATCTCTATCCTGCGATTGACGCGCGGTGTGTTCGAAGTGATCGCCACCGGTGGCGATTCGGCGCTGGGCGGCGACGACTACGACCGTGCGCTGGCCGACTGGCTGCTGCACAAGGCGGGCCTGGAAGTGACAACCGCCGGCGACAAGGCGGCGGTGAAGATGGCGGCGCGCAGCGCCAAGGAACAACTCTCATCAACCCAGGCCGTGACCGTGCCCTTGCGCGCCGGCACGGCGACCGCCGAAGCCAATGTCTCGCGCGCGGAGTTCGAGGCAGCGACCGCGGAACTGACCGCCCGCACGATGGTTGCGGTGCGCAAGGCGATGCGCGACGCGAAGCTTTCAAAAGATGATGTCAAGGGTGTGGTGCTGGTGGGCGGCTCCACGCGCATGCCACAGGTCCAGCGGGCGGTCGCCGAGTTCTTTGGCCGCGAGCCGCTGACGAACCTCAACCCGGACGAAGTGGTGGCGCTGGGTGCGGCCATCCAGGCCAACCAGCTGGCCGGCAACGATCCCGCCGGCGACCTGCTGTTGCTCGATGTGATCCCGCTGTCGCTGGGCATCGAGACCATGGGCGGGCTGGTCGAGCGCATCGTCCCGCGCAACGAAACCATTCCCACGGCCAAGGCGCAGGACTTCACCACCTACAAGGACGGCCAGACCGCGCTGGCGCTGCACGTGGTTCAAGGCGAGCGTGACCTGGTGCAGGACTGCCGCAGCCTCGCGCGCTTCGAATTGCGGGGCATCCCGCCGATGGTGGCCGGGGCAGCGCGCATCCGCGTCACCTTCACTGTCGACGCCGACGGCCTGCTCAGCGTCAACGCCCGGGAGCAAGTCAGCGGTGTCGAGGCACGGATCGACGTCAAGCCGTCCTACGGCCTGTCGGACGAGCAGATCGCGAAGATGCTGCAGGAGAGCTTCACCACCGCGGAGCAGGACATGAAGGCGCGCGCGCTGGCCGAAGCCAAGGTGGACGCCCAGCGCATGCTGCTGGCGACGCAGACTGCGCTCGACGCCGATGGCGACATCCTGGCCGCGGAAGATCGAACACACATTGATGCCTTGATGGACCAGCTGCGCAACGTGGAAGTGGCGAGCCACGACGCCGCTGCGATCGAAGCTGCGACCGAAGCGCTCGCCAAGGGCACCGAGGCCTTCGCGGCCGAACGCATGAACCACAGCATCCAGAAGGCGCTGTCGGGCAAGAACGTCGAGACAATCTGACAATGGCCATCATCAAAATCCTGCCGCACCCCGAGTACTGTCCGAACGGCG
>DATHWV010000381.1:0-7945 GCA_035460205.1 Ramlibacter sp.
GCGCGCACACGCGGCATCTGCGCGAACAACTCCGGCTCACCCAATTGCTCGAACACGTCGAAGTAGCGAAACACCGGCCCGAAGACGGCATCGACGACGCAGAAGCGTGTGCCGGCAAAGAAAGGGCCGTCTTCGTGCAGCGCAGCGTCGATCTGCATGAAGCGGGCGCGCAACTCATCTCGCCGTGCCTCCAGCGACTGCGCATCGGGGGCGGTGTAGAACGCCCAGATGGTGTTGAGGATGCTGGAGCCGAACTCCATCCAGCCGCGATGGCGTGCCCGGTCCAGCGCGTCGGCTGGGTGCAGTGCCGGCGCCAGCGTTTCGTCAAGGTACTCGCAGATCACCGCCGATTCGAACAGCGGCACTTGCCCCTCCACCAGCAACACGGGCGTCTTGCCCAGCGGCGACAGCGCCAGGAACCAGTCCGGTTTGTTGGCCAGGTCCACGTAGCGCCGGGTGAACAGGGCGTTCTTTTCAGCCAGCACGATGGCCGCCCGCTGGACGTAAGGACACAGGTGGTGGCTGATGAGGGTGTGTTGCATGGCAGGCATCTCAGGCCTTGACCAGCCCTTCGGCCGTCAACGCTGCCTGCACGGCAGGGCGCAGCGCGACCCGCGCCAGCCAGGCTTGCAGTTGCGGATAGGCCTTCAGGCTCATCCCGAGCATCGGCGCCCAGTTGACGATGGTGAAGCCGTAGGCGTCGGCGGCCGTGAAACTGCCGCCCGCCAGGAAGTCGCGTTCACCCAGTACCTGGTCCAGTTCGGCGAAACGCAGTGCGAGCTTGTCCTTCACCGCCTTGCGGGTCGAGTCGGCGGTTTCCTTGTGCCATAGCCAGGGGCTGAACACCTTGTGCAGTTCGCTGGAGACGAAAGAGATCCACTTGACCACTTCCAGCCGCTGCACCGAGCCGGCCTGCGGGATCAGCCCGCTGGCCGGGGCGAGATCGCCCATGTACTGCAGCAACGCAGCCACTTCGGTGTGGCGGCTGCCGTCGTCGAGTTCCAGCAGCGGCACGTAGCCGCGCGGGTTGATGGCGAAATAGTCGCTGCCGTCGTCCAGGAGATGCGTGGAGAGGTCGACTTTGACCAGGTCCGCGGACAGGCCCGCCTCGAGCAAGGCGATGTGGACAGCCTGCGAACAGGCAGCGGGTGCGTAGTAGAGCTTCATGGGGATTCCTTCGGTTTGCGTTGGTGAGGACTGGAATGTAAGATTGCGTAGGCGCAATGAAAATAGGCAAGCATGAAACCATCGATTGCAAAATCGCAATACTTGCTGACGGCCCCTGACCTGGAGCTTTTGCTGGCGCTGGTGCGCGGCGGTACGCTGGCCGAAGCTGCCACCCGGCTGGCGGCAGATGCATCGACCGTGTTCCGCGGCGTCCAGCGGATCGAGAAAGGCGTGGGCCAGCGCCTTTTCGAGCGCACGCGGCAGGGCTACCTGGCGTCGGACGCCATGCTGGACATCGCACGCCATGCCGAGCGGATCGAGGCCGAGCTCGAGGCGGCACGCGCCGCGGCGCAGGGCGCCAACGCGGAAGTGACTGGCCGGGTGCGCCTGACGACCACCGACTCGGTGTTGCGCGGGCTGGTGTTGCCCTCACTGCCGGCGCTCGCGGCACGCCACCCGATGCTGCAACTGGAGTTGCGATCGAGCAATGAACTCGCAAGCCTCACCCGGCGGGACGCCGACCTGGCGCTGCGCGCAACGCCCAAGCCACCCGAGCACCTGGTGGGCCGCCACCTGGGCCAGATTCGCTTTGTCGCCTGTACGGCGCGAAGCATGCCCGCAGGACGGCGGCGCAAGCCGCTCGACGAACACGCGTGGGTGGCGCCGGACGAGGCGATGCCTGACCATCCGTCGGTGCGTTGGCGCCGCAGGAATTTCCCGAAGCTGGCGGCACATCACCTGGTGGACGGCATCCTCGGCGTGGTGGATGCGGTGAAATGCGGTTTGGGCGTTGGCATCGTGCCCCTCTTCATGATCGAGCACGAGCCCCAGCTGGTTGCCCTGTCCGACCCGCTGGCCGGCTGCGAGTCCGAACTGTGGCTGCTGGCGCATCCTGAGTCGCGCCACCTCCGGCGCATCTCGGCCGTGTACCAGCACCTGGCCGACAACATTCGCCTGGCTTGATCCTTCAGTAACAGGAGCCGTGGCGCTTGCGGAAAGCGCGCGGCTCCAGCGGCGCGTCGTCTTGCCACAGGCCACGCCGCGCCGCGCGCGCAGCGGCCTCTTCATCGGCATACGGACCCGGGCGCTTCTGGTAGCGCGCGGTCCAGGCGTGGCCACCGGCCACCAGCCACGCGCCCAGGTCTTCGCCCTGCACGTTCACGGTGCCGACGAGTCGCTGGTAAACATCCTGGGCTTTCACCGTCACGCGCACCGGCCGGTGCAGCACATGCGCTGCCAGTGCCGCGCGCGCTTGCGGGCCGAAAGCCTGGCAGATTTCCGGTGCGTCGAGGCCCTGCAGGCGCACTTGTTCAGCTTCCGCCGCGCCGGCTTGCCGCACCCAGATGGTGTCGCCGTCGGTGACGTGCGTCACCACGCCCTGCAATTCGCGCGCATCCGCGTGAGTGGCCAGTGCGAGCAGGAGCGCGGCGCACAGCGCGAACGGGTAGGGCATGCGTCATTCAACGCGCGGCCTTCGGGTCGCGATGACATCCAGCTTGCCGGAGCCTGCCGCGCGAAGCAGCTTGCGAAATGTCGGGCATTCGCTGTGGCTGCGCGCCGGGCACACGGCAGCGTGCCGCAAGCCGTTGCTCATCGCCTTCAGCCGTGCGATCGTTCGGTCGAGGTCGTCGGCCTTGGCCGAGAGCATGCGCCGGTCTATGCTGGGCTTGCCATCCGGTGCGAACATGGTTCCGATCTCGGCCAGGGAGAAGCCGGCGGCCTGGCCCAACGCGATGAGCGCCAGCTGGTCCAGCACCGCGGGGTCGAACCGGCGGCGCAATCCCTGCCGCCCGACGGCAGCAATCAGGCCCTTCTCTTCATAGAACCGCAATGTCGATGCCGCAACACCCGCCTTCTTCGCCACTTCCGCAATGTCCATGAAGAAATCCCTTGACTTCAAGTTGACTTGAACTTCTATAGTGCAGGAACCCCAACCAACCGTCAACCGAGGAACACCATGTCACTTACCCTCACCACCTTCGCCGCACGTGTGCGCGAAACCCTGCAACAAGGCAACAACCCCGCCGGCCGCGAGCAAGTCGCCGCACTCCTGCGCGATGCGCTGGTCGACCGCGCATTCGTCGAATCACTGTTCGACGACGCGTCGCCGGAACGCAAGGTCGTCTACCAGGACCCGCAGCTGGGTTTCTGCATCCTGGCGCATCGTTACACCGACGCGAAGGACAGCCCGCCGCACGACCATGGCCCTTCGTGGGCGATCTACGGCCAGGCCGACGGCGAGACCGTCATGACCGATTGGGCGGTGGTCGAGGCCGCTGCGCCCGGCAAGCCGGGCAAGGTGACGAAGCTGCACGACTACTCGCTCACGCCCGGTGTCGCACACCTTTACAACGAGGGCGCGGTGCATTCGCCGAGGCGCGCGGGGCCGACGCGCCTGATCCGCATCGAAGGGACCAACCTGGAAGGCGTCGCGCGCGGCAGGTACGATCCGACGTAACCCTGCGAACCTGATGCGCTGCGAAGACATTGCCTCCAACCCCGACTTCCGGCGCCTGTCCGCCGTGCAGGGCATTGCAGTAGACCTGCGCTACGCCGGCGTGAACAACTTCGTCGGCCGCGACCTGTACGGCACACTGGATTGCGCCTGGCTGCATCATCTCGCCGCCGCGGGCCTGGAGCGCGCGGTTGCGCTGCTGGCGCGGGACGCGCCGGGTTGCAGCTTGCTGGTACTCGACGCGTTGCGGCCCCACCGCGTCCAGATCCAGCTGTGGGACCACCTGGAAGGCACCGACCTGCGCCAGTACGTCGCTGATCCGGCGCGCGGTTCGATCCACTCGTTCGGCATGGCCGTGGACGCGACATTGCTGGACTCGCAAGGCCGCGAACTCGACATGGGCAGTGGCTTCGACGAGATGATCGAGTTGTCGCACCCGAAGCTGGAAGCGAGGCACCTTGCCAGCGGCGCACTCACGCCGGCCCAGCATGGCAACCGCGAACTCTTGCGCAAAGTGCTGGGTGCCAGCGGCTTCCACGGCATAGCCAACGAGTGGTGGCACTTCGAAATGGGCGACCGCGATGACGTGCGCCAGCGGTTCACCCGCGTGGAGTAACCGCCGCGTTCAGGTGATGCGCCCGAACCAGAGCAGCGAGAGCGCAGCGCCGGCCACCGCCAGCACCGCCGCGGCCATCGCCAGCAGCGCCGACACCTCGGTCTCGCGCGCCTGCACTTGCAGCCGCGAGCCCAGGTTCTCGTAAACACTGCGCAGCTTCTCGGCGGTGCCTGCGTAGTGGTATTCGCCGGCGGTCATCCGCGCCACTTCGCGCAGCGTCGGTTCATCCAGCTGCAAGTAGATCGGCATGCCATCGGCCATCGCGGCGGGGCCTTCCACCGTGCCCAGGCCCACCACGTAGATGCGCACGCCCCGGTCGGCCGCCATCTTCGCGGCCACCAATGTGTCCACGCCGGTGGTTCGTCGGCCATCGCTCAGCAAAATGATCGCGGCGGAATCGTAGGAGCCCGGCGCCACCGGCGTGACCTGCCTGGGCGGTGGCTTGACCCGGTCGTCCAGGCTGCGGCCGCGCTGCTTGCTGCCGAATGTCATTTCGCCCACGTCGATGCCGTGATCGGGGAACAGCTCGGACAAGCACAGCACGATCGCGTTGCCCACCGCCGTGCCCATCTGCATCTGGAAGCCGTCGATGGCCGTAACCAGCGAGGCGCGGTCCAGCGTGGCCGCCTGCGCCACCTGGCTGCTGCCGGCAAAAGTGACCAGGCCCACCTCGACTTCCTTGGGCAGGTCGCGCAGGAACAGTTTGGCCGCTTCCTGCGCCGCCACCAGGCGCGTGGGCTTGACGTCGGTGACGCGCATGCTGAGCGACACATCCATTGCCAGCATGATCGACGAGCGTGCCCAGGGCAAAGGCACCCGAGCCACCGGGCGCGCCGTGGCCAGCAGCAACGCGGAGCAGGCAATGAGGAAGAGCGCGGGAGGCACATGCCGCCGCCAGTTGCGCCTGGCGGATGCAGCCCGCACCACGCCCAGGCTGCTGTAGCGCAGCGCCGCCTTGCCGCGCCGGCGCAACAGCCACACGTACCCCAGCGGCAACAGGGGCAGTGCCAGCATCAGCCAGAGGTACTGGGGCCACAGGAAGAACATCGGGGAGGGACCTGCGCGGGCACGACATTTCCCGCGGTGCAGCAACATGGTGCCCCGGAAGCGCGCGGTTGGCAATTGCCCGTCAGGGTAGGATGGTGCAGGACGAGTTTGTCCCGGAGGAGAACCAGAGTGCTCAGACGTTCATTGACCCGCGGTGTGCTGGCTTGCCTGCTGGGCGCCGTGCTGGCCCTGCCGGCGATCGCCGCCGAAGAGAAGAAGGCGTCCGCGCCCAGGGACCCAAAAGCCGCGCCCAGCGCCACGCTGGATGTCGCCTCCGAGCAGATGCGCCTGATCATGGGTGGCACGGCAGGCAAGGGCGTGCTGCACTATGGCGGCAAGGACTACCCGTTCACGTTCAAAAGCGCCAGCGTCGGCCTTGGCGCAAAGGCTGTGCAGGAGATGAAGGCCAACGGCAAGGTCTATGGCCTGAACAGGATTGAAGACTTCGCCGGCAACTACACCTCCATCAGCACAACCACGGTTGCGGGTTCGGGCAAGGCCAGCGCGACCTACAGTAATGACAGGGGCGTGTCGATTGACCTGGTCGGGTCGATCAAGGGCGCGGGGATGAGCCTGGGCGGCGGCGTGGCCACCATCGAACTGATCAAGCAGTAGCGGCGAGCAGCCCCAGCTCGCGCAGGCGCTGCGCCAGTCCGCGCGCAAACGCCTCGTAGCCCTTGTCGTTGGCGTGGATGGCATCGGACCGCAGGGCCGGGTCGCTCAGCACCTTCGACCAGCCTGCGGCGTGCAGCGGCACCTTCAACCCGGTGGCGATCTCTTCGTACATGGCGTGGTCGCCCAGCGAGCGAATCGCCGCAGCCACGGCACTTGCTTCAGGGATGGCAATCAGCACCACCTGTATGCCGGCGCTGGCCGCTTGTTGGCAAATCGCGCGGATGTTCGCGCGGGTCTCGCTGGTCGGCAGGCGGCGCAGGAAGTCGTTGCCGCCTATGCCCAGGAGCACGAGCCGGGGTGAATGTTCCCGCAGCAGGTCGGGCAGCCGCGCCAGCGCGCCGGCAGACGTATCACCCGGCACGCCGGCATTGACCACATTCCAGCCCGAGAGGCGCGCGAGCACCGAGGGGTAGCTGCCCTCCGGCGTGGCGCCCGTGCCAAAGGTGATCGAGTCGCCCAGCGCCAACACGGTGGCGCCGGCGGGAATGGCCGCGAGCTTGCGACCACGGCTGCATGCCGCCAGCGCGAAAAGCGCCGGGAGCGAAGCCAGGAACGCGCGCCGGGACGAAGGCATGGGGCGATTCTGCCCGCTCCGGCATACTCAATCCATGACCCGCTTCATCAGTGCAGCCGTGCTGCTGCTCGCCCTTTCCCTGCCCGTCCATGCAGGCAGCGAGGCCGTGCGCTGGCCGACGGGCCAGGTGGCGCCGGACCTGGTGCTGGCCGATGCACAAGGCCGCTCATGGAAGCTGGCCGAGACGCGCGGCAAGGTCGTCATCCTGAACTTCTGGGCCACCTGGTGCGAACCCTGTCGCGCGGAAATGCCGTCGCTG
This sequence comes from Ramlibacter sp., assembly GCA_035460205.1. Lineage (GTDB taxonomy): Bacteria > Pseudomonadota > Gammaproteobacteria > Burkholderiales > Burkholderiaceae_C > Ramlibacter. The sequence continues at coordinate 6,794 of DATHWV010000381.1, forward strand.
CAGGCGATGGCCGAGTTCTACGGCGGCGACGTGCTTGTGCTGGCCGTCAACTTCAAGGAGCGCGACGACAAGGTCGTCCAGTTCGCGCGGGCCGCGGGCCTCACCTTGCCCATGCCCATGGACCGCGACGGCAGCGTCGCAGCCAAGTGGGGCGTGAAAATCTTTCCCAGCTCGATCCTGATTGGCCGTGACGGCCGGCCCCGCTGGCGCGTGACCGGAGAAGTCGACTGGACATCCACCGACGCGGCCCGCTGGATCGAGCCGCTGCTGAAATAATCTCCCAACTTTCCCAGAAACCAATCCGACCATGACCGTGATCCAACGCCGCCGCCTCCTCCTTTCCGGCGCCGCCGCAGCCGTGCTGCCTTCGATGAGCTTGCCCCTGGCCGCGCAGGAGCGGCGCTTCGAGCCCCGCCCCGGAACCTGGCGTACCTTCGAGATCACCACCCGGGCCGAGATTCCCGTTTCTAGCGGCGTCGCCCGCGTCTGGTTGCCCGTGCCTTCGGTGGACGACAGCTACCAGAAGACCGGCAGCCACGCCTACAAGACCAATGGAGCCGCCACATTTGGAAGTGACGGGAAATACGGCGCGCGCTTTTTGCAAGTCGAGTTTCCGGAGTCACAGGCCACGCCCTTCGTAGAACTGACCAGCCGCTTCGAAACGCAAGACCGGGCCACCGATTGGGCGAAGAAGGGCGCGCCCGCGCTGGCCGCTGCCGACCTGGCGGCCTGGCTCCAGCCCACCGACCTCATGCCGCTGGACGGCATCGTGTTGCGCACTGCGAGCGACGCGACCAGGGGCGCCACCACCGACGTGGAGAAGGTGCGCAAGATTTATGACTGGGTGGTGGCCAACACCTACCGCGAACCGAAGGTGCGCGGTTGCGGCACCGGAGACATCAAGACGATGCTCGAGACCGGCAACATGGGTGGCAAGTGCGGCGACATCAACGGGCTGTTCGTCGGCCTGTGCCGCTCGGTCGGCATCCCGGCGCGCGATGTGTACGGCATCCGCATGGTGCCGAGCGCATTCGGCTACCGGGAACTCAGCGGCAACCCCGCCAATTTGAAGAGCGCGCAGCACTGCCGCGCCGAGGTCTACCTGAAGGGCTACGGCTGGGTGGCCATGGACCCGGCCGACGTGGGCAAGGT
>DATHWV010000382.1:0-4034 GCA_035460205.1 Ramlibacter sp.
CTGCTGGCGCAGATGCGCGAGGCCTTGCCCGAGGTGCAGGTGGAACTGGTGGCCAGCAACGAAGTGACCAACCTGCTGCGCCGCGAGGCCGACATCGCCTTGCGGATGGTGCAACCGGCGCAATCCAGCCTGGTCAGCCGCCGCATCGGCAAGGTGACCTTCGGTGCCTACGCACACCGCGACTACCTGCGCCGCCGCGGTACGCCCCGCCAATTGCAGGACCTGCGCGGCCACGACATGGTGGGCGCCGACCGTGACGACGTGATGCTGCGCGGCTTCGCGGCCCATGGCCTGGCGGTGACGCGCGAGGACTTCGCGCTGCGTACCGACGACCTGGTGGCCTACTGGTCCGCGGCGCGAGCCGGCATGGGCGTCGGCTTCCTGGCCGACTACCTGGCCCGCCTGGACAACCAGTTGGTGGGCGTGCTGCCCATGCTCAAAATCCCGCCGCTGCCGGTCTGGCTGACGGTGCATCGCGAAATTCGCACCAGCCGGCGCATCCGGGCGGTGTACGATTTCCTTGCGGTGACGGTTCCGAAGGCGCTCTAATCGAGGACACGATGCAACCCCGCGACCAAGCTTCCGCCGTACCCTGGTTCGAAGGCTTCAATGTCCGGCGCTTTGCCGTCAACGGCACGGAGATCTACGCGCGCCATGGCGGCGTGCGCGGCAAGCCGCCGCTGCTGCTGCTGCACGGCTTTCCCCAGACCCACGCGATCTGGCATCGCGTGGCGAAGCAGCTGGAGGAGCACTTCTTCCTGGTGATCCCGGACTTGCGCGGTTACGGCGATTCGGCCAAGACGCCGGGACTGGAGGACCACAGCAACTACAGCAAGCGCACGATGGCGCAGGACATGGTGGAGCTGATGGAGGGGCTGGGTGTCGACCGCTTCCATGTGTGCGGCCATGACCGCGGCGGTCGCGTGGCGCACCGGATGGCGGTGGACCATCCGAAACGGGTGAACAAGCTGTGCGTGATCGACATCGCGCCCACGCTGGACATGTATGCCGCCACCGACATGACTTTCGCGCGCTACTACTACCACTGGTTCCACCTGATCCAGCCGGCGCCCCTGCCGGAGACCATGATCGGCGCCAACACGCGGCTGTACCTGCACACCAAGCTGGGGGGCTGGGGCTCCAAGGGGCTCGAGTACATCGAGCCTGAGGCGCTGGCGGAATACGAGCGCTGTTTCTGCCGCGCGGAGTCGATCCACGCGGCCTGCGAGGACTACCGGGCCAGCGCCGGCATCGACCTGGAACACGACCGCGAAAGCCGCGCGCGCGGCCAGAAGGTCGAGTGCGACATGCTGGTGCTGTGGGGCGACCGGGGGCTGGTGGGCAAGATGTTCAAGCCGCTGGACCTGTGGCAGGCGCAGTGCAACGGAGAAGTGCGCGGCTACAGCATGCCGGCGGGGCATTTCATCCCCGAGGAACTCCACGCCGAAACTGCGCAGGCGCTGCGCGAGTTTTTCTAGCCGAGCGCATCGGGCAAGGGCGCAGGCAGGATCGCCGCCGCGACGACATCCAGCATGGCCAGGCGCTTGCGCATCGAGAGCACGGCCGTGTCCTTGCTGATCAACAGGCATTTGTGCGCGACGGCGAGGTCGATGAACATCTGGTCGTCCGGGTCCCGGCAGGTGACGCCGGCGCGCTCCGGCGCTTCGACGATCCGCACGTAGTGGTCGAAGCGCGCCAGCACCTCCGGCGCGCTCAACTGGTAATAGGCCAGGCGCGACTCGATGTGCGCATACGCCAGCACACGCGTCAGTTCCTCGCGCATCCGGGGCGTTGCAATCCACTGCGCTTGCCCGGCGTCCAGTTCCGCCTGCAGCGAGCCGGTCCTGGCGTCCGCGAAGACGAACAGGTCCAGCACGACGTTGGTGTCAAGAACCAGCGTTCGCATCTTTACGGGCCGAGCCCCTGACCATGTCGAAGCGGAACAGGCGGCACTCGATCGGGCCGTTCCACATCGGCACGCGCCGCGACTCCTTCAGGCGCATGCGCGAAGGCAGCTTGAGGTCGGGCGTGAGCACCCAGGCCGTCCAGCCCGGGTAGTTCTTCTTCCAGTGGGTGGCGAGCTGGCTGAAGAAGTCGCCGCCGTCCTCGGTCTGCGCGCGCTCACGGCCGCCCTGGCTGGTTCCCGCCACGCCGGCCGTTTCGATCCGCTCGCCATAGGGCGGATTGACCAGCATCACCCCGGGCGCGTCCGTCGGCGGCATGCGCTGCAAGGCATCGCCGCCGCGCAATTGCACAGCCTCGGCCACGCCGGCGCGGCCCGCATTGCGCTGCGCAAAATCGACCATCCGGAAGGCCACGTCGCTGCCGAACACCGGCGCCGTGGGCGGGCGCTGCTGCGACTTCGCTTCTTCCCAAATGGGTTTCCAGACATGCTGCTGGTAGGGCAGCAGGTTTTCGAAACCGAAGCGCCGCAACAGGCCGGGGGCGATGTTGCAGGCGATCTGCGCGGCCTCGATGGCGATGGTGCCACTGCCGCAGCACGGGTCGTACAGCGCCGTCGTGCCGTCCCAGCCGCTGGCGGCGAGCATGGCGGCGGCGAGCGTCTCCTTCAGCGGCGCTTCGCCCTTGTCCTCGCGCCAGCCGCGCTTGAAGAGCGGCTCGCCCGAGGTGTCGATGTACAGCGTGGCGTGGTCAGTGGTGAGGTGCGCGTAAATGCGCACGTTCGGCCATTGCACGTCGACGCTGGGCCGCTCGCCGATCTTGTTGCGAAAGCGATCGGCCACCGCGTCCTTGACCTTGAGCGCCGCGAAGTTGAGGCTCTTGAGCGGGCTGTGCTGCGCGGTGATCTCGATCTTGAAGGTCTGCTGGTGGGTGAACCAGATCTCCCAGGCGACGGCGCTGGCGGCCTCGTAGATGTCCTGTTCGCTGCGGTACGGCGTATGCGACAGCTGCACCAGCACCCGCTGCGCAAGGCGGCTGTGCAGGTTCAGCCGCATGGCCTCGCGCCACGATGCACGCAGCACGACGCCGCCACGGCTGGTCAGCAGGTCGTCGCCCGCCAGGCCCGTGAGGCGATGCACCTCGTCGGCGAGGAAGCCTTCCACCCCGGCGGCGCAGGGCAGGAAAAGTTGGAGTTGGTTCACAGTGATTTCCTGAGGTTCGCTGGCGCAATGCGCAGCGCTTCGCGGTACTTGGCCACCGTGCGGCGCGCGCACTCGATCCCTTGTTCCTTGAGCATGTCGGAGATCTGGCTGTCGGACAGCGGCTTCTTCAGGTTCTCCGAGGCGACAAACTGCTTGATCAGCGCGCGCACCGCGGTGCTCGAGGCGTTGCCGCCGGTCTCGGTGCCCAGCGCTGAACCGAAGAAGTACTTGAGTTCGAAGGTGCCGTAGGGCGTGGCCATGTACTTCGCGGTGGTCACGCGGCTGATGGTGGATTCATGCAGTCCCAGCTCGTCGGCGATCTCGCGCAAGACCAGTGGCCGCATGGCCAACTCGCCGTGCACGAAGAAATTCTTCTGGCGCTCCACGATGGCATTGGACACGCGCAGGATGGTGTCGAAGCGCTGCTGGATGTTCTTGATGAACCAGCGCGCCTCCTGCAGGCGCTGCTGCAGCGCCTGGTGGCCTTCGCCCTTGTGGGATTTCAGCGCGCCGGCGTAGACGTCGTGTACGCGCAGGCGCGGCATCACGTCGGGATTGAGTTGCACGCGGAAGCGGGCCTGCCCGCCGCGGCTGAGCTTGGTCACCAGCACGTCCGGCACGACGATGTTGCGTTCGACGTCGACAAAGCGCCGCCCGGGCTTGGGTTCCAGCCGTGTGATGAGGCCGATCGCGGCGCGAACCAGCGCGTCGGTGTCGCCGCACAGTTGCACCAGCCGCTTGACGTCGCGCCGGGCCAGCAGTTCCATCGGATGGCCGCAGATGCGCAATGCCGTCGCACAGGCAGGCGGCGCACTGCCGCCCGCCAGCATGGCCTTGAGTTGCAGCGACAGGCACTCGGCCAGCGAGCGCGCGCCCACGCCCACCGGCTCGAGGTGGTGCAACAGGCTCAGCGCCACCGTGAAGCGGTGG
>DATHWV010000383.1:0-14192 GCA_035460205.1 Ramlibacter sp.
GTTGCGCGACATGTTCTACAACGCGCCCAACCGGCCGGTGATCGTGGGCAAGCGCAACGCGATGGGGGACCCGCTGGTTTCCGGCCAGGGCGAGCTGCGCCCTTCGCGGCTGATCGAAGCCGTGGCGCACTGGCTGGCCGCGCACTTTCCCGACCTGGACCGACGTCACCTGGTGCGCGACTTCACGCCGCCCGAGCTGCTGTCCAACGCGGGCGACAGCGTCAAGCGCCTGCCCTACTTCTGCGCCGGCTGCCCGCACAACATCAGCACCAAGGTGCCTGAAGGTTCGCATGCCCAGGCCGGCATCGGCTGCCACTTCATGGCGAGCTGGATGGACCGCGAAACCGAGGGCCTGATCCAGATGGGTGGCGAAGGCGTGGACTGGGTGTCGCACGCGATGTTCACCCGGGTACCCCATGTGTTCCAGAACCTGGGCGACGGCACCTACTACCACTCCGGCTACCTCGCGATCCGGCAGGCGGTCGCGGCGAAGGCCACGATGACCTACAAGATCCTGTTCAACGACGCGGTGGCGATGACCGGCGGCCAGCCGGTGGACGGCATCATCAGCGTCGACGGCATTGCGCGGCAGGTGGAGGCTGAAGGCGTGCGCCAGGTGATGGTGGTCTCGGACGACATCGCCAAGTACGACGGCACTCGCAACCGCTTCCCGGCCGGCACCGGGTTCCATGATCGCGACGAGCTCGATACGGTGCAGCGCCGCCTGCGCGAGATGCCCGGTGTCACCGTGCTGATCTACGAGCAGACCTGCGCCGCCGAAAAGCGCCGCCGCCGCAAGAAGGGCGAGCTGGTCGACCCGGCGCGCCGCATCTTCATCAACGAGCAGGTATGCGAGGGCTGCGGCGACTGCTCGGTGCAGTCCAACTGCGTGGCCGTGCTGCCCACCGAAACGCCGCTGGGCCGCAAACGCCGCATCGACCAGAGCGCCTGCAACAAGGACTACTCCTGCACCAAGGGGTTTTGCCCCAGCTTCGTCGGTGTCATTGGCGCACAACCGCGCCGCAAGACCGGCGCCCTGGCGCAGCGCGCCGATGAAGTCGCGCGGCTCGTCGATGCGCTGCCGCAGCCCGCGCCGCACACCTGGACCGGCCCTTACGACCTGTTGATCGCCGGGGTGGGCGGCACGGGCATCGTGACGGTGGGCGCACTGATGGCCATGGCGGCGCACCTGGAAGGCAAGTCGGCGAGCGTGCTGGACTTCATGGGCTTCGCGCAAAAGGGCGGCAGCGTCCTCGCCTTCGTGCGCATGGCCGATGTGCCTTCACGCTTGAACCAGGTGCGCATCGACACGCAGCAGGCCGACGCCGTCGTCGCCTGTGACGCGGTGGTCGGCGCGTCGGCCGAGGCGCTGCAGACGGTGCGGCGCGGCCGCACCCGCGTGCTGGCCAACACCCACGAGACTCCGGTAGCCGAGTCGCTGCACAACCCCGACGCGCAACTGCGCATCCCGCAACTGCTGGAGAAGCTGCGCTTTGCCGCGGGCGACGACCGCGTCGAGACGCTGGATGCGCAGGCGCTGGCCGAGGCGCTGCTGGGCGACTCGATCCTGGCCAACATGCTGACGCTGGGCTACGCGTGGCAGCGCGGCCTGTTGCCGGTCGGCCTGCCGGCGTTCCTGCGCGCGATCGAGCTCAACGGCGTGGCGGTGGAAAACAACAAGCTCGCGTTTTCGCTGGGGCGGCTGGAAGCGGCGTCACCGGCTGCGCTGCGGCAACTGCTGCAGGCGGACAGCCTGGACCGCTCGCCCGATGAATCGCTGGACGCGCTGGTGGCACGGGGCGTCACGCACCTGACCGCCTACCAGGACGCCAAGTACGCCCAGCGCTATGCAGACTTTGTGGCACACGTGCGCACACAGGAACAGCAACTGGCAGCCAACGCCGCATTGCCGCTCACCAGCACCGTGGCGCGCGGCCTGCTCAAGCTGATGGCCTACAAGGACGAGTACGAGGTGGCGCGCCTGTACACCGATGGGCGCTTTGCGCAGTCGCTGCGCCAGCAGTTCGAAGGCGACTACAGCCTGGAGTTCTACATGGCACCGCCCTTCCTCAGCCGGTCGAAAAACGGGCAGCCGCCGCGAAAGATTCGCCTGGGTTCGTGGATGCACAAGGCGATGAGATTGCTGGCGCATGGGCGCGTGCTCCGCGGAACGCCGTTCGACGTCTTCGGCCGCACTTCCGAGCGGCGGATGGAGCGGCAACTCGTTCAGGCATATATGGAGCGCGTCCACGCATTGTTGCCGTCGCTCACCGCCCAGCGCCTCGCGCTTGCCACGGAGATCGCGGCCTTGCCGCTGTCGATGCGTGGCTACGGTCATGTGAAGCTGGCCAATGTTGCGATGGCAAAGGCGCGCGAAGCCGAACTGCTCCATCGCTTCGATCCCGCCACGCATCCGGCGCCGGCCAACACGCGCACGGCGGGCCAGTTGCGCGGGATTGCCATCGTGCAGGCTGGCGCTCCCATGGATGAGCATGTCCCCTCCTAGAATGGGCGATTCACACTGGCTTTCGCGTGACCCGATACCTCACACTGCTGTTGCTGCTGGCCTCGCCCACCGCCTTCGCACAAGGCGCGTGGTTCACGGTGCTGGGCGACGCGGCCAATCCTGCGATCAACACCATCCAGGTTGACCCGGTGCCGGTCGAGATCACCGGCGACACGCGCAAGCTGCGCGTCCGGGTGAGCCGCTCGGCCGACCGCACCAGCTGGGACGGCGTGCCGTACCGCTCGTACGACTCCACCGTGCTGTTCGACTGCGCGAACAACACCGCGCGCTACGTGCAGATCCATTACTACAAGCAGCCCGCGTGGCAGGGCTCGCTCTACAAATCCGTCAACTACGGCGGTGTCGTGCCACGCTGGATGCAGTTCCGCGAAGTCGAACCCAACCCGAACGAACGGATTGTTCAGGCGGCCTGTGGCGCGTCGCGCGTTGCGGCGGCGCCCGCCTCTGCCGCCGCCCCGGCATCGCGGCCGAAAAGGTAACGCGCGCCCCGCTGGGTGTCCATGTACTCGCGCATCCGGTGGATGCGGCCATCCTTCACCTGGATCACGAAGCAGTAGTCGTTTTCGTAGTGGCGCCCGTTGGCCAGCGTGGCCTGGAAATGGTTCTCCAGCACGGCGGTCGATCCTTCCGCAACCAGGCTGGTGAAGCTCACCTGCACGTCGCTCACGAACAAGGTGGCGAACTCCTTGGCCAGGAAGCGCACGATGGTCGGCCGGTCCAGCACGAAGTCGGTGTAGCCCAGCGCGACGCCGGTGGCGTTGCCGGGCGGGGCAAACCATTTCGCGTCTTCGGTGAAAACGGCTTCGATCTGCGCGGCATCGCGGGTCGCGAAGGCCTTCCAGGCGTTGACGACGATGTCCTTGGTGGATGCTGCGGTGTCCATGGTGTCTCCTTGTTGAGCCACCATGATCGGGCGGCCGCCGGTTCGCGGCTGGCTGTTTTCGGACCCATGCATCCACCCGCCTGGCGGGCAGTTGCGCCTCACTTGAGTTTTGTCAACCAGCGCCCTCTCGCGCAAGCGCTCAATGGCCTTGGCCGGCGGCGACCCGCCCCGGACTTTCATTCACCGGAGGGATCCATGAAGCTGAAACTGCAATTGACATTGACCGCCGTCGCCCTGTCCACCCTGGTCGCAGCCTGCAATAGCGTCGTCCAGGACAAAGTGCTTCCCAATACGGTGATCGCAGTGCCCGTGGCTATCGCCCCCAGGCTGGGAGCGCTGGCGGCCGACCCGGCCTGGGCCAAGGCTGTGGCGTTGCCGATCGAAGTGAGCGGTGGCGTCAATTTTGGCGGCAACGGCGAAACCACGGGTTCTCTCAAGGCCGTCTACACGTCCGACTCGCTTTACATGCTGGTGCAGTACAAGGACCCGACCAATTCCGTGCGCCGTGGGCCGTACCAGAAGCAGGCCGATGGCTCCTGGAAGCAGCTGAAGGATCCAGCCGACAAGGGCGGCGATGACAACCTTTTCTACGAAGACAAGTGGGCCATGCTCTGGTCGATCAACAATTCGATCAAGGGATTCGAGGAGCAGGGATGCGCTGCCACCTGCCACCTGGGCCAGGGCAAGCCCTTCGGCAACAAGTACACACCCGGCCCGGGACAGCTTGGCGATATATGGCACGTGAAGGGGCAACGCACCGTGCCAATGGGGTTTGCCGATGACCAGTATGTGGACGACACCCGGTACGACCCAAAGACCAGTGTGAACGCCGGCCGCAAGAACGAGGACACGCAGGGCGAATACACGCCGATCAAGCTCGTGAACGGAAAGCCCGAATTCATGAATGCTGACGGCAGGCCCGGCAATGGCGGCGGCACCTACGGCATCAGGCGAGGCACTGAAGTTCCGTTTGTGGACAACTTCAAGCCAGGCGATGAGGTGGCGTCGTTCTTCATGAACGGCGTGAAGGGCGACCGCGCCGATGTGAAGGTGGCCGAAACCTGGAGCAATGGCGTGCGCACCGCCGTGATCACGCGCAAGCTTGTGACGGGCAGCAAGTTCGACGTGCAGTTCGCCGACCTGGCGGCACGCTACCCCTTCGGCTTCGCGGCCTTTGACAATGCCCAGGTGCGCCACGCGACCACGGACGATGCGTTGTTCCTGACGTTTGCCCGTTAAGGCTCGCCGCAGGGCGCCGTCAGTGCACGAGCGCCACGGCCGCCGAGAAGGTGAAGAACGCCGCCGCCGTGGTCAGCAGGATGATGCGCGCGATCCGACCGGTGTCGGCGCCAAAGCGCTCGGCCAGCATCGCCACGTTGCTGGCCGAAGGCAAGGCCGCCACCAGCACCATGACCGTGAGCGCGAAGGCATCCAGCGGCAGTCCCAACCGGATGGCGGTACTGCCCACGATCCACACCAGCACCGGGTGCACCAGCAGCTTGAACAGCGCAACCGGCACGAAGTCGCGCCATGGCATCGGGTCGTGCTTGCCGTGCGCCGCGACATATTGCGAACGGGCCAGCACCGCGCCGATGGTGAACAGCGCCACCGGCGAGGCCGCGTCGGCGAGCAGGCCCAGCGTCTGAGCGACGGGCTTGATCGGCTCGAAGTGCAGCGCGGAGGACAGGCCGCCCAGCACGATGGCCCAGGGCATGGGGTTGAGCGCCACGCCCTTCAAGGCGTTCTTCGCCGCCTTGCTTGCGCCGTGCTCGTCGGCGCCGTCCAGCCGTGACAGCGCGATGCACAGCGAACTGGTCACCAGCAGGTCGAGCAGGATCGTGAGGATGGCCGGGCCCGCCGCGGCCGCGCCCAGCAGCGCCACCAGCAACGGCACGCCCATGAAGCCCGTGTTGGGAAACGCCGCAACCAGCGCGCCGAAAGAGGCGTCGTTCCAGCCGATGCGCGAATTGCGGCTGGTCCGCACCACGAAAGCGACCATCGCCAGCGCGCAGAACAGGTAGACCGTGGCGGCCGCGCCGTCGAGCAACTGCGCGATCGGCGTGCTGGCGCCGAATCGGTACAGCATGCAAGGCAGCGCAAAGTACAGGACGAAGGTGTTGAGGCCGGGAATTGCGTCCAGCGGCAGCATGCGGCGGCGGGCGGCAACGTAGCCGCAGAGCACGAGCGCGAAGAAGGGGAAGGTGACCAGGAGGATGTCAAGCACCCGCGTATTTTCCTCGCAACTGGCCACAAGATGATTTCACGGGGTGGCAAGGTGCGCCGGTATGATTCGCCGCTTCCGTCGCAGTACTTCCCTTCCGCATTTCCCCCTCGATGTCAGCCGGCCTCAATCTCGCCCAGCAGGAAGCAGTGAATTACATGCACGGGCCCTGCCTGGTGCTGGCCGGCGCAGGCTCCGGCAAGACCCGTGTCATCACGCACAAGATCGGCCGGCTGATCGATGCCGGGCTGGATGCCAAGCGCATCGCCGCCATCACCTTCACCAACAAGGCCGCCGCCGAAATGCGTGAGCGGGCCAAGGCGCTGGTGGGCCGCAGTGCCAAGGAAGTCCTGATTTGCACTTTTCATGCGTTGGGCGTGCGCATGCTGCGCCAGGACGGTGCGGCGCTGGGCCTGAAGCCCCAGTTCTCCATCCTCGACAGCGATGACGTCACGAGCATCCTGAAGGACGCCGGCGGCAGCACCGACGCGGCCACCGCGCGCCAGTGGCAATGGGCCATCAGCCTGTGGAAAAACATGGGCCTGGATGCGGCGCAGGCGGAGGCGCAGGCCAAGGACGACAACGAGCGCGTGACGGCGCGCATCATGGCCCGCTACCAGGAACGCCTGACGGCCTACCAGAGCGTGGACTTCGACGACCTGATCGGCCTGCCGCTGAAACTGCTGCAGCAACATCCCGAGGTGCGCGACAAGTGGCAGGCCCAGATGGGCCATGTACTGGTCGATGAGTACCAGGACACCAACGCCACGCAATACGAAGTGCTCAAGCTGCTGGTGGGCGAGCGCGGCCGCTTCACCGCGGTGGGTGACGACGACCAGTCGATCTACGGCTGGCGCGGCGCGACGCTGGACAACCTCAAGCGCCTGCCGCTGGACTATCCCCAGCTGAAGGTGGTGAAGCTGGAGCAGAATTACCGCTCGACCAGCGCCATCCTGCGCGCGGCCAACAACGTGATCGGCCCCAACCCGAAGCTGTTTCCCAAGACGCTGTTCTCGGAACTCGGCGAGGGCGAGCCCGTGCGCGTGGTCGACGCCGACAACGAGGAACACGAATCCGAGCGCGTCGTGGCTCGCATCCAGTCCACCCGCGCCAACGGCCTGGGCAAGGACTGGAAGGATTTCGCGGTGCTGTACCGTGCCAACCACCAGGCCCGCGTGTTCGAGCAGGCATTGCGCAAGGCGCAGATCCCGTACAAGGTGTCGGGCGGCCAGAGCTTCTTCGACCGCGCGGAAATCAAGGACCTGTGCGCCTGGTTTCGCCTGTGGATCAACAACGACGACGATCCGGCGTTCCTGCGGGCCGTCACCACGCCCAAGCGCGGCATCGGCCACACCACGCTGCAGAACCTGGGCACTTTCGCCAGCAAGTACAAGCAGAGCCTGTTCGAGGCGCTGTTCTCGGCCTCCCTCGGCTCGGTGCTGCCGGCCAAGGCCGTGGGCAGCCTGCACGAGTTCGGCCGCTATGTGAACGACCTGGAGTACCGCGCGCGGCACACGCACGGCGCGGAGGACTCGCGCGCCTTCATGCTGGAGTGGCTGAAGGACATCGACTACGAGAAGCACCTCTACGACGGCGAGGACAGCGAGAAGGTCGCGGCCAGCCGCTGGACCAACGTTCTGGAGTTCTGCGACTGGATGTCGCAGCGCGCCGGCGGCGAGATCGACGACACCGCGGGCGTGACCATCGCCAGCGAGAAGAAAAGCCTGCTGGAAGTGGCACAGACCATCGCGCTGCTGTCCACCATCAGCGAACGCGAGCAGGACCAGAACGTGGTGACGCTCTCCACGCTGCACGCCGCCAAGGGCCTGGAGTGGCCGCATGTAATGCTCGTGGGCGTGACCGAAGGGCTGCTGCCGTTCAAGCTGGGCGATGACGACAACCCGACCGGCCGCGCCGACGGCCCGATGTCCGAGGGCATCCTGCAACGCCTGCAGGAAGAACGCCGCCTGATGTACGTGGGCATCACCCGTGCGCAGCGCTCGCTCTCGGTGAGCTGGACCAAGAAGCGCAAGAAGGGGCGCGAGATGATTTCCGCCCAGCCCAGCCGCTTCATCGCCGAGATGGCGCTGGAACAGGCGAGCACCAAAGAAGACCCGCGCGAAAAGCTCAAGGCCCTGCGCGCGGAGTTTGCCCGCAAGGCACTGGACACCGCCGCTGCGGCGGCGGCGAGCGCCCCATGAAGACCGGCGCCGCGCTGCTCTTGCTTGTGCTGCAGGCGATGTGCGGCCCGGCGAGCGCGCAGAGCGCAGCCCAGACGCTGGCGGCCGCCTGCCCCAAGGCCCATGAGATGTCGCAGCGGCATTTGCTGGGCCTGTGGCGCGCCGAATTCGAAGGCATGGCCCAGGGCGCCACGCTGCTCTTGGACAAGCACCCCGAGTTCCCCGACAGCGTGCGCGGCCAGGTCAACCGCAACGGCGAACTCGCGGAAGTTTCGGGCGACGTGGACGACGGCGACTTCACGCTCGAAGAGTCCGTGAACGGCACGAACATCAGCGCCACCTGGCTGGGTGATGTCGTCGAGGGCTCGTGCGGGCGCGAGATCCGCGGCACCTGGCAGTCCGAGGCCGGGAAACGCCCCTACCCCTTCGTGCTGCGCAAGCTCTAGCGGCTACACACTCATCTCGTACTCCACCGTGATCGGTGCGTGGTCCGAGAACTTTTCCTTCTTGTAGATGTGCTCGCTGCGCGCGAGTTGCGCCAGCGCCGGCGTGGCCAGGTGATAGTCCAGCCGCCAACCCACGTTCTTGGTATAGGCCTGGCCGCGGTTGCTCCACCACGTGTAGCACTCCTCGGTGGTCTCCGGCTTGAGCAGGCGGTACACGTCCACGAGGCCGGTCTCTGACAGCAGCCTGGTCATCCACGCCCGCTCCTCGGGCAGGAAGCCGCTGTTCTTCTTGTTGCTCTTGAAGTTCTTCAGGTCGATCTCGTTGTGCGCGATGTTGACATCGCCGCACAGGATGAACTCCCGCTTCTTCTTCAGGCGCACCAGGTGCGGGTCGAACTCGTCGAGGAAGCGGAATTTGGCCTGCTGCCGCTCCTCGCCCGAAGAGCCGCTGGGAAAGTAACAACTGATGATCGAGAGCTTGCGCTTGGGTGTATCGAAGCGCAATTCCACATAGCGGCCTTCGGCGTCGAATTCGCCCGAGCCGTAGCCCACGATCACGTCGCTGGGCGCGTGCTTCGTGTAAACGGCCACGCCGGAGTAACCTTTTTTCTCCGCAAAGTGGAAATGGCCCTTGAGCCCCGCCATCTCCTCGAACTTGCCCTCTACGTCGGCCGCCTGGGCCTTGACTTCCTGCAGGCAAATACAATCGGGCCGGGTCTTGGCGATCCAGGCTTCTACGCCCTTGGCGGCGGCCGAACGGATGCCGTTCAGGTTGAGGCTGGTCAGTTTGAACAAGGAAGTTCCCATGGTGGATACAGGCGGACAGGACCAGCTGGCCCTGGATTTCGTGCAGTTTGCGGTGGATTCCGGCGTGTTGCGCTTTGGTGAGTTCAAGACCAAGGCCGGCCGGCTGTCACCCTATTTCTTCAATGCCGGCGGGTTTGACGATGGCGCCAAGCTCGGACGGCTGGCGCAATTCTATGCACAGCGCATCCTGGACTCGAAGATCGAATTCGACATGATCTTCGGCCCGGCCTACAAGGGCATCCCGCTGGCGGCGGCCGTGGCCATCGAGCTGGCCCGCCTGGGCCGCAACGTGCCCTACGCCTACAACCGCAAGGAAGCCAAGGACCACGGCGAAGGGGGAACTTTGGTGGGCGCGCCGGTCAAAGGCAGGGTGATGATCGTGGACGACGTGATGTCGGCGGGCACGGCGGTGCGCGAGTCGATAGCGATCATCCGGGCCGCCGGGGCCGTGCCGCATGCGGTTGCCATCGCCCTGGACCGGCAGGAAAAGGCAACCGAGGACGGCCAGGATGTAACACACAGCGCGGTTCAGTACGTGCGCGACACACTGGGGCTTGAGGTATGCGCGATTGCGCGACTGGCGGATTTGCTCCAGTATCTTGAAAAGCAAAGTGGCAACAGCCTCGGCGGCTACCATCAGCAGGTACTCGCCTACAGGGAGCGCTACGGAGTTGAATGAGGAGTGAAGGTGGCGGGCTCTCTGGGGCAACGGATCGCAGTCGGATTGCTTTTGGCGTACCTGTCTTCCGGGACATCGGCGCAAAGCATCTTCACGTGCGTTGACAGCAAGGGCCGTCGCCTGACGGCGGACCGCCCCATCGCGGAATGCACCGACCGCGAACAGTCCGAGCTCTCTGCCACCGGCACCGTCAAGCGCAAGATCGGCCCCACGCTCACGCCCGAGGAGCGCGCCGCCGAGGAAGAAAAGGCGCGCAAGGTGATCGAGGAGCGCAACCGGCTCGCCGAGGAAAAGAAGCGGGACCGCGCCCTGCTGACCCGCTACCCGAACAAGGCCGCCCATGACAAGGAGCGCGTGATGGCGATTGCCGCCGTGGACGACGCCGTCGTGCTGGCCGGCAAGAACGCCGAATCGCTCGTGGTGCAGCGCAAGCGCCTGGAAAACGAGCTGGAGTTCTACAAGACCGACCCGGCCAAGACGCCGGCGCAGCTCAAGCGGCAGATCGAGGAAAACCAGCAGCACATCGACGCGCAGAAGCGCTTCGTCGCGACGCAGGAAACCGAGAAGAAGCGCATCAACGCGCGCTTCGACGAAGAACTCGGCAAGCTCAAGCAGTTGTGGGCGCAGCGCGCGGGCCCGGCGCCGGCGACGGCCGCCGCGATGCCCACGCCAACCACCCCCAAGCCCTGAGGGCTTGCGTCAGGCGCCCAGCTTGCGGCGCAACACCTCGTTGACCTGGGCCGGATTGGCCTTGCCCTTGCTGGCCTTCATGGCCTGGCCGACCAGCGCATTGAACGCCTTGTCCTTGCCGGCCTTGAACTGCGCGACGTTGTCCGGGTTGGCGGCGATCACCTCGTCGATGATGGCTTCCAGCGCGCCGCTGTCGTTCATCTGCTTGAGGCCCTTGGCCTCGATGACGGCGTCGACGTCGCCGGCCTCGCGGCTCCACAAGGCATCGAACACCTGGCGGGCGGCGTTGTTGGAGATCGTGCCGTCGGAGATGCGGTTGATCAGCGCGGCGAGCATCGCCGCGTTGACGGGTGCATCTTCCACCGTGCCTTCACCCGCGTTCACGCGGCGCGACAGCTCGCCCATGATCCAGTTGCTCGCCAGCTTGGCCTGGCCGCTGGCCTTGGCCGCGGCCTCGAAGTAGGCGGCCATCGCCTTGCTCTGCGTCAGCGTGGTCGCGTCGTATTCAGGCAGGCCATAGTCCTTGACGAAACGCGCCGCCATCACGCGCGGCAGTTCGGCCATCTCTGAGCGAACGCGTTCCACCCATTCGGGCGCCACCACCAGCGGCGGCAAGTCCGGGTCAGGGAAGTAGCGGTAGTCGGCGGCGTCTTCCTTGGTGCGCATGGAACGCGTCTCGCCGGTGTCGGGATCGAACAGCACGGTGGCCTGCTGGATCGCGCGGCCGTCCTCGATCTCCTCGATCTGCCAGCGGATCTCGAAGTCGATCGCCTGCTGCATGAACTTGAAGCTGTTCAGGTTCTTGATTTCGCGGCGCGTGCCCAGCGGGCCGCCGGGCTTGCGCACCGACACGTTGGCGTCGCAGCGGAACGAGCCTTCCTGCATGTTGCCGTCGCAGATGCCAATCCACGTGACTATCTTGTGCAACTCTTTCGCGTAGGCGACGGCTTCGTCGGAAGAGCGCATGTCGGGCTCGGTGACGATCTCCAGCAGCGGCGTGCCGGCGCGGTTCAGGTCGATGCCCGACTGGCCGATGAAGTCCTCGTGCAGCGACTTGCCGGCGTCTTCTTCCAGGTGGGCGCGCACCAGGCGCACCGACTTTTTCTCCCGCGACGCGTCGGCGCCTTTGCCGGTTTCGAGGTAGAACTCCACACTGCCACCTTGCACCACCGGGATCTCGAACTGGCTGATCTGGTAGCCCTTGGGCAGGTCGGGGTAGAAATAGTTCTTGCGGGCGAACACGCTGGACGGCGCGATGTGCGCGTTGACGGCCAGGCCGAACTCGATCGCGCGTTCGACGGCGCCCTTGTTCATCACCGGCAAGGTGCCGGGCAGCGCCAGGTCCACCGGGGCGGCCTGCGTGTTCGGCTCGGCGCCGAACGCGGTGGGCGCGCGACTGAAGATCTTCGATTGCGTGGACAGCTGGGCGTGCGTCTCGAAGCCGATCACGACTTCATAGCCCTGGATGAGTTTCGCGGTCATTTCTAAAAACCCTCCGGCTTGCGGAGGTGGAAGTCCGTTGCTTGCTGGAAGCGATGCGCGGCGTTGAGCAATTGGCCTTCGGCGAAGTAGTTGCCGAGCAACTGCAGGCCGACGGGCATGTTGCCTTCGCCGAAACCGCAAGGGATGCTCATGCCGGGCAGACCGGCGAGCGAGCCGGGCAGCGTGAAGATGTCGGCGAGGTAGTCGGCCAGCGGGTCGCCGTGGGCGCCCAGCTTCCACGCGACCGTCGGCGCGGCCGGGCCGGCGATGACGTCGCACTGCTTGAAGGCCTGCTGGAAGTCGTCGGCAATCATGCGGCGGATTTTCTGTGCCTGCAGGTAGTAGGCGTCGTAGTAGCCGTGCGAGAGGACGTACGTGCCGATCATGATGCGGCGCTTGACCTCGTCGCCAAAGCCTTCGGCGCGGGTCTTCTTGTACATGTCCAGCAAGTCGGTGTACTGCTTCGCGCGGTGCCCGAACTTCACGCCGTCGAAGCGCGAGAGGTTGGACGATGCTTCGGCCGGCGCGATGATGTAGTACACGGGGATCGCGAGCTCGGTGCGCGGCAGCGAGACTTCCACCAGTTTTGCGCCAAGCTTCACGTATTCCTTGAGCGCCGCATCGATGGCCGCGCGCACGTCGGCGGCAAGGCCTTCACCAAAGAATTCTTTCGGCACGCCGATGCGCAGGCCCTCGATCGAGGCGCCCAGCGATTTCGTGAAGTCCTCGGCCGGCATGTCGAGCGAGGTCGAGTCGCGGTCGGCATCGGGACCGCACATCGCGGACAGCAGCAGCGCGCAATCTTCCGCGGTGCGCGCCATCGGGCCGGCCTGGTCCAGGCTGGAGGCGAACGCGATCATGCCGTAGCGCGAGGCGCGGCCGTAGGTTGGCTTGATGCCGGTCACGTTGCAAAACGATGCCGGCTGGCGGATCGAGCCGCCCGTGTCTGTGCCCGTCGTCGCAGGCGCGAGCCGCGCAGCGACCGCGGCGGCGCTGCCGCCGGAGGAGCCGCCGGGAATGCGCGTGACATCCCACGGGTTCTTCACCGGCGCGTACGCCGAGTTCTCGTTGGACGAGCCCATCGCGAATTCGTCGCAATTGAGCTTGCCCAGCGTCACCACGCCTTGCGCGGCCAGCTTGGCGACCACCGTGGCATCGAAGGGCGAGCGATAGCCTTCCAGCATCTTCGAGCCCGCGGTGCTGGGGAAGTCCTTGGTGACGAAGATGTCCTTGTGCGCCATCGGCACGCCCAGCAAGGGCGATGGGTCGCCGGCCGCGATGCGGGCATCGGCGGCGCGGGCCTGGGACAGCGTCACTGCTTCATCGGTGGCGAGGTACGCACCGAGCGATTCGTGGGCCTTGCCGCGTGCAAGGAAGTGCTGGGCCGTCTCGACGGCCGAAACCTCTTTCGCGGCCAATTTCGCGCCGAGTTGCGCGACGGTCATCTCGTGCAGGGCGCTCATTCGATCACCTTGGGCACGAGGAACAGGCCGCGTTCGACGGCCGGGGCGCTGCGCTGGTTGGCCTCGCGGTTGTCCGGCTCGCTGGCGATGTCTTCGCGCAGGCGCAGGGCCACGTCCTGGATGGCCGCCACGGGGTGGGACAGGGGCTGCACGCCCGAGGTATCCACAGCCCGCATCTTCTCCACAATGTCGAAGAAACCGTTGATCTGGGTCAGCATGCGCTCGCTCTCGGTCGGGTTCAGCTCCAGCCGGGCAAGGTTGGCGATTCGGGCGATGTCTTGGGAGGTCAGGGCCATGGGCTTACAGGCGTCGGAAAACAGATGTAAACGCGAAATTTTGGCCCGGTGCGGGCCAGTTATTCACAGGGGATCGGGTATTATCCCGCCTTTAGTGCATCGCCCGCGAAAGCGCCGGTATTTGCAGGAAAAAGCGGGTTACCGCCCCATAAACATGATTGATACGGCGACGGCCGGCTGCACCGCCCGCCCGGCCTGCGAGAGGACTTCCTGATGTTCGGAGCTTTCCGAAGCTATTTCTCCACCGACCTGGCCATCGACCTGGGCACGGCCAACACCCTGATTTTCGTGCGCGACCGCGGCATCGTCCTGGACGAACCGTCGGTGGTCGCGATCCGACACGAAGGCGGCCCGCAGGGCAAGAAGACCATCCAGGCCGTCGGCCACGAAGCCAAGGCCATGCTGGGCAAGGTGCCGGGCAACATCGAGGCGATCCGCCCGATGAAGGACGGCGTGATCGCCGACTTCACCGTCACCGAGCAGATGCTCAAGCAGTTCATCAAGATGGTGCACCCGCG